>CAKVEY010000039.1 GCA_934746185.1 uncultured Clostridia bacterium
ACACTTTCACCTAATATTTTTCTTATATTTTTTAAAGGAAGTTCGTTTAAATATGGTGCTTTAAAAGTATTTTTAAAGTCGTTATCTATTAGTTTAATTGTTTCAATTTTATTTTGTGCATTAAATAAAACTACATTTGTCCCAAGTAGTTTTGATAGTTTTTCTACATCTATTTGCGTTTTGGTTTTTTTTAGTTCGTTTGCAAAATTTAAACAAACTTTCATTTTTTTGCCTAATTGTAATAACTCTAATGTTAAATATAAATTTCGAGATAAATTATTAGCGTCTAATAAATTTATAACTTTATCACTACTATTATAAATATAATCTCTTGCGATTTCTTCTTCAAACGAATAACTTGATAAAGAATATAATCCAGGTAAATCGACAATTATATTCTCTTCACCATTCAATTTATACTTTTTTTCTAAATAATCTACTGTAACGCCGTGCCAATTGCCCACGTGTTCATTACTTAATGTTAGCGAATTTAAAAATGTCGTTTTACCAACATTAGGATTTCCACACAAAATATGTTTCATAATTTGCTCTCCTTATTTGGAGTTACTTCTATTAAACTAACTACGCTTTTTCTTAACGCTAAAATATATCCCCTAATTTCAATCAAATAACTTTTCTTCAAACTAGAAATATTTAAAATTCTAACTAATGTTCCCTTTGTAAAGCCAAGTTCTAACAAACGATTTTTTAATTTTAAATTACCACTAACACTTGTTATATAACCACACTCGTTTGCTTTTAAATTAGTTAAATTTATTACATTATTCTGCATAATATAACATATTTGGTTTATTTAAAAAATATGTTATAATATGTAAAATTTACCAATTATATTTATAATAAAATTTACTCATATTCACAAACTAACTATGTAAAGAAAAATCTCTTTACAATTTATAGGAGGTGAAAACTATTATGATGAGAAGAAAAAACAATAGTGCAGAAACAAGAAATTGCTCTAACTGTGGTTGTGATCACTGCGACCATTGTGGCAAGAGTAAAACTGCTACTAAATCAAATCAAGTAGAAACTAGTAGAAGTGCTGGTAAAAGAGCCAAAACTACTACTACAAGAAGTAAAACTACTCGAAACAAAAATAGTAAATAGTTTTCAAAAAAAGAGAAGGTCATCAAAACTTCTCTTTTTTCGTTTATTTTTAAATTAATTCCAACAAAAATTCTTTCAAAAAATTGATTAAAAGTTATACAAATAAATTTTTATAATATTATTCCATACTAATTAAATAGTAGTAAACTGGTTGACCACCAAATAGAACTGTAATTTCTTTATCTGGATAAATTCCCGCCAATTTATCTTGAAGAGCGTAAGCATCTTCTTCCTTAACATCATTACCAAAGAATAAAGTTAAATTTATGCAATCTTCTGCAACACATTTATCTAATAAACTGATAACTGTTTCTTCAATAGTCTTTCCTTTTGTTAAAATACTGCTATCATTTAAACCGATAATATCGCCTTTTGCAATTTGAATACCATCTACATTAGTATTTCTTACAGCGTAAGTTACGCTTGCAGATTTTACAGTAGTTAGTGCGTCATTTAACGCTTCAGTATTTTCTTCAACAGTCGCTTCTGGATTAAAAGATAAGCAAGCACTCATACCTTCGGCAATATTTCGTGAAGGAATAACAATTAAATTTTTGTTTGTTAATTGTTTCGCTTGTTCGCACGCTAAAATAATATTTTTATTGTTAGGTAAAATAAAGATATTTTTAGCATTAACGCTATCTACGGCTTTTAAAATATCATCAGCAGATGGGTTCATAGTTTGACCACCTTCTAAAACATAATCTACGCCTAAATCTTTAAATACTGAAACAACGCCAGTTCCTGCACAAACTGAAATTAAGCCAAAGTCTTTCATTTCAGCAAGCATTTTTTGTTTTTTAAGTTCACGGTTTTCTTCTAGCATATTTTCTATCTTCATATTAAATAATTCGCCTAGTTCTAGTCCGTAAGCTAGTGCCTTATTTGGTTCGTTTGTATGAACGTGAACTTTTATTAAACTTAAATCACCTATACAAATAACAGAATCACCTATTTCCATAAGTTTTTCTCTTAATTTATCAATATCGCTTAAAGTTGTTTTATTTTTAATTTGAATAACCATAAATTCAGTACAATAAGCAAATTGAATATCAGCTAAGTCCATTAGGTTAATTTCTGCGTTACTTTTAACAACAGGTGCAGCATCTTCTAATTTAAACTCAAAACTTTCTTCATTAGTTAAAAGTTTATAAAAGGCTGTAAAGATAATCATTAATCCTTGACCACCACTATCTACAACGTTTGCCTTTTTAAGTACTGGCAAAAGTTCAGGAGTCATTTGAAGTGCTTGTTCGCCCTCATCTACAACACCTTTTAAAAATTCTTCTATTGATTGTGATTTTTTACTTAATCTTGTTGCTGCTTCACTCATCATTCTTATAACTGTAAGAATAGTACCTTCTTTTGGTTTAGTAACAGCTTTATAAGCAACTTCTGCACCACTATTAATAGCCTTTGCAAAATTTTTGATAGTTATTTCTTTTTCATTTGCAAGTGCAATGCACATACCTTTTAAAATTTGTGATAATATAACACCACTATTACCCCTAGCACCCCGTAAAGCGCCTTTTTGAATGGCTTCACACAAACTATCTAAATTATTATTTGGACACGCATTAACTTCTTTACAAGCACTGTTAAGCGTCATACTCATATTTGTTCCTGTATCTCCATCTGGCACTGGAAATACATTCAAACTATCTACATACTCCCTATTTTCTTCTAAAACTTTTCCACCTGCAAGAATCATTTTTCTAAAGGTGGCACCATTTATACTCTTTTGCATACGCAAAGTAATTCCCCCTAAAAACAATAAAAAAGACTAAACCCTAACTCCAAGAACATTAACATTCACGCTATCTACAATCATACCTGTAAATTTTTCGATTGAATATTTAATAGAACTTTTTAAAGATTCAGCTACTGCGTTAATTGAAACGCCATATTTTAATATAACATATAAATCAATATAAATTTTGTTATCTACAGTTAAAACTTTTACGCCTTTGTTTTTACTCTTTTTTCTAAATAGTTCGTGCAAATTATCGCTAAACTTTTTAGCGACCAAATCTACTACACCATAACAATCCAAAGCAACCTTTCCACAAACGCTTTCAATGGCTTCTTCGGTGATAGTTATTTTACCATAAGAATTTGAAGTATTAACTGGCATAACTTTCTCCAACCTAAATTTATTACATAAAAAATAAAAAATTTAATATATAATATAATTATATTACACAATTTTTAATTTAAAATCAATATTTTTAGTCATTTTTTTAAAAATATTTTTAAAATTTTAATATTTTTTTAAAAACACTTGCAAATTTTGTTTTTATATGATAAACTAACATAGTCAAAATTTTAAATATTACTTAAAGGAGTTTATATATGAGTAGAGTTTGCAGTATTTGTGGAAAAGGCAAAATGAAAGGTAATTTAGTTAGCCACTCTAATATTAAAACAAACAAACATTACAATGCTAATGTTCAAAAAGTTAAAATAGATGTAGATGGCACTACTAAAAGTGAATATGTTTGCACTAAATGTATAAAAACATTAAAAGCATAATTAAAAAATAAAATCGCAACTTTGGTTGCGATTTTTTTATGTATTTAATTTTAATTATTTTTTCATTTATTTACTTTTTTAATTTCTTTACTCCCCTTTTAATTGTTTACGAAAAATTATCTTTAAAAGTGGAACTAAAAATTTTGGTGCTTTAACGCAAATAATCATATTAAAATCCTCCCAGTTAATTTATAATATGATTATTTTCTTAAATTGGTTATAAATTCTTGTTTGTTATTTGCTTTATAGAAACTTCCACCAACTACAACTATATCTACACCTAGTTCTTTTAGTTTTGTAGAATTTTCTAAGTTTACTCCACCATCAACTTCAATTAATTTATCTTTTAAAAGTTCTTTGGCTTTTACTATTTTGTCAAAAGTAGAATCTATAAAAGTTTGACCATACTTTCCTATTTCTACACTCATAATTAATAATAAATCAAAATAATTTTTATAAAGTTCAATTTCTTCTACTTGAGTTTTAGGATATATTGCAAGACCTACAATAACGCCACGATTTTTTAAATAAGTTAGAGTATCAATAAGTTGCAATTTATCTTTAAATGCTTCATAATGAATTGAAACAATATTTGCTCCACTATCGCAATAATTTTTAACAATGTTTTTAGGTTCGTTTATCATTAAATGGCAATCTAAAAACAAAGTTGTTTTACTGTTTATTTTTTCTAATGTTTTATAGTCAAAAGTTTTATTTTCCGTTAAACTTCCGTCCATAATATCTATATGCAAAAAATCCGTGCCACTATTAATTATTTCTGGCAAATTTTTTATAATATTATCATTATAAGGTAAACTTGAAACTGATGATTTAATCATATCTATTACTCCAACTATTATTTCGTTCTAAAAATATTTGTTTATATCTTTCATATCTATTTTTATCAATATTTTTATTATTTATAACATTGCATTTGTCCCCTTCAAAAATATGATTACAATTAGAATAAGTGCAACTAATTCCGTCAAATTCTTGATAATAATTTTTAATTAAATTTGGGGCTAAATTAAATAAATCTATTTTAGAAAATCCTGCTGTATCTAATACAAACGAATTATTATTAATAACAATTAATTCAGCGTTTGTTGTTGTGTTTTTGCCACGCTTTATTTTTTCGCTTATATCGTCAACTTTATTTTCTAATTTGCAAATTAAATTAAGTAAACTAGTTTTTCCAACCCCACTTTGACCTGCTAAAACTGACTCGTTATTCTCTAACAATTTAATTAAACTATCTATATTTATATTTTCTTTAACCGAAATATTTAAAACTTCTACGCCTGAATTAGCATATTCTTTTTTTATGCTTTCATAAAGGCTATTATCTAACTCACATTTGTTGATTACGATAATAGGTTTAATATTGTTCATTTTAGCATTTATTATTAATTTATCAACTAAAATTAAATCTGGTTTAGGTTCTTTACAAATTATAATAAAAATTTGACTAACATTTGTAACAAATGGGCGAATTAATTGATTTTTTCTGTCTAGCACTTTATTTATAACATACTCGTTTGTTTTTTCGTCTAAATAAAATTCAACATTATCACCAACAAAAATTTTAGAAATTTTATTCTTTTTTTGCGAAAAACAGGTGTAATATTTATCACTATACACATCAAAAATATTATTTTTTACTTTACAAACTACTCCTTTAATATTTCACCTCTAAAACGCATATTTTATATAATTGATTTCGCCACCTAAAACTTCTAAAACATCAAAACGCACCTTACTAACTAACTTTTTATGTAATATTAAATAAAGTTCGGCAACTTTTCTTATTTTTTGTTGTTTTTTAAAATTAACTGCTTCACACGGAAGACCGAACTTTTTTGACGACCTTGATTTTACTTCAATAAAACAAGTTTCGTTATCTTTTTTATTGTAGCAAATTAAATCTATTTCGCCAATTTTGTTTTTATAATTACGCTCTAAAATTGTTAAACCCTGCTTTTTTAAATAGTCGTATGCTAAACTTTCACCTTTGTTTCCTAATATTTTGTTATCCATTTTCCCCCTATACAAAATGTTTTATAAAACTCTCTCTATGAATTTCACATTTTCCATATTTTTTAAGCAGTTCTATATGTTGTTTTGTTCCATAACCTTTATGCTTATCAAACTGATAATTAGGATATTTTTTTGCTAAATCTTTCATAAGTCTATCCCTTGTTACTTTTGCAATAATACTAGCTGAACCTATAGAATAACTTAAATAATCGCCTTTAATTATAGGAAGATATTCACAATTTAATTTAAGACCTTTAACGGCATCTACTAACGCAAAATCAGGTTTTACAGACAAATTATTTATAGCATCTTCCATTCCCTTTTTAGTGGCATTTAAAATGTTAATATCATCAATAACTTTTTCACTTATTATGCTAACCCTAAACGCTATTGCCTTAGAGATAATTACATCATATAGTTCTTCTCTTTTTTTTTCGCTTAACTTTTTACTATCATCAATATCAGTTATAATATCATCTAGTGGCATTATAACGCTTGCAACAACAACTGGACCAGCAAGTGGACCACGCCCTGCTTCATCACAACCACAAATATATTTATAACCTTTATTCGAATATTCTTTTTCAAATTTTAGTTTATCAATTTTCTCATTTGTCATAACAAAATTTTAGCACAAAAATCATTTTTTTGCAAATATATTTTTTTATAAATGTATGTTAATATTAGTTTAAACTAACTTTAAATTTTCGTCCCACTCCCAATACTCTTTTTTTGCAATTAAAAAATCTTCTATATCATTTTCGCTAAAAAGCCTAAAATGATTTAGATCGCAACCGATATGAAAACCAAAACTTTTGTAAACACCCATTGCCCTATGGCTATGTCCAAATAATGTTAATTTTTCTTTATGGTGGTCGATGGGTTTATGCGTTAAATAAAATTCTTGCCCACAAATATTTGTATAGGCATCTTTTACAAAATCTACTATTCCAAATTGTAAACATACTTTTTTAAAATCTTCAAAATTATTATTGTAAAAATATTTAATTATTCTCTCTTCGTTATTGCCCATAATTAAAACAATGTTTGCCTTAAATTTTTTAATCAATGGCATCTTTTTTAAAAAAATAGGATTATCTTTACTATGGCAATCAAACATATCTCCTATTACATAAATAGTATCACCTTTTTTTGCTTGCTTGTTCCACGTTTTAATTATAAATTTTTCAAATTGTTTATCGTTTTTAAATGGTCGTCCATCGCACCTAACAGAAGTTGCACTGCCAAGGTGAATATCGCTCGTAAAAAATTTCATATATGCCTCTTTTGTCATATTTGTTTACTAAAAACAAATAATTTATATATTTTTAAACCGTTTTTATATATCTAATACAATTTTTCCTAGTTTTCCCTTTCTATAATCGTCTAAAATGGCTTTTGCACCCCTTTCGTAGTCTATTTCTCGATTTTTCATAATAAAGCCACGAGAAAGGCAAATTTCATCATAAATTTCAATAGGTTCTTTATTTAAAACATCTACACCATATCTTTCTTTAAAATTATTTGGATAAATAGGTGCTAATTCTTTAATAAATTCAAAGCATAAATCAGTTAGAATTAAAACTTCGTCTTTAATAGAACCAATATATGCTAAATGAAGAGCCAACTTTTCATCATCTAGTTTTGGCCATAAAGTTCCCGGTGTGTCAAGTAACTCAATATTATTATCAACTTTAACCCATTTTGTATTTTTCGTTACGCCCGGTCTATTACCAACTTCGGCTTTATTTTTGCAAGCAAAATTATTAATCAATGTGCTTTTGCCAACATTTGGAACGCCTATAACCATAAGTCTTAGTGGAATGTTAATGCCCTTACTTTTATTTCTTTCTATTTTTTTAATCATTAGTTCATTAGTTTTATTTAAAATTTGTTTAAAACTATTAGGTTTTGTGCTATCTATCATTACAAACTTAGTGCTTTCACTATTAAACTTTTCACAAAAAGGTCTTAAATCGCTTTCATTTACATAGTCAACTTTATTCAGTACAAAAATAATAGGTTTATTACCTAAAATTTTGTTAAATTCAGGGTTTAAAGTAGATAATGGCGCTCTACTATCTAAAACATATAAAACAACATCGGCAAGTTTTACCTTGTCTTTTAATTCGTCCATAGTTTTTTTCATATGTCCCGGAAACCAATTTATTCGCATATTTTTCTCCTTTGAGGCTTAATTTTTGTGGCTTATTTAATTTTAAATTAAGTTAATAAATAATAGCACTTAACCAATATTAATTATTAATAATTTTTTGTCAATTTAAAAATTTAATTTTAAAGTAAATCTGGTCGATTTTTTCTAGTAATTTCTAAACTTTTTTCTTTTCTATACTTTTCAATCTCTTTATGATTTCCACTAAGCAATACTTCTGGTACTTTTAGTCCATTAAATTCGGCTGGTTTTGTATATTGTGGATATTCAAGTAAATTATCGCTAAAACTTTCGTCAACGCTAGAATGGTCATTATGCAAAACTTGTGGAATTAACCTTGATAAGCAATCAACAAACACCATACTTGGTAATTCACCACCTGTTAGAACATAATCTCCAATAGAAATTTCTTCCATATTAAAATAATCAATCACTCTTTGGTCAACACCTTCATAATGCCCACAAAGAATGATTATATGCTCATAATTTAAGTAGTCTTTTACAAAACTCTGCTTTAAAGTTTTTCCTTTTGGACTCATATAAATTATTTTTGAATTTTCAGTTTTTATCGAATTAATGCAGTCAAAAATAGGTTGACACATTAAAACCATTCCGTCGCCACCACCAAAAGGTGTATCATCAACTTGCTTATGTTTATTTTGGGCAAAATCTCTAAAATTGATTACATTTATCTCAATCAAATTTTTATCTTGTGCTCGCTTTAATATTGAACTTTTAAGTGGTGTAAACATTTCTGGAAATAATGTTAAAATGTCTATCTTCATATCATAACCCCGTTTAAAATTTCTGTATTTAAAATTAACTTATTATTTTCTAAATCAACATTTTTAAATAATCCGTCTATTAAGCAAAAAGTTATCTCATTTGTGCCATTTTTTACAGTATAAACATCTTGTGCACCAAAATTATCAATATCGTCAACAATTCCTAGATATTCGTTTTCACTATTATAAACTTTCATACCTAAAATATCGCAAATTAAATACTCATTTTTGGCTAAATCAATATTAATTCTATCTACAAAAACTAATTCGTCTTTAA
>CAKVEY010000040.1 GCA_934746185.1 uncultured Clostridia bacterium
GAAATAGATTTCATCATAGTGCCGATTGTGTCACTATAAGTTATAACCTTTTCTTCTTCCCCATTACGAACCATTTTATCGTTATAATTTGCAATAAAGTTAGAAATTTTTGTTTTTGCTTCAAAATTAATAGGATATAGATAAATACCTTCTGGCGAACTCATATCGGCGTAACCTAATGTCTTTAAAGCGTCTTTCTTTGTGTATTCTGCATCAAAATTTTGATTGTTAATGATATTTTTTTCGTCATTATTTAATTGTAAAACTACTAAATCGCTTTGATTGTTTGTATTAATTATATACTCAGTTAATTTCGTTGTATATGCAATAGGTGTTGATATACTTAAAGCACTTGCGTTTTCTTTTTCTTTAATTAAACCAACAACTTTAACGGTAATTCCTTTTGTATCGTATAAATTTTGCAACTTTAATAAATAAGTTTCATAATCTGTTTCTTTATAAGTACGAATATCTTTATAAGTTCCATCAGTTTGTAATTCAAAGTAGTCGCTTTCTAAAATTAGTTTATACTCTAAATTTAGCAAATCGTCATAACTAAAAGTTGTTGTTATAGATTCAGGGTCACGATTATTTATATAATTATCTAATAATGTGTTTAAGTCTTCTTGCTTTAATAAACCTAAACCATATAATGTATAGTCGCTTATTTCATTATTTTTGTCAACAACAATATTAATTTCGTTATACTCTTTTGCCCATTTACTGCCGTTTCCCACTAAATCGTACTGCGAAGAAAGTAGTTAATAATTATCTAGCAATTCGCTCAAACATATAACTTAATAAGCCATATCTTAATTTTTTATCGTTTGTATCTAATGGGTGTGTTTTGGGGTACGAAGAAATAATATCAGCAAAAACCGTTGTCGCATTAGCACTAATTAATCCATTATCGGTTGAATTATAGTAAGCATTAATTTTTGCACCATAATCGTAACTAATTGCCGAAACATACTTCTTTAACTCTTCTTTGCCGTCGGTTTCGATGTATTGTTTAAAACTTACTAAATCACTTTGACTGCTTGAAGCATTGAATTTAGATAGCATATCAGTCAATTCTTGCTTTGTATATACTTTATCGTTTCCGTGCTCAATTTTTCCATCGTTAGTATTTACAAAAATTTTCATAAGTGATGCCATATCGTAGTTAGAATTTGTAAGTTCTACGGGATATGAACTTAATGTGTCTTTTTGCATTTGATTGACATAAGTTGAAAAGCCACTTGAAATTGCCAAAACTAGTGAAATACCTATAATACCAATAGAGCCAGCAAAGGCAACTAATATCGTTCGACCTTTTTTAGTTAATAGATTTTTTAAACTTAAAAATAGTGCTGTAAAGAATGACATTCTTTTCTTTTTAGTAGTTTTTTTAAAGCCGAGTTCTTCGCTTGCATCAACAATTTCTTGCTCTTCATCGCTTTTAGTGTAAGGATTGTTATCTTCAATAATATTGCCGTCTAAAAGTTTAATTATTCGTGTTGAATATTGTTTAGCAAGTTCGGGATTATGCGTTACCATTATAATTAACTTATCTTTTGAGATTTCTTTTAATAATTCCATAATTTGAACGCTTGTAGCACTATCTAACGCCCCTGTTGGTTCGTCGGCAAGAATAATTTCGGGGTCATTTACTAACGCTCTTGCAATAGCAACTCTTTGCATTTGCCCACCAGAAAGCTGACTAGGTTTGTTTTTAATTTTATCTTTTAATCCCACCCTTTCTAAAACTTTAATTGCCCTAGTTCGTCTTTCTTTTTTTGATACGCCCGAAAGAGTTAAGGCAAGTTCAACATTTTCTAAAACTGTTTGATGTGGAATTAAATTATAACTTTGAAAAACAAAACCAACTCTATGATTACGATAATTATCCCAATCTTTATCTTTATATTCCTTAGTTGATTTTCCGTTTATAATTAAATCTCCACTTGTGTATCTATCTAATCCACCAATAATATTTAAAAGTGTTGTTTTTCCACAACCACTTTGACCTAAAATTGAAACAAATTCACTTTTTCTAAACTCTACGCTAACGCCTTTAAGTGCTTCAACTTTTTGGTCGCCCACTATGTAAGTTTTTTTAATATCTTTTAATTTTAACATTTTTCCCCCATATAAAAATCAAAATTAATTATATGATTATTTATAAAAATTTGTCAATTTTTTATAATAAATTTTTTAAGTCTTTTTAATTTTTAGTCAAATTTTAAGTATTTATTTTATTAAAAAATCCTTTTGCATTTTTGCAAAAGGACTAATTATTATTTACCTTTCATTTTTCTTAAAAAAGGAGGAATATCACTATCAACCATAATGTTTGTATTAGAGTTTACTGTTTGATTTACATTTGGTTGAACTTGTTGTTCTGGTTCTTCTTTCATATAAGGATTTTGTCTTGCATTTGATTGTAAAGTAATGTTTGGATTATTACGATTTTGATTCATAAATTTTTCGTATCTTTCTTTATTTGGGTCAACTTGGTTACTTGTTTTATTAAAACCAGCACCATCAAAACCAGTTGCAATTAAAGTAATTTCAACTTCGTCATCTTTATCTTTATCTGTCCATACGCTTGTACCAAAAATAATATTACAATCTGGGTCAACAGCATCACGAACTTGTTCTACTGCAACATCAATTTCGTCTAAACTTAAACAAGCATCACCTTTAATGTTTAATAAAACACCAGTAGCACCACTAATATCTGTTTCAAGTAATGGGCTATAAACTGCGTTACGAACAGCTTCTTGAACTTTGTTTTCGCCACTAGCAGTACCAATACCCATATGAGCAAAACCTTTATTTTTCATAACTGTTCTAACATCAGCAAAGTCTAGGTTAATTAAACTTGGTTCAATAATTAAATTTGTAATTCCTTGAATACCTTGTCTTAAAACATCGTCAGCATATCTAAATGCTTCTAGCATAGAGAATTTTTCTTGCATACTTAATAGTTTTTGGTTAGGAATAACAACTAAAGTATCAACAAATTTCTTTAAATTATCAATACCTTTTTCAGCTTGTGCCATTCTTCTATTACCTTCAAATTTAAAAGGTTTAGTAACAACAGCAACAGTTAAAATTCCCATTTCTTTTGCTATTTGAGCAACAACAGGAGCAGCACCTGTACCTGTTCCACCACCCATACCAGCAGTAATGAAAACTAAATCTGTATCTTCCAAAGCTTTTTTAATTTCTTGTTTACTTTCTTCGGCAGATTTCATACCAATTTCTGGGTCTGCACCAGCGCCTAATCCTTTTGTTAATTTTTCACCTATTTGAATACGATTTTCTGCTAAACTAGTATATAACGCTTGTTTATCTGTATTCACTGCAATAAATTCTGGACCACTAAATCCAAAATTAATCATTCTATTAACAGCGTTACAGCCACCACCACCAACACCAATAACTTTAATTTTTGCTACTGGCATAATTTGATTGCCTACCATTTTTGGCATTTCTTGTTCGTAATTTGATTGATTTACTTGTTCTTCAAACATAAAATTCTCCTTTATCTATTAAATAATTTTTGTAAAAAACTTTTTTTGATATTCTTTTCTTGAGTTAGTGATATGTCAAGCAAAGATAATATACTAGAATAATGTGGTCTATTTAATTGTGGAACACTTGGAGCAATGTACTCTAAATTTCTGCCCATTTGTTTACTTAAATAGTCTTTTGCGCCTTTTAAGTAATTTAATCCACCACCTGTAATAAGTATAGGTATAAATGGTTTATTTTGCAAGTTAAATTCACTAGAATTTAAAATTTTATTAAAAATATTGCTAAACATTTCAAGACGAGCCAAAATTATGTCGTTAACAAATTTTGCTGAAATAGGTTGCATATTTCCGTTTACATTTGCTTCATAAAAGTCATTGTCGGTTGCATCTAAACTTAAAACAACTTTTCGTTTTAAATTTTCGGCTTGCGTAAAACTTAAATTTAGCACCTGACACAAATCGCCAGTTATATGTCCCCCACCCATCGAGAACGCTTTCATACAAAGTAACCCATCGCCTTTAACTAAACTAACGCTAGTTGTTATATAGCCACAATCTATTAATATTAAGCCACTATCTCGCATTTCAGGTTCGGTTAAATATAACGCTTCTGCCAAACTAGAAGATATAAAATCTATATCAAAAACATTTGCTTCATTTAAAATACTTGTAATTAAATTTATAAAATTTTTGCTTGTTAATATGTAAGAAATTAAAATATTTAATTTTGAAGTAACTTCACCTACTGGCGTTAAAACTTTTCTATTATCATCTAAAATAAAATAAATAGGACTACGATTTATAACGAAACTATCATCATCAAAATTTTGACTTGATTCAAAAATTTCAAACACATCACTATCTTTTATTCTTTTTCTTTTAGGAAAAGTTGCATTAACTTCTTTTGTTAAACAATAAGAAAATTCACTAGGAACTCCTACATAAACTTTTTTAATGTTATATCTTAAATTCTCTCCTGCTTTTTTAACGGCGTTTATTATAGCACTCTTTAAACTTTCTTCATTAAAAAATTCGCCACCACTAAATCCGTCATAATTTTCTTCTGCACTAGATTTAATGTTGAAAGTATTATTTATTCCTTTTTCTGCAATCATTACTGAAATTTTGGAAGAGCCAATGTCTAAAACTGCAGTTTCTCCACGATTCATCATATCACCTATAATTATACTAATTTTTAAAATTTAAGTCAAATCTAAAAATGTTTTTTAATGCCAAATTTTAGTAACTTTCATTAAAATTATAATATATAAAAATAATTATTGCAAGCATTTTGATAAAAAATTTATAAAAATTAATTTTTTTGCATATTTATGAAATTTAAAAAAGGTGGCTAACCACCTTTAACTATGTATAATACGCCTCAACTAGACCTTCGTTATTTACAAAAGCAGTTATTCTCCCCTTTGTTTTATCTGGCTTTTGATTATAAGTTGAAAGTGCTAACATAAATTTTTCTGTTAAATAATTATCACTATCTTTTAATACAATTTCTGTACCACTACGCATTTTAATAAGCACATCGTTAGTACTATTATAATTTAAAGTTATTTCATTAAAATTTGCCTTTAAAATTAGTGTATTATTGTTATATGCTAAAAGTTCTATTCCTAAGCGATAAATAAGGTTTGAGTATGTATTATTTAAGGCTCGTCCTGCTAAAACTTTTGTTGTAAATTCATTTTCAATATTAACTAAAATTGCGTTGTTATGATTATTTATATAGTCGCTATCGTTATTTAAAACTTTAAGTTCATTATCTAAAATCATATAACTACTAAACACATTATTTTCGTAACCTTTTAAAGCAAAAAGTTCATTTCTTTCAACACAATTTATACTTAATTTATTAGGAAAATTCGTTTCAATGTTTAATACTTTTATATAAGGATTTTTTTCTTCAATAGTTTTTATGTATTTATTTTTATTTATAAAAAAGATGCTTGAATTATATTTAAAGTTTGCACTTTCTATTATTTCGGTTTCTTTGCCTGTTAAGTTAATTGTGTTTGAATAGAAATTAATTTCAACAGTTTTCAAGCAAAAAATTGTGCTAGATAAAACTACTAGTAGCACAATAAATGCTAAAACCGATAAAATTATAATCAAACTTTTTTTCTTCATTTTACTCTATCAACTTTATATTTGCATTAATGCTGTTTAATTCTTGCATTAAATTTTCGTAGCCCCTATTAATATGATTAATTCCGTCAACAATAGTATAACCACTTGCGTTTAAACCTGCAAGCACCAAACTTGCGCCTGCTCGCAAATCGGTTGCCATAACTTCGGCACCACTAAGATTATTTACGCCATTAATTATTGCCAAAGAATCTTTAACAGTAATATCTGCACCCATTTTGATTAATTCAGGAATATGTTTAAATCTAGTTTCAAATAAGTTTTCTGTAACTAAACTAGTGCCATCACAAATAGACAATAAACTAACAAGTTGTGGTTGTAAATCGGTTGGAAAACCCGGATAAGGCATAGTTTCTATTTTTAAACTTGGTAACTTTGAATTAACCTTCAAATGTATTTTATCATCTTTTATATCTAAAATGCAAGCACTATTTTTAATTTTTGATATTAAACTATACAAATGTTCGCTATTAATATTACAAATTTCTACATCACCACCAGCAATACAAGTAGCAAGCAAATATGTTCCACCTATTATTCTATCGCTAATTGGTTGATAAATTGTAGTTTTACTAAAATTAACATCTGTTCCGTCTATAATAATAGTACTATTGCCTGCGCCAGTTATTTTAGCACCCATTTTATTTAAAAAGTTAGCAAGGTCAACAATTTCAGGTTCTCTTGCACTATT
The DNA here is from genome assembly GCA_934746185.1 of uncultured Clostridia bacterium. Lineage (GTDB taxonomy): Bacteria > Bacillota > Clostridia > Christensenellales > UBA1242 > UBA7868. The sequence goes on from CAKVEY010000040.1 coordinate 6,376, forward strand.
AAAAATACGGGTTATGCCTTTACAATTCACGCTTGCCATAATTAAGTTTTCAGTTGCACCAACGCTTGGAAAATCAAGGTGAATATCACCACTAGTTATGTTACTTGCATCACAATCTATGTATCCGTGCTCTTCATTTATCTTTACATTAAGTTCTCTTAATCCTTTTAAATGTAAATCTATTGGTCTATTGCCGATATTGCAACCACCGGGCAAAGAAATTTTTGCCTTTTTAAACTTAGCAAGCATTGGCCCTAACATAAAAATTGATGAACGAATTTCTTTTGTTAATGTGTTAGGAATATAATATGTATTTAAACTTTCAGTGTTTATAATTGTTTTGTTGTCTTGCTTTATAATTTTACAACCTAAATGTAATAAAATTTTCTCCATATTTTCTACATCAGTAAAATTCGGCAAATTATTTAATATAACTTCTTTTTCACCTAATATCGCCCCAGCAAGAATTGGAAGTGTTGCATTTTTACTAGTAGCAACTTTAATACTTCCATTTAACTTATTGCCACCAAAAATCTTATATTTACTCATATTTTAGTGTATGAAATTAGAAGTAGTTTGTGTTAGTGCCTTAGTTTTATATTGTTGCATAATTATGCAATAATTTGTATGTTTATTATGTGTTCTATTTATGTTTTATTGCATTTTTTACATTTATTGCAACTAAAACAACAAATTTTGGGTTTTTTAATTAATTTTATTAAAAAGTAAATAGAGCAAGCAATTAAAACAAATATTAATAGACTTAAAAATATTGAAACAAAGTTTAATCCATTAAATAATAATAGCAAACGATAGAAAATAAATGTAATAATATAAGCCGAAACAAATTGTATAATTATACATACAAATGTCCATTTTTTGCCGATTTCTTTTAAATAAACACTAATTGTTGCCATACACGGCATATACAAAAGTGAAAATATTAGAAAACTAAACGCACTGATAGGCGTAAAATTTATTGGACTTAAAGGGTTTAAAAAACTTTGACTTAAACTTTCAACGCCTGAGTTTATATTAACACCATTTATAATAGCCATAGTAGAAACAATAATTTCTTTTGCTACTACTCCACAAATTAAACTTGCTACACAGCCACTATTTCCAAAGCCTAAGGGTTTAAAAATTGGAGCTAGAATATTGCCGATAAAAGTTAAAATGCTAGTTTCGCTTGTTGGGTCTACAATAAATTTAAAATTAATTGATATGCTTTGTAGTAACCAAATTATAATAGAAAAAGTAAATAACACGCCTGACACTCTTATGAAAAAGTCTTTTATATTAAATAAAATTAATTTCAAAATTCTTTTAAAATTCGGTATTCTAAGTGCTGGCATTTCCATTATAAAACTTGATGTTTTACTTTTTAAAATGGTTTTTTCAAGTATAATACTTGTAATTAATGCAACTATAACTCCTAATAAATACAAAAAGAAAATTATTAAAATGTTATTACTAAAAAATGCTCCTAAAATAACACTATAAAGTGGAATTTTTGCCGTACAACTCATATAACTACATAGCATAGATGTTTTTATCTTACTATTTTTATCTTCCATTGTTCGACTTGTTAGTGCTGCTGTGGTGTTACAACCAAAGCCCATTAAAAGCGAAAATACACTTCTTCCGTTCAATCCCACCAAACTAAAAATATCTTCAAACACAAACGCTAATCTACTTAAATAGCCTGTATCTTCTAAAATTGATAGAAATAAAAACAACAAAACTATTTGTGGTAAAAAACTAGAAAGAGTGGTAAAAACTGTAAGTATTCCGTTTTCAAAAAAACTTATTATAAAGGTTGATGTTGTTATTCTATTTAATAAATTTAATATAGGAATATTTACGAAATTTTCAAATAAGAATGTTAATTTATCGCTTAAAAATGCCCCCAAACTATTAAAAGTTAAATAAAAAATTAAAAATATAATTCCTAAAAATATAGGAAAAGCCAAAAATTTGTTTAATAAAATTTTATCAAGTTTGCTATATCCATATTTTTTGTTACTATTTTTTACAACGCACTCTTTTATAATTTTGTCGATAAAATCATATTTTAATGAAATAACTTTTTCTTTTAAATTATACTTTTTTAATTCATCTAACTGATTTTTTGATAGTTTTAATTTTGTTAAAATAAATTCATCTTGCTCTAAAACTTTTAAACAAATATAATC
>CAKVEY010000041.1 GCA_934746185.1 uncultured Clostridia bacterium
ATAACAAATTTATTTAATTGCTATTATTATATACCTATTTTTTTCACTTGTCAACCATTTTCTTAAAAAAAATAAAAATTAACAAACATCGTCAAAATCATTAAAATATTCTCTATCATAAAATTCTTTTAATGTTATTTTTGCACCCATACATAATTTTTTTATTGTTATTGATTTTGGAAATTTACTTTTGCCTTGCATAAAATCAAAAACCGTAGAAGGAGTTAAATTAGAATTTAAACACAAATTTGTTAATGTTGTATGATTTTCTTCAACTAACTCCAAAATTCTTTTTCTTGTTGCCTTATCTAAATCCATAATTCTCCTTACGCAAATTTTTATAATTTTCAAATTAAATGTCAAATGTCTTAATTTCTAAGATTATTCCTAAATTTTTATCTAATATATTAATTATTTTAGGAAATTAAATTTCTACTAACACAACTCCACTATTATATGATGAAATTTCAGTATCTAAAATTAAATCGGGATAATCTACACATAATGAATGCAATGAAGATTTCGTTAATTTTTCGCAAGGAATATAATTTTTTATAATTCCTTTTCGCTTTAAGTCTAAACACAAATAAAGCAGTTCCCTTTTTATTTCGCCACCAACTCCGTGGCTGCCATAACCAGTTATTACTTTTAATAATTTTACATCATTAAACTTACATCTATCTATTTCTACTAAAAATTGTGATAGTGCTACACTCGTTGTTTGATTAAAACTCTTTATATTAATTTCGTTTATCATTTTTTTATAATATCATTTTTTAATAAAAAAAACAATCATTTTGTTATATATGATTGTTTTTAAGTTTTGTATATTTATTTATATATTTGCATAATTATTCATAATATTGAGTTTTTATAAATTTTTTAAAACTTCAAATTTTAATTAATATTTTTGAATAATTATTTAATTAATTGAATTATTATTCATTTTGGCAAACCCATCAGTTTACAAACAAATAAAACTTAAATAGGTTATTCCATATCTTTTTTGTTTTACTACATTATAGTTTTTAGACACATCTAATTTAGTATTGTCGTGTTCCCAGCAAATTACACCGTTTGAATTTAGCATATTATTTTCTAAAATAAAATCTATTGCCTTTTCTGCAAAATTTGTTTTATAAGGTGGGTCAATAAAAATTAAATCAAATGTTAAGTTTTTATTTTTATATGTTTTTAATGCTTTTAAATAATCACTTCTAAGGGCATTAACCTCATTTTCTTTTACATCTAGTTCTTTAAAATTTTTAACTAATATTTTATATATATTTATATTTTCTTCCACAAAATAGCACTTACTAGCACCCCTGCTTATTGCTTCCAAACCTAGTGCACCAGTGCCAGCAAAAAGGTCTAAACAAACCATATCATTAATATCCGTTAAAATATCAAAAAGGGCTTCTTTAACTTTGTCTGCCGTTGGGCGAGTTGACGAAACACTAAACTCATTTAAACGCTTATATTTATATTTACCTGCAATTATTCTCATATATTAATTATAGCATATATTTTTAACATTTTATATAGAAACTATCAATTTTTATTAAAAAACAAGCAAAAATCATAATAATTTAATAAGATATATCACTTTTTAAAATTATAAATGTTTATTCTATTTATTTTTATGGTATTATTTTTCTATTAAATTTAACCTATTATAATTTAAGTTTGTTACAATTTCGTAACTTATTGTATTTTGCATTTTGGCTAAATTATCTGCTGAATTTTTTCGTAATTTATTATTAGATATTATTTCAACATCATCACCTATTTTTGCTTTAATTTTCGATATATCAACCAAAATCATATCCATACAAACATTTAAAATTTTACATTTTTTGTTTAAAATGTAAACATAACAATCTTTATAACTTTTTAAAATTCCATCGGCATATCCTATTGGAACTACTGCAACTTGACCACTATGGTCAACTAATGTTTTGCCGTATCCCACAAAGTCTTCGTAACTTACCTTTTGAATTGCAATTATTTTACTATTTAAACTTAAAACTGGTTTTAATAATTCACTATAATTTTCTAATCCATACAAACTAATTCCTACTCTCACCATCGAGCATATATTTAAGTAATCTATATGATTAAAAAGTCCACCAGAATTTTCTAGATGCACAATTAATTTTGAATATTGCAATTCATTTCTAATTGTAAATCTTCTAATTACATTAAGATAATCTATGAATTTAAAATACTGCATTTTGCATAAACTTGCATTAACTGAATTAAACAGATGCGAAAAAACACCTTCTAATATTAAATAATTTTTATGAATATTTATAAATTCTAAAACTTTTAATAAATAACTTTTACTCTTTATTCCCAGTCTATTCATACCTGTATTTAGTTTAATATGAACTTTTGCTTTTAAATTATTTTTCTTGCAAACTTTTAAAATATCAGTTAAATTTTTTATACTAAAAATAGTTAAACTTATGTTATTAGATATAAGTTCTTTTAACTTTTCTTTATTGAATGTGCCACAAATTAAAATTTTGTTTTTGTAAGCATAAGTTCTTACTTTTAACGCTTCTTCGCTATTTGCAACGCCAAAAAAATCAACATAATTTTTAAGCGTTAAAACTGTAAACTTTAAGTTATGATTATAAGCATTTGCCTTAACCATAGCACAAACTTTTTTATTTTTTGCTTCGTTTTTTATTACATTGATATTATTTATTAAATTATTTTTGTTTAAAATTACACTATTAAAAAAATTCATACTTTTATATATGAATTTCTTTTTAAAATATGTTTATATTTTTATAATTTATTTAAAACACTTTGAATTGCATCTACGCATTCTTCAAATTTAACCTTATCTTCAATAGATAAATTTAAGTCTAAAACTTTTTCAACCCCATTTTTACCTAATATAGATGGTTCTCCAATATAAACGCCATATTCTTCATTAAAACTAGAAACTGTAAATATTTTACGGCTATCTTCTAAAATGGCATTTGTTAATTTTGCTAGGCATATACCTATACCGTAACTAGTGTTGCCTTTTTTATTAATTATGTCGTAAGCAGAATTTCGTACATCGTAAGTTATCTTACTCATATCATTTTCGGTTAACCATTTATTTGCTTTATCTAAACCTATTTGCATATTATCAAAAGGTATAAACTCGCTATCACCGTGTTCGCCTATAACATATCCGTGAATACTTTTAGGGCTAATACCTGTAATATTACTTACCAAATATCTTAATCTTGCACTATCAAGTAGTGTTCCACTGCCTATAACTCGATTTTTAGGAAAACCACTTAATTTTTGCGTTATATTTGTCATAACATCTAACGGATTTGTTGCTATTAAATATACACCGTTAAAATTAGTTTTGTTTATTTCGGTTATTATGCTTTTAAATACTTGATAATTTTTCTTAACTAAATCAACTCTTGTTTCGCCAACTTCTTGATTTCTTCCTGCACAAATACAAACGATATCAGCATCATTGCAATCTATATAAGAACCTGCGTAAATATTGATTTTGCTAGGTGCAATACTTTCTGCGTGCATTAAGTCTAGTGCTTCGCCTTCGCACTTATCTTTATTTATATCAACTAAAACAAGTTCGCCAACCCTAGTTTTTTGATTAACTAAACTATAAGCATAACTCATTCCAACATTTCCACAACCAATTAATACTACTTTACTCATAAAAAATCTCCTATATTTTATATTTTACTAATTTTTTATAAAAAAACCAAATAATTATAAATATTTAAAAATTAATTAATAAGCACAAAAAAAACGGCAATTATGCCGTTTTATTTATTATTTTAATAAACCAATCATTCCTGAACCTGTAACACTGCCATCTGGTAATTCTACACCAATCCATTTTGGTAAGTAAGTTACGAATAATTGTAATAATACGATTAACAATACTGTAACAGCCAAAGCGATAATAAAGTTAATAATTCTCTTTTTTGATTCTTCTCTTGCATTTGCATCTTCGGCTCTTGCCATTTTAACGCCTAATACAACAGCATAAATTGTTCCAGCAGTTGCAACAACGATTAAAACATAAGGTAATAATGTTTTTAAAAAGTTAGTAATTTGTGTTACCCAACCCCATTTATCATCTGCGGCTTCATTTGCTAACAAACTTGACATTCTAAATAATAAGTTATACATTTTGTTTCCCCCAAAAATAAGTTATATAAAGTTAGTTTTGTTTTAACTTTTAATTTTTATACTATGATTTTATCATAACTTTTTACATAAATCAAACAATTTTAACAAATTTTTTAAATTTTTTATTTTTATATGTTTTTATATGATTTTGTATTAAATTAATAAAAAATATTTGATTTTATTTATTTAATTTGTTAATATTATTTAGTATATAATAATATTTTAACTCATTTTTTGAATTTTATTATTTAAAGGAGATTTTATGAAAGATAAAAAGAAATTTTCTTTTGTAAATATTTTAATATTAGCACTAATCGGTTATGTTTTAGGTGTAGTATTAAATTATGTTACTGGTTCGCAAGAATTTACTGCATCACTTTTTACTGGTGCTATTAGTTTAATCGGTTTAGGCGTTGGTGCTATTAGTGGTTTAGTTTTAGAATTAAACAAAATTATGAAAGATTCTTCTAGTGGCAGTACTAGCAATAAAGTTAAAGTTACTAACCAAGAGGGAAAAAAAGATAGTCAATACTTTAATTCTAGATTCGTTAGCGAAAAAGAATTAAGAAGTGAAAGTAAATTTAAGTTCTATTTATGGCAAGACCTTCATAAATGCGACAAAGAAGGCATTGTTATTAGAGCTGAACTTAACGGCAAACAACTTTTAGTTAATATGTATAAACCTATTCATACTTTGGTTATAGGTACAACTGGTAGTGGTAAAACACAAGGTTTTGTTATACCCACAATTCAAATTTTAAGCGAAACAGCAAGCAAACCTAGTATGGTTATTTCCGACCCAAAAGGTGAATTATATTTATTAAATAAAAATAAACTAGAAAACTCTGGTTACGATGTTAAAGTTGTTGACCTTCGTGAACCTAACCGTTCGGACAGGTGGAATCCCCTTGATAGAGCCTACGATAATTTCCAAAGAGGCAACAATTTACTAAAAGAAGTTAAAGTTTACAAAGATGTATCACCTAGTCAAGTTCCTAATGTACAAATTATAAAAGGCTCAACCTATTATAACGAATGGTATGAGTTTGAAGGTATTGCATACCCTAGTAAAGAAGCGTTAAATAACGACTTAAAATCTTTAAAAGATAAATTAATTAGTGAAGCATACACAGATATTTTAGATATTTGCGTGCAATTATGCCCACCAGTTGGTCAAGATCCTTCTTGGGCACAAGGAGCACAAAACTTTATTCGTGCAACCTTAATTGCTATGCTTGAAGATAGTTTATACCCTGAATTATGTATGACAAAAGATAAGTTTATATTTTATAACTTATTTAAAATTTGTATGTATCGTGATGCTGACCCAGATAATTCAGTTAAAAGTTTACAACAATATTTTGAAGGTAGAGATAAAGCCAGTGAAGCACCAGACTTAGCAAAAGGTGTTATAAATAACGCTGCTAGCACTATGAAAGGCTATATGGGACACGTATCTACTGCCCTTAATATTTTTAGTGATTTAGGCATTAGTTACTTAACAAGTGGCACTGATATTGACTTTGATAAATTTACAGACCGTCCTAGTGCTTTATTTATTGTTATTCCTGATGAAAGTGAAACTCGTTACCCACTTGCAAACATTTATATAACTCAACTTTATAAGATTTTAATTGATAAAGCAACTGCAAATAAACCTAGCCTAGAATTAAATAGAACTGTTTACTTTATTTTAGACGAATTTGGTAATTTGCCAAAAATTGAAAAAATTAAACCATTTATTACTGCTGGTCGTAGTAGAAAATTATTCTTAATGTTAATTGTTCAAGATTACACTCAACTTACTAGTAAATATGGTGAAAATGATGCTCAAACTATTAAAAATAACTGCAATATTCAAATATTTATTGGAACAAAAGACTTAAAAACAAAAGAAGAATTTAGTAAAAATTGTGGCAATAAAACTTTACTTCAAACAAGCACAAGTGAAGGTAAATCGGGCGATACAAAAGCAGGTAAATCGACAAACACTAGCGAGCAATATATTTCTGTACCTTTAATTTCACCAGAAGAATTAGACCATTTAGGCGAAGGCGAAGTTATTGTTAATGTGTTTAGAGAGTTCTCTGTTAGAAGTAAATTTACTTTTGCACACAAAAATCCTTTTTATAACATTACCCCAATTAAACAAGAATATCGTGCAGGTCATTTTATGGATAAAGAAGCTGTTATGTATGATATTAAAGAAAGAAATAAAAAAGTTTTTGTTGATGATGACGACGATGATGACGATGACGATTTTGAAAAATTAATGAAAAAATTTAAAAAATAAACAAAAAGTGCCATTTGGCACTTTTTTATTTGTAAAATTTGTCAAATTAAAAAATAAATAAAACTAAAATTTTGCCTTATAATAATATTATATATATTAAATATTTATATAAATATATCTTATTTTGTTTGATTTCAAATTTGAAAATATGTTAAAATATTCATATTTAAGGAGCAAGATATGAGTAAAATAAAAAAAATAACCTTAGTTTTAATTTTTGTATGTAGTTTATTTTGTGGACTATATAGTTTTATTCCCTCAAATAAAGTTTTAGCAGATAATGAAGATGCTGTTTTAACTGTTCAAAAAGTTACATATAATAAAAGTTTATTAGAAGAATATGGAGTTAATAAAATAGGTGAACTTCCAACTTCTTCGCAAGAAAATTTAAAAACTTTAAATAATGCAATAAATAGTGTTATTAACGCTAACGACTCTATTATAGAAAATATTCAAAATAATGATGTCGTTTCGATAAACAAAAATAGCACAACCAATTTTAATGAGGCAGTTATTGTTAAACTAGAAGCAAGTAGCAATAATACAATTCAAATTTTAAATCCTAATTTAACAATTAACGGAGTTAATGTTAGTTTATTGCCTTATCAAACAACAAATGGTTATGCCTTTATTGGTGCTTACGATTTTAGTTTGGTTGATACCATAATTGAAAACTTCGATTACTCAAAAGGTGGTTATTTTAACTTTGATTTTTCTTACAATGCACAAACTCAACAAAATATAAATTTTGATTTTTATATAATTGATGAAAATGAGTTCTTTGCAAATAATAACTTCCCTGTTTTAAATAATGTGGAACAAGAAAATAGTAGCAAAGATAAAAACATCAATTTCTTCTACTATGGAAATTCTGTAAATAAACCAGTATTAAAATTTAACCCTTATAAATTTGCTCCTACTATTAAATTTGCATATAACGAAACTTTAGTTACTTTAACTACAACTTTAAATAATAACAAAGTAGTTATAAATAGTTCTAATGAAAAAATATTTGCAAGCAAAACCTTAGATATAATTTCAAATTTTAGTTACATAACACTAGATGTTTTAGGTAAATATGAAATTAATTTTGATTTAATGTTCACTAACATTTATGATAACACTTATACCCGTTTAAGTGGCGAACAAATTGATAATATTGAAAGTTTAAAAACTTATGGATTATATAACATTGGTTATGAAGCATATTACAAAGATTATTCAAATGTAGTTAATCCTAGTTTAGCAGAATACAAAAAATTTTATAACGATAACTTTATAAGTGATTTTACTTATTTATTTGATGCTGAAAACTTAACATCAAGTTTAGTAGAAGAAAGTTTAAATAGTTTAGACAATAATAAAAAAATCGATTTAAACAAAGTTTCTAGCACAAATCAAGCACCAGTTAAAATTATTAGTTATGTTAGCGAAAACTTAACAGGTGCTAAATATTATAAAATAGAAGTAGTAAACGGACAATATAAATTAACAAACGAAACAAGCTTTGTTTTAAGCAATAGATTTGAAGATTCTGGTTTATATTGTGTTATACTTCCTTATAAATTTGAAACATTTAAAAATTCTACTTTAAATAAAGTTATAATTTTTAGAATTGAAAACTCTAAACCCGAAGTTAGTTTTAAAAACTTAAAAGATAATTTAACCAATATTTCTGGTTTAGAAGATTTAATTGATATTAACAAAAACAATTTTACAAATAAAGACACTTATGTTTTGTGGAATAACAAAGACGCTTCTCCATTTTCTATTAATAGCAAAATAAAAATTAGTTTAAATAACACAGTTTTAAATTTAGACGATAAAATAATAAAAATTGAAGATAAAAACTGTGTAAA
>CAKVEY010000042.1 GCA_934746185.1 uncultured Clostridia bacterium
CATTTAAAATTTTATAATTATTTTTATTATTATAAGTAAGATTTTGTGGAATTAATCGTTTAACAATGTCTATATTTTTTATATCTTTAAATTCAATTACTACATCTTGCAATCTACTTTCTAATTGTCGCTTATAATCGTCTTTGTTTTTAATTAATAATTTGTTATTGTTATATTTATACTCTAAATCATAAATAGTTGCACCATACAAAGCATAATCATCTAACCTTTTTGTACATTTTATATCAAAAAAACCACATTGACTTAAAAATTTGTCAATTTCGTTTTCATTTAAAACATTGTTTTTAGGAATAAAAACACATTCTTTTTCGTTTGAAAATTCTTCATTTACATCAATCATATTATAAAGAATAGATAAGAAAACAGAATCTACAACAACGGCTCGTTTATAACCAGTATTTTCATTAAAAGACCTTTCATTAGTTATAAAAATTATTCCATAACAACTGAAATTCTCATTTAATAAATTATATCTAATAAAGTTACTATGTCCTGCAATACACGCTCTTAAATAATATAATACGGCGTTTGCTGAATATTTTTCTTCATCAAATAGATTTCCGTGTTCATCAACAATCATAAAACCCGAATATCGTTTTAAAACATCTTTGTATATTCCGTATCCACCTTTTTTATAAAAATCTTTTAAAATTAGTTTATCATCTAACAAAATATAGTTTAAACTTAATTTCTTTAAACTTTGCTTTATAAACGGAAGATTAGTAAAAACTGATAATGGTATTTTATATTCATCATTTTCATTTTTATAAATAATTGAATTTTTTAATAATTCAATAGTTCTTTCCTTACTACAAACAATAGGAAATTTAAAATCGCTTGAAACAAGTTTACTTGAAACATTTAACTTAGATAAAATTTCTTTACAAGGTTCTATTGTTAAATAAGTTTTTATTAAGTCATTAGATTTTTCATAAATTTGGTATACAAAATAAAAATTGCTTATTTTATCACATAAAATTTTAATTATAGATTGATTTTCATCGTTTAAAAAGTTTTTTAATTCTAAACTATTAAAATCACTTAAATAACTTGCGTTTTTTAAAACTGAACCTGTATAAAATTCTCTTTTTTTACAACTTCTTGAAAGTAAATCAAAAGTTTTTTCATCTTTTACTTCGGGATAAGAAATTAAAAATTGGAATAAGTTTATACAATTTATTAAATAATCTTTTTCTTCAATAGTAAAATCGTTTTTATCTAATTTTCCGTTAGATGCTAACATTATTAATTTATCTATTGCATTTTTTTTAATTAAATTATTCATATCATATTTCCCTTTAATAATTTTTTTTAATATAATTCATAAATTCTTTTTGGTGTTCTATTAAGCCTGTTTCTCTATCTATAAATTTTCGGCTTGAACCATTATCCCAAAGATAGACTTTTAAGTTTAATTCTTTCATATAACTTAATAAAACTTTTAAATACTCAAAATTATCTTTATATTCTTTTTTTAGTCCAATTTCCCCAACTATTAAAGGTATGTTTTTATCAATAAAATGTTGTTTTAAATATGAAAAATATTCAATATAAACATTTTTATCATCAGTTTTCCCATAAAAATGCACATCGACAATTAAATTATTGTCTTTTGGCAATTTAAAACCTTTTAGTGCAAACTTATGAATTTGAGCGCCATAAGGCGTTATCATTAAAAATCTATCGGCGTTTTTCCCACCTGTTTTTCTAACTGTTGTTATAAAAATTTCATATAGTTCGTTTAATCTATTATAGTAAAATTCACTACCAACCCAATCTTCTTTATCTGTTATTTTAATAACTTCATTCATTCCTTCAAAAATTAAATTATAACTAAAATCTTTAAACTCATAACTAATTTGTTCCCAAACTTGTTTAAATTCGTTTTTAACTTCAATAAAGTCGCTTTCATTACAAGAGAGTGAAAGCCAATTTTTGTCATCGTGATGAACATCTAAAATAATTATAAAATTTAAGTTTAACGCATAATTTATAATTTCTTTAAGCTTATCAAAAATTTCGTTATTTATTATATATTCCCCATTTTTATATTCAATAAAATTGCACCACGAAACAGGTAGTCTTACACTATTAATTCCGTATTTTAATAAACTATCAAAACATTTTAGGTTAAAAATAGGATTATGCCATAAAGATACAACTTCTTCAACTGTTTTACTTTTTGACATACGAATTTTTATATCTTTATTATTACAATCTAAATAGTTGCCTAAATTCCAACCAATTTTAATTTTGGATAATAAATTTTTAGCATCTTTATAACTTTCCATATATTAATTATACAAAAATTATAAAATTTTTCTAAATAAATTATAATATTTTTAATTTAATTTTGTAATTAACATTGTAACCATAGGTGCTGTAAAATAAGAAACTGTTAAAGTAGAACGTTTATCCCCACCCAATAAATATAAACTTTTATTTGCGTGTAAATTTACAAGTTCATATTTTGTATTTATATCTCTAACTTGAAGCAAGCCTATTCCTGTTACATTGTGTGGAACAGCATTAAAACTCCAATCGTTTGCACCAATATAAACTTCATCTGTGTCAACTGGTCTTAATCCTACCGACAAATAATCCGTGTTCATATCAAATTGTGAACCATTTAAGTCGATATAGCCATTAAACGTGAAAATAACTCTATAAGTTCCAGTTTCGTTAAATTGAATTGTATTTTCATCTCTATCTAATGTTACAATATTAGTATTAGAAGATGTTTGCAATCTTTTAAGTGGAAGTCTTTCACCTGTTGGAACTTCATATCCAAAATCTGGCACATACATAGTTAGGTCTCGTATAGTTGCGATATAAACTTCTTTTATCCAATAAGTGCCAGTTGCACCAACATCACCTTTATCGCCCTTTTCTCCTTTAACACCTTGTTCACCTTGGTCGCCTTTATCACCTTTTTCACCCCTATCACCTTTTTCGCCTTGTAAATATCCTTGGTCAATCCAACTATTAGTTTTTTTATCAAAAGTAAAAATTTTTCTAGGAGCGTCAACGCCCATAAAAACTGTCATTCCGTCAAAAGCATCTTTTGGCAAATCTTCCATTTTTAAATATGTGCCTTGTATTTGTAAACCTTTTCCGTCATCACCCTTTTCGCCTTTTGCTCCCCTTAGCCCCCTTGCTCCTGTTGGACCAACATAAAATGCTATTTTATCACTAGGAATACAACAAACTCGTTTTTTATTACATTTCATAATTATTCTCCTTTTGTTAATCTACTTCATATTATGAAAATCTAATAAAAAAGTTGAAAGTTTTTGTTTTTTATATGTACAAATTATCATATATTCTTATTTCATAATATTTTTTTATGTTTTTATAAAATGTAACAATCAAAATAAATTAAACTCTGCATATACTATAGTTCAAATAACATTATAACTTTGTACTACACAAAAAAAATCCGTTTTAAAACGGACTTTTTATTTAAAATTATTTATTAACGATATTGCAAAAGAAATTCTTTTTTTTGCCACGTCTTATTATTACAATTTCATTATTCAATGCAATCGTTCTATTGATGTTATATTTTGAATCTTTTATAATTTCCCCATTAACCGAAATTGCCCCATTATTAATAAATTCATTTGCTTCACGCTTTGATGAACATATACCATTTTCAACCAAAACATTAACAAGACTATCTTCTTTTATATTAAAATGAGGGACATTTTTAAAACCAATTTCTAAATCTCTTATACTAATATCTTTAATATTGCCATTAAATAAATTTTCACTTATCTTCTCGGCCTCTTCATAAGCATCTGCCCCATGCAAATCAGTTATTATTTCCTTAGCCAATCTCTTTTGTGCTATTCTTAAATGTGGATTTTCTAATTGTTGAGCTTCTATATCTTCTATTTCTTCTTTTGTTAAAAAGGTTAATTTTTTTAAATAATCAATTATAACCTTATCATCTGTATTTATTAAAAATTGGTAAAGTTCATATGAACTTGTTTTATTTTTATCTAACCAAATAGCGTTTCCTTCGCTCTTTCCAAATTTAACCCCATTTGCATCAGTTACTAATGGCATAGTCATCGCATATACTTCATCACCAGTCGTTTTTCTAATTAATTCTATTCCAGTAGTAATATTTCCCCATTGGTCAGAACCTGCTACTTGCAAATCAACGCCCATATTTTCGTGTAAATATTTAAAATCTAACCCCTGAATTAGCATATATGAAAATTCGGCATAAGAAATTCCTGAATTTTCCATTTGTCTTCGTACCAAATCCTTATTTAACATATATCCAACATTTATATATTTACCATAATCTCTAAAAAAATCAATAATATGAATATCTTTAACCCAATCATAGTTGTTTAGAACAGGATATGGGAAAATTTTTTGTAATTGTGCTTTTAATTTTTCAAAGTTTGCAAAAACTTCATCTTTATTTGATAATTTTCTTTCAGTTGTACCTCTAGGGTCGCCAATTAATGCAGTTGCTGCTCCAACAAGCAATAATGGTTTATGTCCAGCTTTAGCTAGTCTTTTAGTTATTAAAAAAGACGAGTAGTGTCCTAAATGTAAACTATCTGCTGTTGGATCCGTTCCAATATAAAATGTTAATCCACCTTTATTTAACTTTTCAATTAAGTTTGGGCTTGATATATTTTGGACTAATCCTCTCCATTGTAATTCTTCAAAAAATGTCATAGTTTCTCCTTTTTGTTTAATAAAATTTATTAATTTAATTAACTGTTCATTATCCCAATCTTTTTCACAAGTAAAATGTTTAAATAAATATGTTTGTTGATAAATAGTTAAATTATTAAATATACTTAAAAATTTTTTCATAAAAGTTTGATATTTATAAAAAACCAAACCTGTATTAAATTCAACTATTGAGTTAACAAACATCGAATGTATGTTAGAAAATCTAAAAACATTGTTCAAAATTGGGCAATATGAAAAATTCAAAATGTAACCATTTGAGTTTTTATCATATATTTCATTATAGCACATTTTATCAAAAGTCAAATCGCTACAAGCAAATTTTTCAAATTTTTTATAATTTGTTAGAGGGATTTTTCTAAAACTTTTATACTTTATACAATTAAAATTTAAAAGTTTATCTAAATTTTTGTAATCAATGTATTTTATGCTTAATTTATTTCTCCCTTGACCGTAAGATGAAGAATAATTTATCATTTCAATTTTATCATTTAAGAATAATTCTTTTTGATTTACATCTAAAATATGTGATATAGATGTTTTATTATTTAAAACAATGATTAAGTCAATATCAGAATTTCCATTACTAAATCTCGTCATACTTAATTTTAAAGTACTACATATGGCAAAACTTCCAGTAACAAACAACGCATCATCGACTGTTATAAGTTTATTTTTTAAAAGATATTCTTTTAACTGTTTTATTGATTCCATTTTTTCTCCTAAAAATTATCTACAATAATAAAATTAGCATTTTGATCTATATGTCGATGATAAAAATATGCAATGTTACAACTTTTTTTACCAACAAATAAAGCATCACAAAAAGTGAAAGCATACGAAATCGTTTTATATTCTAAATAATTGTGTACTAGTTCACCTAAATTAAGTTCTTCTATTTTATCTTTCTTTTTTTGTGGCAAAAAGCTATAAAATGATTGATACGAAATATTTTTTATATATTTCATAAATTCTTCAATAGAAATATCGCATTTACTAGAACTTGTTAAAACATTACAATCATTAAAAAATTGATAATATTCTTCAACTAATTGTTTTTGCCTTTTAGCGTCGATTTGCATACAAATTTGAGAACAATTATCATCTATTATTACATTTAATTTCTCATTTGTAATAATATTATTTAATTTTTTATAATAATTAAAAAGCATTTTAGGTTTATTTCTTGCCCAAACAAAGAGACCAATCTTCAAATTTTTATTTTTAACTTTTTTAATCTCTATTTCTTTACCTATTATATCAACAATTAAATTTGATTGCTTTACCAAATAATCTAAATCTTTTCTATTTTTCATATTCATACTCCAAAGAAAAAAATAATTTTTTACCAACTTTCAATTTAACATTACTATTAATTATTTCATTAGCAAATAGTACTGTATTTTCGAATGTTCTTATAGCATTTTGATTAAACAATCTTCTTAATTCACTTTTAGAATTAAATTTACCTGAACTAAATAATACATTGTATAATGTATCTTGATTTCTTACAGCAATATGAATAGTCTCACAATCATCAAATATCTTTTGTGCCCTTTTCTCAAATTTTAACAATGCCTCTTCTCCAACTATTTTATTTTCATATAATAAATTTAAAATAAATTTAGATAATATTTTTTTGAAATAAAAAGGGTTTTCATTTATTGAATTTTTTAAAATATAATATTTTTTATTAAATAAATTTATTGTAACTTCTTTCATATTTTTGTCAGAAATCGACATTAATAAGCCAAATAATAAACTAGGATTTTCAAGAATATTTAAAAAATTCTCGACATCTACGCTAAATTCAATATTCCTATCAAAGATAATTATGCTTTCGTTTTCTAAATAAGGCACATTTGGCAAAACTAGATAATTAGAGCACAATAATCTTTTTTCTATCATTCTTAAACAAATATTAGTTTTATTTACAAACGAATAATCTTTTATTGAATTCAACTTTAATTGTTTTGCATAATTAAAAAAATCATTAAATGAAATTTTTTTTAATAAATCGGAAGCACTTAAAAAAGAAACATTCTTTATATTCATCCTTTTTATTAATTTTTTAAAATATAAAACATTTTTGTTCGACAAAAAATAGTCATAAATAATATATAATTTATTAGAATTAGACAACATTTTAAATTTTATCAAAGATATAAACAAATTAAAAAAAGTATTACTTGTAAATAATTCTTTATTAATATTTAACATATAAGTGTTATCAACACTATATTTTTCTTTTTCATCTATAAAATAATTTAAATCAATAAAATTATCCATATTATATAAATTCAAAATATCCCAATTTATCAACCTTTGGTGAAATTTGAGATAAATTTGAATACCCCCTTAATAATTGTGTAATATTTTTAATAGTTACTTTAAAATTATTTTCCATTAAAATAAATAGTACTGCCGAAGCCCTTATATCTAAACAATCAAAATAACTAGGTATTTTTTTTTGAAACTCTTTGTCTATATTAGCATAAAAGATGCCATTATTTATATGAAATTTTCCATCTATAAAAATGCTTGAAATTTGATCAAAATACCCATATCTATTTTCAAATATATTATCCTTTACAATTAATTTATTTGAATTTAAAAGAGACAATAATGATCGTAAAGGTTGCCAATCACTAGATAATTTGGGGTAATGATCACAAATAATTGGTTCTAATTTTAATTTTCCTAATTGATTTTCATAAATCAAAATATCTTTATGATTATATTCATATTTCACGCCAATTTGGTCAAAATATTCAATAAGTGGCGATAAACATAAATTAAATTTGCTTGAATAATAAAATCTTTCGTTATTTATCAAACTATCAATTATTCTTGTAACTAAAACATTTCTATCGACAGGTATTTCAATATTTAATAAATTAATCTCTTTACACTTTTTTTCAATATACAAACTATCATTTCTTAAATTTGTTTCCCAACCCAATTTTTCCACAACATCTATTAAAAAAAGAATTTCGGGTTCTAAAGATATATTCTTTATTATTGTTTTTTTTGTATTTATCATCGCACAATAAATAGCCATTGATGAACCAGTAAAAGATGGAAATGGCAATTTGATAACTTTATTTTTTTCACACTTTGAATATTCAATATTAATACTACCATCATCAAAATTCTTAATTTTAAATCCAAATTCTTGCATAATTTTTAAGTATAAATCTATAGGTCGTTGACCAATTTTACAACCACTAGGTTTACATTTTAATAACAAATTTTTATGTTTATATACAAGGAACGGAATAAGATTGACGCTAGACCAGCAATTATTTACTTCTTTTTCCAACAAAGTAATAGGGGTATTATTCAACAAGTTAGACTTTTTTATTATTTCAAAAATAAAATAACTATCCATAGTGTTTGGAGGATTTAAAATTTTAATGTTTTTA
>CAKVEY010000043.1 GCA_934746185.1 uncultured Clostridia bacterium
AATGCAAGTGGAGTTGAATATAATATTGTTACAAACAAAGGTAAAATTAATTTTGCGCAAAGCAGTGAAAATAAATCTCGTAATTTATTAACATCTAACATAACAATTAAAGTTAATTCGGCTTTCGGTTCATTTAATATAGATAACGCAAAAATGAGCAATGATAGTACTTTAAATATTGAAAACTATTTAGGTAAAGTTGATATTAATAGTGATAAAATTGCTAATGTTAATATTAATTCAAATAGTGGTAATTTTACTTTTAAAAATATTGGTTTTGATGGATACAATGCAAATTTAACAGTTAAAGGCAACAATCCTTATGTTACAGTAAACAAAATTTACGGCTCAGTTAATTTCAATACAACAACTGGATATTTAAAATGTACTGAATTATTAGGTGATGGAATTATTGAAACTAAAAACGGAATTGTTAGAATAGATAAGGCATTAAATGGTATTTCAGTTAAAAACGAAAGTGGTGAAACTACTATAAAACAATTAGGTGAAGATGGAACTTCTACTAAATCTGCTGAATTTGAAAGTGTTAAAGGTGCAATAAATTTAGGAACAGAAGGTGCAGGTGTTTATTATCTATCTCGTATAAAAACTACAAGTGGCAAAGTTAATATTAAAAATTTATACTATAACGGTGCAGTAATTGAATCAACAAGTGGTAAAGTTGATGTTGAATTTGCAAAAAATGGTGTTCAAAAAGATTTAACAGTTACATCTAATCAAGGAGCAATAACATTAACTAATGTTTACGGAAATATAACTGCTAAAACAACAAAATCTAAAATAAAAGCAAGTTTTGTTAGTATGTCTAGTTTAAGCACGTTTGAAACAGATAATGGCGAAGTTGAATTAGTTTTGCCAACTCCTACCGATAGCGAACTTGAAAAATATAATTTAGATTTAAAAAATAAAAATAATACAACAAATAAATCTAACAAATTAACAATTAAACTTGCTAGTTTTACACAAACTAAGTTTGAAGGCAATAAAGATGCTGATGGATATTATACTTTTACAAGAAGTTTCCCTGAAAGTTCAACTACTACAAACACAATTAGTGTAAAAACTAATAGTGGAAGAATTAATATTCACGAATAATTAAAAAATATTTGAAAAATTGTTGACATATTAAATTTTATTTGGTACAATAAATTAGCATCTAATAGGGTGCTAATTTTTAAGTATATAAATGAGGAAGAGTTATGAGAGAAAAAATTACTTTAGCGTGTACAGAATGTAAACAAAGAAATTACGATAATATGAAAAACAAAAAAAATACTCCAGACAGAGTAGAACTTAATAAATATTGTCCTTTCTGTAAAAAACACACTTTACATAAAGAAACCAAATAAGGAGTAGTATTATGGCAAAAGATGCAAATTCTACAAAAGTAAAAAAGCCAAAAGAACATAAGTTAGCAAAAAAAACCAAAGAAACTATGTCAGAACTTAAAAAAGTTACTTGGCCAAGTTTTGGTAAAGTTGTAAAACAAACAGCCATTGTAATTGGTGTTGTTTTGTTTTTCACGGTTGTTTTATTTGCAATAGACAGATTGTTTGCTTGGTTGTTTAATTTATTACTAGGTTTATAGGAGATTTTTATGGAAATGAATACTGAGGCTAAGTGGTATGTTCTTCATACTCAACCGGGTCACGAAAATGTAGCGAGAGAAAACTTACTAAGAGTTGTTGAAAAAAACAATCTAACAAATAGAGTTTTTGACATCGTTATTCCTACCGAAGAAGTTGTAGAAGAAAAAAATGGTAAAAAAGTTATAGTAGAAAGAAAACTTTTTCCTACCTATATGCTAGTTAAAATGATTTATGGCGATGATATTTGGCATAGAATTGTTGGAACTAGGGGTGTTACTGGTTTTACTGGACCTAAGGGAAGACCACTTGAATTAACACAAGAAGAAATTGTTAAGATGCGACTAGAAAAAACTGAAGCAGATATTTCTATGCAAATTGGTGATAAGGTTGAACTTTTAGACGGAGCTTTAAAAGGTCAAGTAGGAACAATTAAAGAAATTAATAAAGAAAATTTAACTGCAAAAGTTGTAGTTGAAATGTTCGGTAGAGAAAATAGCGTAGATATGAACTTAGACGAATTAAGAAAATTACTATAATTAATTAAAAAAAATTTATTTAGTATTTAATCGGGCAACCGTTTAGATAAATTAAGTGGGAGAAAATATTAAATTTTCGTTAACCACCAAAAGGAGAAAAAATATGGCAAAAAAAGTTAAAGCAGTTATTAAACTACAATTACCTGGTGGTAAAGCTACTCCAGGTCAAAGCGTTGGTTCAGCATTAGGACCTCACGGCGTAAACTCAATGGAATTTTTAAAACAATTTAACGAAAGAACACAAGACAAAGTTGGCTTTACAATTCCCGTTATTGTAACAGCATACGACGACAGATCTTTCACATTTGTTACAAAAACTCCACCAGCTACAGATTTAATTAAAAAAGCGTGTGGCATTGAAAAAGGTAGCGCAAAAAGTAACAGAGATAAAGTTGCTAAAATAACAAAAGCACAAGTTGAAGAAATTGCAAAAATGAAAATGCAAGATTTAAATGCAAGTTCAGTAGAAAGTGCTATGAAAATGATTGCTGGCTCTGCTAGAAGTATGGGCGTAGTAGTTGTAGATTAATTATGGGAGAGAGAAAATCTCGTTAAAACCAAAAGGAGAAAAAAATGAGTAAAAGATATTTAGAAAGTGCAAAATTAGTTGATAAATCTAAATTATATGAAGTAGATGAAGCAGTTGATTTAGCATTACAAACAAGTAAAGCAAAATTTGATGAAACAATTGAATTACACGTTAAATTAGGTGTTGATGGCAGAAATGCTGACCAACAAGTTCGTGGCGTTGTTGTTTTACCAAACGGAACAGGTAAAAGCGTTAAAGTTTTAGTTATCGCAAAAGGTGATAACGCTGACATCGCTGAAAAAGCAGGTGCCGATATCGTTGGTGCTGATGAAATCGTTGCAAAAATTCAAAACCAAAATTTCTTAGATTTTGATGTTTGCATCACAACTCCAGATATGATGGGTTTAGTTGGTAGATGTGCTAAAATTTTAGGACCTAAAGGTTTAATGCCAAACCCTAAGAGTGGTACAGTTACTACTGATGTTGCAAAAGCTATTAGAGATGTTAAAGCTGGTAAAGTTGAATACAGACTTGATAAAAATAATATCGTTCACGTTATTATTGGTAAAGCAAGTTTTGGTAAAGAAAAATTAGTTGAAAACTTTACAACAGTTATGCAAGCAATTGTTAAAGCAAAACCTGCTGCAAGTAAAGGTACTTACTTAAAGAGTATTAGTCTTGCTTCTACAATGGGTCCTGGCATTAAAGTAAACTATAAAAACGCATAATATTATTGTGTATTACGAGCCTTTTGGCTCGTTTTTTAATGAATTTAATATTTTAGATTATTATTTGATAAAATAAATTATTGCAATTACATTTATATTTTATTGATTAGATTAGATTAGATTAGATTAGATAAAATTAGTTTAGTTTACTTGTCTAACAATTTTATTTTAACTTTTGTAACTTTAAGTAAATAAAATACTAATTATTAATTTTTTTATTTGATTAATAGATTAATAGATTAATAGATTTTGTTTATTAATTTTAAAAACTTTTTAATAGTGTTTAATTTATTATAAATATTTATAATATTATTTTTTATGGCATTTATGATAAATATTTTTCTAACAAGATAACAGCAATTACTTAAACTATTGTAAAACTATTATTAAAAATGGTTTGGTAAAAGTTAAAATTTTTATTATAATATTTATGGGTGAAAAATGAATATAAAAAACAAATATCTTAACGAAACAATCAAAATATTATTTATACTAGTTGGAATATTTTTGATGGGACTTGCTTTTAATAGCTTTTTTTATGCTAATAATATTGCTCCTGGTGGCTTTGGGGGGCTTGCTGCCGTTATTTCGGACTTAATTAATGTAAAACTACATTGGTTTTATATTTCACCAACTATTTTATATCTAATTATGAACGCAGTTTTAATATTTTTTGCTTTAAAATCGTTAGGTACAAAATATTTTTTCTATTCATTAGCAGGAATTTTACTTTATTCCCTTTGTATAGAATTTTTAAAAATAGATTTACATATTACTGATATGTTTTTGGCTAGTGTTTTTGGTGCAGTTTGTATGGGCGTAGGCACAGGACTTGTTGTTCGTGGTGGTGGTTCTACTGGTGGTGGCGAAATGCTAGGAAATATTTTAAATTATTATAATAATGATATTACAGTAGGAACGGTTATTATAATTGTTGATGCATCTGTTTCAGTTTTGAGTTTAGCTACATATGGATTAACTAATTGCTTATATACACTTTTTGCTATTTTTATCGCAGGCAAAATAACCGATTTAGTTTTAGAAGGGGCAAAAGGTACAAAGGCATATTATATAATTAGTGATAAATACGAACAAATTGCTGATGCTATTTTAAATAAACTTTATAGGGGAGCAACTTTAATTAGTGGTAAAGGTGTTTATTCTAAACAAGAAAAGAATATGCTATTATGTTTATTAAATAAATATGAAG
The DNA here is from genome assembly GCA_934746185.1 of uncultured Clostridia bacterium. GTDB lineage: Bacteria > Bacillota > Clostridia > Christensenellales > UBA1242 > UBA7868. Next base: position 4,614 of record CAKVEY010000043.1, read on the forward strand.
CGAGAAATTTAAAAGATATTGTTTTTGAAATTGATGAAGACGCATTTTTATTTTCAACATCAGTCCACGAAGCGTATGGTAACGGCTTTGATAAAAAAATAAAATATAAATCAAAGAAAGATAAAAAAGACAAAAAATCTAAAGAAATAGTAAAACAAGTTACTAACGAAGAGAAAAACATTGAAAATAAAAACGAAAATAATAATTAATTTAAAATGAGTAGTGAAATTATAGCGAGCAAAAATGATAGTCGAATTTAAGGAAATGTATGGAAAATATTAATTCACTTGATATTATAATAGCACTTTTAAAAGCAAGAAAAAAAGGCAAAAAAGATAATGAACAAATAGTTGAATGTGAATATAACGGCTTTAAATATGATGTTTATTCTGGTGGTTATTTGCTTAATCAAGTTATAAGAGAGTTATATATACCACCAGAACATTATAAAGTATCTAAACGAGCAAAAATGTTATGGGACGAATTAACTAGTGATGATATAAATAAATATTTTGTTGGTAGTGTTATAACTTGTGATAAAGTAAAAGATGATAAACCTATTAAAGTAAAATTTTTTAAAGGTAATTCTAATACGCCTTACGAGATAAAAAGCGTAAAAAGAAATGAAAAACTACTATATAATAGAATTTTTCATAATGAGCATATAGTGACAATTAATGATATTATAAACGAATTATTAAAACTAGAAAGTCCTAATTATAATAATGTTGCTGAAATATTAAATAAAATTTATATTTGTCGAATTTTAAAAGTAGAGAACAAATATATTAAACATCAAAAACATAGATGTTCACTTAACTATGTTGATATTATAAAAAATGAATATTTTAGTGATAACGAAACTTCGATTGAAGTTATTGATATAGATTAAAAACTATTTTGATATGAACTAAAAAAGAACTTATATTTAAGTTCTTTTTTATTGTTAATTTTAGCATAAATGTTTTATTTTCCTAAAAATTTATTAGTTATGGCTAGAAACCAACGGGTTGGCAAAATTCTTTGGAAAAAATAGAATAGTTTGTATTGAAATCCTATTATTTTTAATGGTTTTGGGTGTTTTTTATATGTTTCTTTTAAAATAGATTTCGCAACTTTATTAGTATCCATTCGTTTTTCTTCGCTATGCTTTAAAGTTTCTGCTGCTGAATTAATTTTGTCGTTATATCTTTCGTTTGTTTCTAAATTTCGTATTCGATTTTTATTGAAGTTGCTTTTTGTTTGACCAGGACAAATTGTTATAACATCAATTTTGCTTGGTTTTAGTTCCATATATTCTGTTAAACTAATTGAACTTAATGCACTTTTGCTAGCGCAATAAAATCCTCTAAATGGAATAGGAAATAAGGCACATACTGAACTTATGTTTACAATTTTGCCACCTTGTTTTATAAGTGGTAAAGCGTATTTATAGCATAAAAAACTTCCCATAAAATTTACGTCCATTAAACTTTGTACTGTTGCAGAATGTTCTAATTCTATTGCACCACTTATTCCAAAACCTGCGTTGTTTATTAAAATGTCAATATTTTTATATTTATCTTGAATTTTTTTGAAAGTAGAAATAATCATTTCTTCTTTTGTAACATCACATTCATAAAAATTTTCTAAGTTTTCAAGATTTGTTCGTGCTACACAAATAGGAGTATCACCTTTTTGTTTATATAAATTATATAATGCTAAACCTATTCCACTGCTAGCACCTGTTATTACCACAATTTTATTCATATATTCATTAAATAGTAAAAGTTTAACGCTAATTGCTGTGCGTATTTAACCTTTGTTTTTTCCCCCTTTAATAAGTTTTTTAGTTATTTTTGATTAAATTATAAGTTAGTAATCTTTTTATAATTTAATATTAACAAATTAATTTATTAAATTATAACATTTATTTATTATTTTGTCTTTAAATTAAAATAGTCTAATTATTTAATTTTAAATTGTTTATTGTGCTTTTGTCAAATTATAACCAAAAAAACTTTATTTTTTTGGAGTTTTAATGTAAAATATAATTTATGTTATGTAATTTATGTCCTCGAAATTGTAATGTTGATAGAGATAAAAAAGTGGGCTTTTGCAAGGTGAAAGGTCTTAAAATTAATAAAGTTATGTTGCATTATTACGAAGAACCTATTATTAGTGGCTCAAATGGTAGTGGGGCAATATTTTTTAGTGGCTGTAATTTAAAATGTATTTTTTGTCAAAATTATCAAGTTAGTCATTTTTGTGAAGGAATTGATATAACTGTTGATAATTTAGTAGAAATTTTTAAAAAGTTAGAACAAATGGGTGCAAATAATATAAACTTAGTTACGCCCACTCAGTTTACTTTACAAATTATCAGTGCGTTAGATAAATATCGACCTAAAATTCCCATAATATTTAACACAAGTGGTTATGAAAAGTGTGAAACTATTGAAATGTTGAAAAATTATGCCGATATTTTTATTTTTGATATAAAATATTATTCAAGTGCTTTAAGTAAAGAATATTCTAGTAGCGAAAATTATTTTGATAATGCCATTAAAAGTTTAGTTAAAGCAAGAGAAATTTTGCCAGAAGATATTATTGAAAACGGACTAATGAGAAAAGGAATTATTGTAAGGCATCTTGTTTTGCCCGGTTCAAGCACAGACAGTATAAAAGTTTTAGACGAAATTAATAAAAATTTAGGCAATAAAACGATAGTTAGTTTAATGAGCCAATACACACCGTTTTATAAGGCAAAAAATCACCCAATTTTAAAAAATCAAGTAAAAGACATAGAATATAAACGAGTTGTTAAACATTTAATTAATTTAGGTTTTGAAAACGCCTATACGCAAGAAAAATCTTCTTCAAATGAATGTTTTATTCCAGATTTTGAAGAAGAATTTAATTTAGATAAATTTTTAAATAAAAAATAATTATAATCTGTTAAAAAGGGGAGAGAAATTAAATATCCCAATTTTGTTTTAATATTAAATTAATTGTTTAATTATATATTTATTATTTTTAATTTAACCAGTCTAAAAATTTTATTTTAAACTTTAATTTTAAGTAAATTAACATACTAATAATTATTTTATTATTATTTATTTGTTTTTTGATTGAAGCATATAAATTTATTAGTAAGTAAGTTTTACTTTGATTTATTTTGCTTTTTTTTACTTAATTTATCAACAAAAGCTTCTATTTTATCTTGATATTTAATACTACATATAAAACTGATAACTATTAAGAC
>CAKVEY010000044.1 GCA_934746185.1 uncultured Clostridia bacterium
GTTTTATGAAGCAAAATCCTTGGAAAAGATTAATCGTTTTGTTTTTTGGTGCTTTTTTTAATATTTTAAGTGCTATTATTTTTTCTTTTGTTTTGTTGGTTAGTGTTGGTTATGATATTCCACAAATAACTAAAATTAGTGAAGTAAATGGGGTGGGAACAAGTCAAACACAACTTCTTGTTGGCGATATTATAACTCACGTAGATGGAACTGAAATTAGCTTTATAAAAGACCAAACTTTTAACGCTTTAATTGCTAAATATTCGGCAGGTGATATTGTTGAAATAACTGTTATTCGTGATGGCGTTAAACAAAATATCAATTTAGAATTTTTTAAAAATAAAGACAATGAAGTAAAACTAGGAATAAATATGAAATCTGTTCCTTATAGTTTTGGTAAAAGTTTAGCACTATGTGTGCCTTTTACTGGCGTTTTATGCTGGAAAATTCTAGTTATGTTCTGGATGCTAATTACTGGTCAGGTGGCACTTTCTGGGCTAGGTGGGCCAATAACTACAATCGGCACAATGGCAACACTTTCTATGCAAGGAATAAGCAATTTATTAGTTTTAATGCCACTTATTGCAGCAAACTTAGGTGTGTTTAATCTACTACCAATTCCTGCCTTAGACGGCTCGAAAATGGTGTTTACTACAATAGAATGGATTAGGGGAAAACCGATAAATCCTAAGGTTGAAAACACTATCCATACGGTTGGATTAATTTTATTGTTTGCAATAGTAATAATTGCCGATTTGTATCATATAATTGTGGGAATTTAAAAGTTTAAATTTGAAAAAAATTTATGTCTATAATATATTGACAAATTTAATTTTATATTATATATTTTACTTGTTATGGAAAAAATTTTAGAGTATTTTAACGATAATAATATAGACTTTTTAAAGTTAGGGCTGGCAGATTTTTGTAAAAGCGAAAATACGCTTAGTCTTACTTTTTTATACGATGAAATTAATTATGACAAATTAAATGAAAATAGAGAGAAAATTAAAGATTTAACTAAAAAATATGTTAATTTAGATATTAACTACAACATAAAATTTGCAAAAGCGTTTTTAGATGAAGATAGGTTAAAAACTAAGATTAAAGAATATTTAAAAAATGAACATATTGCCAATTATTATTGTTTAAAAAATATTGATGTTAAACAAAGTGATAATTTATTTGATGTAAAACTTTATATGTCTTTATCAAGTGATGAAATTGATAAAACTATAACAAATATTTTAAATTATTTAACTAGTTTATATTTTTATAAGTTTAACTTTTCTGGAATTCAGGTAAACGAAAACTTTAACGAATTAGAAGAGCATAAATCTAGCATATTAGATAATTTAAAAGCACCTGTTAAATTAAATAAAATGAAGGTTAATAAACTAGAAAATGTTATTGGCGAAATTAATGAAATGAGTTGTTACCCATACGAATATTATTCTACCCCCGAAGAAAATGTTTACCTTTGTGGACATTTATTAAGTATTGAACCTATTGAATTTACTAAAAAAGACGGGGAAACAAAAGGACTACGATATGCCTTAACTATAAAATGCTTAGATAAAACCTTTAAAGCCAGTTTATTTCCAACAAAAAAGAATTTGGAAACTTGCAAAACTATTGAAACTGACGTAGATGTTATGCTTTTTGGTAGTTTAGATAGTTTTAATAACGATTTAACTTTAAAAGTTAAAAGTTTAGCAAAATGCGTTATAGAAGATTATCAAAAACCAAGTTTTGAAGTAAACAAAGAATATAAAGATTATCGTAAAATTTCTCCACAAAAATATGAAGAAATTTCTCAAATAAATTTATTCGACCAAAAAATTGATAAAGAATATTTATCTAATAACGAATTTGTTGTTTTCGACTTTGAAACAACTGGGTTAGAATATATGGTAGACCACGTAACTGAAATTGGCGCTTGTAAAATTAAAAATGGTAAAATTATTGAAACTTTTACTACTTTAATTAATCCACAAAAAAATATTTCAAAAGAAATTACTGAAAAAACAGGTATTACTAATGAAATGGTAAAAAATTCGCCACTTTTTGAAGATGTTGTGCCAGATTTTTATAAGTTTTGCAAAGGTTGTATTTTAGTTGGTCAAAATGTGGATTTTGACTATGGTTTTTTAGATTATTATGGAAGAAAAGCAAACTATATATTTGATAATAAAAAAGAAGACACTTTAACTCTTGCTAGAAAATACATATTTTTAAAAAACTATAAATTAAAAACTATTGCCGATTATTTAAGTGTAAGTTTAATTAACGCACATAGAGCATTAAACGATGCACTTGCTACTGCAAAAGTTTTTATAAAAATTATCGAAAAATATTGTTAAAAGTGTTGCAATTAATTTTTATATATGTTATTATTATATTACTAAGTTAGGAGTGGGCAGAATGGTCCGCTCCTAATTGTTGAATATGGAAAGGAGTTTTATGGATATTAATAAACTAAAAAATGATGTCTTTAATTTGTCTAAACCATTAGTTGAAAGTTTGGGTTATGAACTCGTTGAAGTAAATTATGAAGAAATAGAAGGCGAAAAATATATTACTGTTGTAATTTATTCAAATAGTGGAATAACTTTTGACGATTGTAAAAAAGTTTCTAAAATTTTAGACGAACCATTAGATGAACTTGACCCAACAAATGGCGAAAGTTATAGTTTAAATGTTTCTTCGTTAGGGCTAGATAGAGAACTTAAAACTAAAAGAGATTTTGAAAGATTTATTGGTCAAGAAATTGAAATTAAATTAAACTCTAATAAAGTTGTAGGTTTGTTACTTGAAGTTACAGACGATAGCATTAAACTAAATGTTAAAAATAGTCATAAAACTATAAAACTTGTTGATATTATAAAGGCTAAGCCTTATATTAAATTTTAAAGGAGATAAAAAAATGATAAGTAAAGATTTTTTCCAAGCACTTGATGATTTTGAACAGGAGAGAAAAATTAGCAAAGACCAATTTATTAAAGCGTTAGAAACTGCTTTAACTTCGGCTTATAAAAGACATATTGGCGAAGCAAAACTTGCTAGTGTTAAATTAAACCCAGAAAAACACACTATTAAAATTTATAGTTATAAAGAAGTTAAAGAAGTTGTTGAAGACCCAGACAAAGAAATTAGTTTAGAAGATGCTAGACAAATTAAAAAATCTTATAAAATTGGTGATTTAGTTGAAACAGAAGAAACACCAAAAGATTTTGGTAGAATTGCAGCACAAACTGCTAAACAAGTTGTTATGCAAAAACTAAGAGAACTAGAACGAGATAAAATGATTGGTGAAATTAGCGAAAAAGAAGACCAAATCGTTACTGGTGTTGTTAGAAGAATTGAAGGAAAAAATGTTTTCGTTGAAATTGGTGGCAACAACTTAGAAGCATTAATGACTGAACAAGACCAAATTAAAGGCGAAAAATATTACATTAACTCTAAAATTAAAGTTTATGTTAAAAAAATTAAAGAAAACGAAACAAAAGCACCAGTAGTACAAGTTTCTCGTGCAAACACTGGTTTTGTAAGAAAATTATTTGAACTTGAAGTGCCTGAAATTCAAAATGGTGAAGTAGAAATTAAAGGTATTAGCCGTGAAGCAGGAGTTAGAACTAAAATTGCTGTTTTTAGTGCTAACGAAAATGTTGATGCTGTTGGCGCTTGCGTTGGCAATAGGGGAATGAGAATTAATAGCATTGTTAATGAATTAAATGGCGAAAAAGTTGATATTATACTTTATAGCGATGACCCATTAGTTTATGTTGCTCGTGCTTTAAGTCCTGGCAAAGTTAATAGCGTAAGTTATGTTGACGAAAAAACTACAAGAGCGATTGTTCCAGACGATAAACTTTCTTTGGCAATAGGTGCTGGTGGCGTTAATGTAAGACTTGCTGCTAAACTTGTTGGTATTAAAATTGATGTTAAACCTGAAAGCAATCAAGGTGAAAAACCTGAAATTAATACATTCGATGATATTTCAACAGATTTAGATGATATGTTTAAGGATTAAAATGAAAAATATTAGAACTTGTATAAGTTGTAGAGAAAAATTTGATAAATCAACAACTAATTTAATTAAAATTACTAAGGTTAATGACGAATTTGTTATTAACCCTAATAATAAAATATTTGGTCGCAGTGTATATATTTGCAATAACAAAGAATGTATAAATAAAGCGATTAAAAACAAATTACTTTCAAAAGCATTTAAGCAAAATGTTAGTTTAGATGTTTATAATAAACTTTCAAATCTATAAGGGGTAATAATGATAAATAAAGAAGATAGCAAAATTGAAAACATTAAAACTTTGGAGAACTTATTAAAAAATAATATTGTTAGCAAAAATGTAAACGAATTAGAAAAAGCAAAGTTTAATTTGGATAGTTTTTATAACAAACTTAGTGAAAAATTTAATTCTATTAAAGTTAAACAATTAGAAGATGCTAAGGAAAAGGAAAAACTTGAAAAAGAGCGTAAAATTGCTGAACAACAAGCAAAAATAAACGAACAAAACAAAGTTCGTCAAGAAAATTCAAGGCCTTTTCAAAATAAGTTTAATGGTAATGGCCGAAGAGAATTTAACGCAAATTCTAACCCTAATAACAATTTTAGAGCAAATAGACCTTTTAACCCTAATTTTAAACCACAACAAAATGGTCAAAGACCATTCGATAAAAACAAAGTTAAGCCAACCCTTAACAAAATTTTTGCTGAACCTATTATAGATATTAAAGAAAATAACAGAGTTTTTAAAAACAAGAAAAAACCTATTGAAAATAAAGAAGAAAAGAAGACATTAAACAAAAAAGCACAATTCAAACTAAGTTTAATTGAAAACCCTGACGAAAACGAAAGTGTAAAATATAGAAGAGTTAAAACTAAAAAAGAAAAACTACAAGAACAAGTTATTTCGGTTATAGATAAAGCCGTTATGGATACTGAAATGATTTCGGTTAAAGATTTAAGTGAAAAAATTGGTAAACCAGTTGCCGAAATTATTAAAAAACTATTTATTTTAGGTATTATGAGTACCATTAATAGTAGCATAGATTTTGACACTGCATCATTAGTTTGTTCCGAACTTGGCGTTACTCTTGAATATAAAAAACCAGAAACTTTTGAAGAAAAACTTTCTAAACAAGTTGAAAACGATGACGAAAAAGACTTAGTAAGAAGAGCCCCAGTAGTTACTGTTATGGGACACGTTGACCACGGTAAAACTTCATTATTAGATGCAATTAGAAAAACAAATGTTATAAGTGGTGAAGCAGGTGGTATTACTCAACATATTGGTGCATACACTGTTAAAATTAATGACCAAATGATTACATTTATTGATACTCCCGGACACGCTGCATTCGCATCTATGAGAGAAAGGGGAGCGAATATCACCGATGTTGCAATATTAGTTGTTGCAGCCGATGATGGCATTATGCCACAAACTTTAGAATCAATTAAATATATCAAAAATGCTGGCATTCCTATGGTTGTAGCAATCAATAAAATTGATAAACCAACTGCAAACATAGAAAAAGTTAAACAACAACTTGCTGACAATGATGTTTTAAGTGAAGAATGGGGTGGCGATACAATTATGGTTCCTATTTCTGCAAAAGGAAATCAAAATATTGATAAACTTTTAGAAATGGTATTACTTCAAGCCGAAGTGTTAGACTTAAAAGCAAATCCTAACCGAAAAGCAACTGGCACAGTTATAGAAGCAAAACTTGATAAAGGTAAAGGTCCAGTAGCAACTGTTTTAGTACAAAACGGCACTTTAAAAGTTGGCGACACTGTTGTATGTGGTTTAGCGGTTGGTAGAATTAGAGCAATGATTGACGAAAAAGGCAAAAACGTTAAATCTGCTGGCCCTAGCGTTCCTGTTTCTATTTTAGGTTTAGACGAAGTTCCAGAAGCAGGCGACAATGCTTATGTTGTTGATGAAAAATTATCTAAACAAATTATTGAAGAAAGAAAAACTAAACTTAAACGAGAAAGAGTTACTAATGCTAGTGGTATGAGTGCCGAAGACTTATTTAGTAAAGCCGAAGACAATATGAAAAAACAATTAAATGTTATTGTTAAAGCCGATGTTCAAGGTTCTAGTGAAGCCTTAAAACAAAGTATTAATGAAATTACTAGCGAAGAAGTTAAAGTTAATGTAATTTCTTGTGGCGTTGGTATTATTAATGAAACTGATGTAGTTTTAGCAAAAACAACAAATTCTATAATAATTTGCTTTAACAATAAAGCCGATAACAAAGCAAAAGATTTAATTGATAGAGAAAAAGTTGAAGTATATTATTCAAAAATTATTTATGATGTTATAGATTTCTTGACTGAAAGAATGAAGTCTATGTTTACTCCTAAATTTAAAGAAGTTTACGCAGGTAAAGCCGAAGTTAGAATGGTTTACAAAATTACAAATGTTGGTATGGTTGCTGGTTCTTATGTTTTAGACGGAAAAATCTCTCGTGGTAACAAATGCAAAGTTATTAGAAACAAACAAGAAATCGGTTGTTATAACTTAGAAAGTTTAAAAGTTAAAAAAGACGATGTTAAAGAAGTTGGTAACGGCTTTGAATGTGGTATTAAACTTGATGGCTACACAGACTTACAAGTTGGCGATATTATTGAAGCATACAATCTTGAAAAAATCGTATTTTAGGAGATAATTATGGCAAATAATAGAATTTTAAAAATAAACAACGAAATTCAACGAGAACTTTCAAGTCTTATTGCCTATAAATTAAAAGACCCAAGACTTGATGGTGTATTCGTTACTGTTTTAGATGTTGATACAACTAACGAATTAAGTTATTCTCGTATAAAAATAAGCGTATTCCCAGAAGAAAAGCGTGAACAAACTTTTAATATTATAAAAAGTAGTATTCCTTTTTTAAGACGAGAAATTGCTAAAAATGTTAAACTAAGAATTACTCCTGAACTTATTTTTAGTTTAGATGACGGCATTAACTACGAACAAAGAATTACTGAACTATTAAAAGGAAATAAAAAAGATGGAGAAAAAAATTAGAGATTTATTAGATAATAGTAATAGCATAGCAATTTTCTTTCATATTAACCCAGATGGTGATGCTGTTGGTTCGAGTTTAGCATTGAAATTTGCTTTAAATCAGTTAAATAAAAAAGATGTAACTGTTTTTTCTAGCGATAAAATCCCTGAAAATTTAGAGTTTTTAAATAAAGATAACTCTATTTGTTATACTCTAACTAAAAAAAAGTTCGATTTAGGTATTGTTCTTGATTGTAACGAACCTAAACGAGTGGGAATAATGGAAAAAGTTTTAAATAATTGCAAAAACATTTTAAATATAGACCATCATATTCCTAGTGAATTTTTTAAAGAATATCAAATTATAAACAGTGATGCTAGTTCTACTTGCGAAATGTTGTATTACTTTTTTAAAGACTTAAACATTAAATTTAACAAAGATATTTGTTTAAGTTTATATACAGGTTTAGCAACTGATAGTGGTTGCTTTATGTTTTCTATCACAGACGGATTGCATTTTATTGCAAACGAATTAGTTAAAAACATTGATAATGTTGAAGATTTAAACTATTATTTATTTAGACAAAAGGGTTTTGGCGAAGTTGCTCTTTATGGGCAAGCAATTAACAAACTTGAACTATTTTGCGATAATAGATTAGCAATAACAAACTTAACTTTAAGTGATTTTGAAAAAACAGGCACAAAATTAGAACATACACCTGGAATAGTTC
>CAKVEY010000045.1 GCA_934746185.1 uncultured Clostridia bacterium
TCTTTGGTTAATTCTAAAATTTCGGGATTTACTAAAAATTCGTTTGCTAATAGTTTAACTTTATCGTTAAATGTTGCACTTAACATAAAAGTTTGTTTTATTCTTGGACACGCCTTTTCAATTTTTTTAATATCTTCTATAAATCCCATATCTAGCATAACATCAGCTTCATCTAAAACTAAATATTTTAATTTATGAAGTTTTAAGGTTCGCCTTTCTAAATGGTCAAGTAATCGTCCAGTCGTGCCAACCACAATGTTTGCCGTTTTTAAATTTAGTCGTTGTCGTGTAAAATCACTGCCACCTGTAATTGAAACGACATTTAAGTTTAGTGGTTTTGCAAATTCTTTTACCACTTCTTTAATTTGCAAAACTAATTCCTTAGTAGGAGCAACAATTAATGCACCTATTCCGTCATTTGATAAATTGTTTAATATTGATAATGTATAAGCAAGAGTTTTTCCACTTCCTGTTTCGCTTTTTGCTAAAATATCTTTATTTTGAAGAGCCAAAGGAATAAACTTTTCTTGTACAATAGTCGTAGTTAAAAACCCCTTTAACAAAAGAGTTGATTTTAAGTTATCGTTTATTTTTAAATCTTTAAATTCCATATTGTACCTTCAATTTTATAAATTTGTGTTTTCAATTTGTGTTTTTGTATAATGTAATTATATTTTAAAAAGAATTTTATCTATTATTTTTATATAAAAGTTTTTATTAAATTTTGTATTTTATATTTCTATGATTTTATTTTTAATGATAATATATGTTTTTTTAAATAATTTGAATTTTAATTTTTATATGTGCATATTTAATAAATTTGATATTAGTTTTTTAATTTTAAATTTAATATAAATTAATTTTATAAAATTATATCAATTTCGCTTTTTAATTATTTAATTAGTTAGTTTATTATAATATTTACAATTATATTTTTGTCAAATTTACACAAAATATATTATGTATTTTAATTATCACGCAAAAGCAAAAAAGTTAATTTTAGATGGCGAACTTAAATGTTTTGAAATTGTTGAAAACTACAATGGAATAACACCAGCGTTAGTTTTATACTTTAAAAATCATAAACCGATGCCCATAAGGCAACATAAGTTTGAAGAATATTTTGAACTATTTGATAAAATATCGTTTGATAATAATAATAATAATAATAATAATAATAATAATAATAATAATTAAAACTAAAATAAAGTTAATTTAATTTATTAAAAGTCAACATATAAATCTTTTTCTTTTTTTACGGTTGTTTGTTCGCCGTGTCCTGCCAAAATTGTTATGTTATCGTTTAATTTAAACAAAACTTCTTTTAAAGAATATCTTAAATCTTCTAAATTGCCCGAATACAAATCTATTCTACCATAATTTGCACCAGCAAAAATCAAATCACCACTAAAAAGAAAATCATCTAATAAGAAGCTAACACTACCTTTTGTATGCCCCGGAGTTTCTAACACTTTAATTTTTAAACCGATTAAATTTAATTCGTCATTATTTTTAACATAAAAATCTGCTTTAAAACTTTTAGTGCGTTCTAAAAAATAATACCCCGAAGTTTTTTCGATAATATCACTATCGAACTTACTCATATAAACGGGAATACCATTTTTTTGCAATCTGTGCACTGCACCTACGTGGTCAAAATGCCCGTGAGTTACTAAAATTGCTTTAACTTTAAAATGATTTTGTTTTATATATTCTGTTATTTTCATATACTCATTTGCTGGGTCTATTATAATAACTTCGCCGTTATTTTCAATAAAATAGCAATTTGTTTGGAGTTTTCCTAACACAATTTTACTGATTACCATAAAAACTCCTAATTTTTAGAAATATATTCGTCATAAGAAATTTGTTTATCAAATTCCTTTTTATTATTGTTTATTACTATAATTCGGTTTGCAACAGTACTTAAAATTTCTTGGTCCGAAGTAGTAAATAAAATGCAACCTTTAAAATTTTTCATACCATTATTAAGTGATTGAATACTCTCTAAGTCTAAATGAGCAATAGGTTCATCCATAATTAAAACATTGCCACCTTCTAGCATCATTTTAGAAAACATACATCTAACTTTTTCGCCACCAGATAAAACTTTGGCTTGTTTTATAGCTTCTTCACCTGAAAATAGCATTCTTCCTAACCAACTACGAAGATAAGTTATATCTTTTTCTTTACTAAATTGGCTTAACCAGTCAGTTAGCATTAAGTCGTTGTTAAATAGGTCGTCATAATTCTTTGGAAGATATGAATATGTTATTGTTTTACCCCATTTAACTTGACCTATAAAATCGGTGTCTTTACCAGATAAAATATCAAACAATGCAGAAATTGTTGTACTTTGTTCACTGAAAAAGGCTACTTTTTCTCCTTTTAAAATTGTGAAACTTAAATTTTCAAAAACACCTTTTTTTGTTAGTTTTTCAACAGACAAAACTTCGTTACCTATTTCTCGCTCAAATTTAAAATCTATATAAGGATAACGCCTACTACTTGGTTTTATATCTTCAATAGTTAATTTTTCAAGTTCCTTTTTTCTCGATGTTGCTTGTTTACTTTTACTTGCGTTCGCACTAAAACGAGCAATAAATTCTTGCAATTCTTTTGCTCTTGCTTCGGCTTTTTTATTTGCTTCTTTTTGTTGACGCAAAATTAATTGGCTTGATTCGTACCAGAAATCATAGTTTCCTACAAACATTGTTATTTTGCCGTAATCAACATCGCAAATATGTGTGCATACTTTGTTTAAAAAATGACGGTTATGCGATACTGTTATAATTGTATTTGGATAATCAACTAAATAATCTTCTAACCAATTGATTGTTTTTGCATCTAGGTTGTTAGTTGGTTCGTCTAAAATTAAAACATCTGGGTTAAAAAATAACGCTTGTGCTAACAAAACTTTAACTTTTATTTTGCTATCTAAATTGCCCATAAGTTCGTCAAAATACTTACGGTCAACACCAATGTTATCTAACAAAGTTTCGGCTTCGCCATCGGCTTCCCAACCATTAAGGTCTAAAAATTCTTGTTCTAATTCGCCTGCTTTTATGCCGTCAGCATCAGTGAAATCTTCTTTTGCATATAATGCATCTTTTTCTTGCATAATTTCAACTAATCGTTTATGGCCAAGTAACACAGTTTCTTTAACTGTTTTATCGTTAAAAGCGTTTTGATTTTGTTGAAGAACACTCATACGCTCGTTTTTATCTAAAACAATCTCACCTTTTGTGGTTTCAATTTCGCCACTAAGTAATTTTAGAAATGTGCTTTTACCTGCTCCGTTTGCACCTATTATTCCGTAACAATTACCTTTTGTGAATTTTAAATTTACATCTTGAAATAACTTTTTATTTCCTACGATTAAAGTAACATCTATTGCTTGTATCATATAATTTCTCCCTATAAAATAGTATAACAAAAAAAATTGTTAAAGTCAACGGCTAGTTAAGTTTTCACTATGTGAAAAGTGAAGTTTGCACTATCGTGCAAGTGAAGTTTTTTCGTTACACGAAAAAGTGAAAGATTTGACCATTAAAAAACATCTTATTTTTTTAAAAATGTGGCACAAAAACTTTATTTTGAGAAATTTGTTTGTTAAACTTGTGAAAAATTAATTTTTAGGAGCGAAAATGGAATTAGAACAGAGTTTAGACTTAACTTATGTTAAGTTAGAAGAAATGAAAAAAAAGTTAGATGAATTAGATGAAAATGTTGAAAGTGTTTATGAAGGTGTTAACGGCGAAACACTTAATACAATAAATTCAAAAGTAGATAGCGTAACTAATGTTACTAATACAATTAAAACTAATATTGATAATCTGCAAGGTGATGTTAGTGAAATTAAAGAAAATGCTAATAACAATTCTAACATAAATGAAATTAAAACTAATGTTGACGATATTAAAACTAGTGTTGAAACTATTAAAACAAGTAGCGAAAATTTAGGCACTATTAAAGACGATGTTACAAATATTAAGGGCAATGTAAACACAATTAACACTAATTCTGGCACAATTAAAACTGATGTGGAAAGTGTTAAAAGCATAGTTGAAAATCTTCAAACAGATTTAGATAATTTAGACACAAAATCAACTAATATTAAAACTAATGTCGATAATATTATTACTAATAATACATCTATATCTAATAAAGTAGACGGAATTGACGAAAAGATAGACGAAATAAAAACAAAAGTTGAAAATTCGAGCACCCCAGAAGATATGGCAACTAACACTGAACTTAGCAACAAAACTAATCAAATTATTGGAACTAGCGATGTTGATTTGACCAAAATTTACGACAAAATTGATGAAATGACTAATTATTTAGGCAAAAACCCAGTGCCTTTACCTTTTGATGACGACCCATACAAACTTAATGAAGAATTTACAGGCTATAATAGTGCAGAAACTTATAGAACTAGTGATTCGTTTGAATGTATTACACCATATTTAATTAATGGAGATAATGGCAATGGCTATTATTACATAACTTGCTTTGGTGTTTACTGCGAAGATAATACTTACACCGTTAAATTTACTGCTGATGTTGAAGTTCCACAAGTTATGAAAATAGAAGTTATTCAACAAGGCAACTACTTAAATGATACAAAAAATATATTTTTAAATTTAACTGCTGGAAGAAATTTAATTAATGAAACTATGACTTTTACTAAAAGAGAAGACAATTATATAAGAATTAGATTTACTATGGCTAATGCAAAAGTAAATAGCTTTAAGGTTGAACTTTTTGGCAAAAATGCTAGTATTACTACTAAACCATATAAATATAAAGTTTTTTGCAAAAATGATAAAATTTTAATTTCTAAATTAAAAGATCATTGTGGTTATTACTTAGAACTAAAAACTAATGAATTAAGCCCAGAAGATTTAAAGAAAAAATATGAACTTGCTTATAATAATGTAAAAGATTTTCAAGCAGTTTATGGAACATATTATTTTTCAACTTCTACATTAACTAATACATTTACTAAAATTATCTGCAAAGATTTTATAACCTTAGATGGTTATAATAAAATGCAAACTGAAACTGGTGATATAATTGATGCTTATAGTGCTGGAATAGCGTTAAACTGCTCTTGCATAGATAAAGCTAGTTATGTATCATTTTCTCGAAGTTTTTTACTTTGCTTAGGAAGTGATGGTAAATATAAATATTCTGGTATTACAAACTCTTTTTATGGGGTAACAGACTTAACGCAAATAGAAAGTTTAATTAATAAGGCGTTTAGACCAGCGCCCGTTAATGATATGTACGACTTAGTTTTCGTGCGTGGTTATGATTGGAGCACAATTGTAAGAAAAACTGATGGAACAAATGTTTTATATTTAGATTATAAAGATGATTCTGTTACACTAGATTTAGGCTTTGGAGAAAATGTTACAGCATATTATGAAAAAAATAACCGAAATTGTATTAACGTTTATATGAAAGTAGGTACAAAAATGGTTAAAAAGGTAGTTAATATAACTGAAACTACCGATGAAGAAAATGTTACAACAAAAAGCGCTGAAATAGTTTCACAAAATGTAATAGGAACTTATGATTTTTACTACGAAACACCTAGTAATTGTTACTTTGTGGTTAAAGACGATGAATTATATTTATTTAAAAACGCATAAAAAAAGAGAGTTAAAACTCTCTTTTTATGTAATTGAATTACTCAATACTAAGCTAATAAAGCGAAAGCGTCTTTAGCACTAGCAGCAGTGTTAGCTTTTTGTAATGCTTCAACTGTGAATGAAAGAGTAACAGTTTTACCTTGTGCTTCGTTATCTACTGTAGTAGCAACTGAACCATTGATAGCAACTGTTAAATCTGTAGCAGCAGCAGTTTCAGCATATACCCAACCATCTGCTTCAGCACCAGTTAATGCTAATGTAACATTAGCAGCACCATCACCTGAAACTGCAACTTTATAACGAATATAAGCAGCAGAATCACCAGTGTAGTTAACTACTAGGTTACCAGCTAATTTTGAACCTGGCATTAATTTAACATTTTCAGTATCAATTGTATTGCTTACAGCAACTGTTTCTTCAACTTTAGCAATTTTAACTGTACCGAATGTTAATGTTTTATCATCAGTTTTGCCGTTAGCAGTGAACCAAGCGCCAGTA
Organism: uncultured Clostridia bacterium; assembly: GCA_934746185.1. Classification (GTDB taxonomy): domain Bacteria; phylum Bacillota; class Clostridia; order Christensenellales; family UBA1242; genus UBA7868. Next base: position 6,159 of record CAKVEY010000045.1, read on the forward strand.
GCAGCTAAAACGATAGAAGCAACTAGTAATACAGCCATAACAACTAAAGCGATAATACTTTTGCTATTCTTTTTAGAATTTGTCATAATTCTTTTTCTCCTTTTTAAAATTAAATTTTATTTTTTATTTATGTAAACACCTTGCCGTAGCGAGATGTAAACACCTTTATATGTTGGGATTTTATTCCCTTAACTTTGCCTACCAGTGAGTAGGTATTTTTTGTTTATTTAGTTTACATAGATAAGTATAAAGATTATTTTATATTATGTCAAACAAATTTCGACAAGTTTTTAAAATTTTTTTAAAATTATTTTTTAACTTTTATATAGAATTAAGATTAATTTAAAGTTAAATTAAACTAAAGCATTATGTTATAGCAAAATTAAAATTTTACCAAAGCAAAGAGCCTTACTAAAATAAAACTATGCTTTTAACTAAGTTAAAAATTATAAAAATATTTATACTAATATGTACTTTTAAGTCAGGTTTTTTCCTAACTGATATTATAATAGCACTATAAAAAAAATAAGGCAAACGATTTAACAAAGTTTTTAAAAAAAAATTTTGAAAAAAATTTTTGCCATTATTTATAGTAAATTACTTTAGTTTTTAACTATAACTATAACTATAACTATAACTATAACTATAACTATAACTATAACTTTAACTATAACTTTAACTATAATATCTATATCATATTATATCTATTTATATTTCTATTTCTATTTCTATAAATGTAAATATGATTGCGATTATGTAAATACAATTATAAAATGTAACATTAATATTAATGTTTATGTTGAAAATCATAAAAATTAAACTTATAAAAAATAAGACAACACTCTTTTGTTGTTTATTTTATCGCACTTATATTATCAATTTAAAAAATAAACTTCACATTACATTATTAGAATAAAATTTGATTTTTTTATTCATCTTCTACTCATTTATAACTTTAAATAAATATTTAGATAATTTCTTTGAATGTTTTAGATTGTTATTAGATTGCTTTTGATTGTTTCTTTGCTTGTTTTTAATTGTTTCTTTGCTTGTTTTTAATTGTTTATTGATATTCTAAAAATAATACAATAAAAAAAATCCTTACTTATGTAAGGACTTTTGTTTGAAGTTGGCAATGAGTTATTTTCCCGGACCGTCACCAGCCAAGTATTTTCACCGCTGTAGAGCTTAACTTCTG
>CAKVEY010000046.1 GCA_934746185.1 uncultured Clostridia bacterium
AAAAAACGAAACTATAAGGTAATTTTAAAAGACGGTTATGAAGATGTAGATTTTAGCAAAATAACAGTTACTCGAATTTCTAATAACGAATTTACAAAACAAACAACAAATAAATAAAAGGAGATTATATGGATAATTCTAATAAATTTTTACAAACATTAAAAACGATATTAATAATAGTGCTATTAGTTATTGCCATATCAATTGTATTTTCAATTATTGCGTTTGTTAAAGATTTGACAAATAAAAACAAAATCGATGGTGATCAAGTGTTAAAAAACACGTTAGACGAGATTGTTGTTAATGGTGAGATAGATAAGGTTACAGACGAAGAAAAAGATTTAGTAAACGAAGAAATGTCTAAACCATCAGCAATTAAAATAGATGATATAGTTAGTGATTTATCTGTATATGAATATAAAGATATAGTTGTATTTGTAAAAAATGAAAAAGGTTCTAAGACCGATAGTTATTCACATAATGTCGTTTTTAGAAAAACAGATAAAGGACTAGTTTTTGATGGTATGTTTGTTCTATATGGAATGTTTGGTTATACAAATTCTAATGTAAGCAATTTTTCAGGCAAAGCAGATTATTCATATTATGCTAAATATAATAACTATGATTTTCAAAAGACTATTGAATGGTTTGCAAAAGGTTATACACACTCTTGTTTTAGTTTTAATGACAATGTTAGTAAATCAATAATGCTTAATAGTAATATTGCTTTAACTTGGTGGCGACCGATAAAATCATTATGTACGGTTTTTGCAGACTATGGCGAGATATATAACAATGTCCAAAAATATTGTTTGAAAGATATAATAAAATCGTTTACTAGTTTTGGAGAAAATCAACACTTAATGTTTGATTTTAAATCTATGGATAGCTTTAGTGATTTTTGGACCGATGTATATAAAGCAATTAGTACTTTACAAAAAAATTGTTTAGTAAATTATACAAACTCTTCACGTGTTGGACTATATTCGGGCGTTATAGGTACTGATACGTGTAAATATTACACTGCATCGAGTTACTTTAAAGTTAAATATACATATTTAGGTAAAAAAGCTTATGCTGTAAATTCAAAAGATTATAGCAAAAACCACGAGTTTAATTGTGAAAATAAGGTTACAGCAATACCTGAAATTAATGTGATAGCAGAATATGATACAACAAGTGTAAGTAGTATAAAAAGTTTACTTCAATACCTTGAAAAAAATGTCTATAAAATGAAGATAAAAGTAGATATAAAAACGAATTTAGATGAAGATGTTAAAAGTTTAGAAATGGGATTATTTGATGTTATTTCTAATGGTTTTTTACTATATCAAAATTATTTTAATTTAGGTGAATACAAAATTAATATAACTAGTTATATAGATAAAAACGATGGAAATGGTTTTATTGAAAGTAATTTAATAACCTTTACAAATGGTACATTTACAATAGATAACGAAATTTCTAATGTTAAAGTTTTATTTAAAATTAACTCTATACGTGGTTATTATAATGGGTATTATTTTTATGCGCCGGTTTCTTATGCTGATGATAGTGAAACATCTCAATATAATATTAGAATTCTAAAAGATTTCTTTAATACATTGAGTTCAGTTTTTGATGAAAATATCGAAGGTAAAACATATGGTGTTCGTTTAAGTTTTTATGACAGTGAATTTAAACAATTATATTGTAGTCATTATTCTTACTTTATATTTTATTCAAATTTAGTAGTCTGTAATTGTGAGTTTGATCCTGGTGAGAGTATTTTGAATAACGCTTATTATTACACTGTTGAGTTTGTAGATGCAGCTAATGATAAAAAGTCTATTTGTTCTAATTACGTTCAATTGCTTGAAAATCAATTAGATAGTAAATTTGTAATTCGTTTAATGTTAAGAAAATTATAAAAATATTAAAAAAAAGATTTTAAAAATTTTTAATTTATAAATTGCGAAATGCAAAAGGAGAAAATAAAATGAGTGCAGTAAAAAATTTAATTATAGCATCTTTATTAACTATTGGTATAGGTGCACCGAGTGGAGCTGCAGTAGCAAACGCTGTTAAAAATAAATCATTAACACAAACAGTTTTTGAAATCACCGAAGAGAATAAAAACTTGAAAAAAGATAAAGAAGAGTTGTTAAAAATTATCTCTGGTAACGAAAATCAAATAACTGAATTGCAAGAAGGCTTAACGATTGCTAACAATTTAAAGGCCGAAAAAGAAGCGCAAGTACAAGAATTAACTTTACAATTAGAAAGTAATAAAACTAAAACAGATAGTGAAATTGCTTCGTTAAATGAAACGATTAATTCAATTAATAATGATATTAAACAATTAAATAGTACAATTAATAGTTTAAACGCAACAATAGAAAACTTACAAAATGAAAATATAGCATTAAAAAATAGATTGGATGAATTAGGAGTCTCTCGTTTAAGTCCAGGGCTATATTCAACAGGTTCAATTAATTTAATTCGTTCTTGGGATGATATGGTTAATGACCATAATAGTGATTATTATATTTCATTTGATAAGGGCTCTTTTAATGGAGTTGAAAAAAATAAAGTATTAATGTATTATGGACTTAATCACACAAAAGAAGTTGATGGTGATTTGGTTATTGGTAACGTTCCAGATGTAGATAGATTGTATTTTTGGGGTTCAAATTTAAATTCAATAGATTTTACTAATTTAGACACATCAAAAATAACCGATTTATATGCTGTTTTTCAAAACTCAAGACAATTAACAACTATTAATTTCAATAATTTTAATACTATTAATGTAACAAATATGGGCTCTACGTTTTCAGGTTGCTATAAATTAAATAATCTTGATTTATCTAGTTTTAATACAACAAATTGCAAGGATGTTTCATTAATGTTCTATGAATGTGTTGGTTTAACATCACTAGATATAAGTAATTTTGATTTATCTAATGTAACAAGTATTGATAGAATGTTTGCTGGTTGTTCATCTTTGAAAAGTATCAATTTAGGTCTTTTTGATATCGGTAATGTTACTGAATATATAACAACAACAGAAAATTTGAATGGTTTATTTAAATTGTTCGATGGATGTACTTCTCTAACCGATATAACCTATTTAGGAACTATTGAAGAATGGAAAGCGAAGAACATAACTAATGCGACTACTGGAATTAAAGAAGATGGAACTGTTACTGTTCATTGTAGCGATGGCGATTATGTTATAACTGCTGAATAATTAGCAAAAGGTGTTTATATGGCAATTACAATTATATTTGCTCCACCACGAACTGGTAAAACAGTTTTTATGACGCATATAGGCAATTGTTATGCTTTTAATAGAGAAAGAATAAAACTAATGCAAAATGAAATTAAACTAAAAAATTTAACTGGTTTTAATCTTTCTGTCCCAAATCATTGTGTCAGCAGTAATTATGATATAACTTTTAGAAAATTTGGTTATTCTCCTAGATTTAATAGAAGAATTAACCCTTATAGGCTAGGTTTTAAAAACAACTTTGTTAAAACTCATTTTAATCTTCCTTATGAAGTTATTTTAATTCAAGAAGCGCAAAAATATCTAAATTCAAGAATGAGTATGTACTTCCCCGAATGGCAATCTAGGTGGTATGAACAGCACGGGCACGATGATATTGATATATTTATGGACACGCAAAGACCTGTGCTTATTGATGTCAATATACGCGAACTTGCTAGTTTTATAGAAATAATTTGGTTAAAAAAGTACTATGACGAATTTGGCAATGTAAAAAAACTCGTTTGGAAAATTAGGAAAATTGAAAATAGCAGTTTATTTGATAGATATATGGCAAGTGGCAAAAAAGATAAAACCTGTTATACCGAAGAATTAGTTACTGCTGATTATAATGTGTTTGCGTTATATAACAGTCAAAATTGCAAACCTAAATTTTATGATGGCCATTTTGAAGACGATTTTGATATATCGTATTCTATGCCAATTGAAGAAAGTTTAGAAGGTTATATAAAATATTTAGAAGAAAATGACGATGAAATGCCAGAAGGCTTTTATCAAAAGCGAACGGCTAAGGCCTAAGGAGTAAATATGGAATTTAAGCGAAATGAATTATTAAACGAAGTTTTAGTAAGAAGTTATGAAACATTTTCTTTAACATTAGACACAAAAGATTATGTACCAGATAAATTTAATAAAAAAATTTTGAAATATATTTATAAAACAATGAAAAAATCAATTAAACAAGCTGAGAAAGAATATAAAAATTATATAAAAGAAATAAAAAGAAACGAAAGAGATAAGTTAAATACACTAAAAATAAAAAAATCGAATTTTTTTAGTCGTTTATTTCATAAAAAAAATATTAATAAAAATTTAACTAACTCTATACCAGATGAAACAAACGCTAAAAACCCTTAATTTATAAAATGTTATTATTATTCTTTGTTGTGGTAATGTGGTAAAGTCAAGGACTTTTCCATATTTCCAGTTATTGTGGTTAAGTGCATAAAAGGGCTTTCATTATTTGCTTACTTGCTTTTATGCCCTTATCCAAGAGTTTTCCATATTTGCATAACGTGTTGTGCGAATGTGGTAAACTCGGCAATAACCGTTAGCAACAACTAAAAAGAAAAAATAGCACCTTTGCGTTGGGCTATGCCCTAGCAAAGTGCGTTGTTACTTACTCGACAATAGTAACACTTAACGGAAAATATTTTTTTATTTCTTCTTTTAAATTTTATTGTTGCCATTACTAATTGTAAAATAACAAACTTTAAAGGAGACTTATGAAAAAGAAAAATGATAATAAAAATATAATAACTAAATCTATTAAATTTCCTCATTTTAGAAAATATTTAAAATCAAAACACCCAGCACTAATTGTTGGTGAACAAAAAATAAATAATATAGATGAATGGAAATATAGAAAAGTTATGCACTGTGAAAAAGATGGCAGACACTTGAATGAAAAAATATATCCTAATTCTGACCCTACCGATAAAGAACCTATGTATATTGCTAAAAGAATTAGGCACGATAATAAGAAATATTTTAGTTCTTGGCAATATCCTTGGAAGTATAAAAAAAGATAGCATCTGCTATCTTTTATAAGCGACACACGGATATTGAAATAAATCTCACCATTATTTTGTCATTAAGACTCACGCTATATTTTTATTATACAATAAATTTTTATAAAGTCAACCTTTTAACAAAAAAAATTATAAGTATTGGAGAAAAAGTTATGAAAAAGAATTCAAACACTTATAGTTTATGTTCGACTGAACGAAGATTTAGAGATAATACTTTAATTAGTTTCTACTTTAAGCCGAACAAAAAAATTATAAAAAAATGTTCTCCAATAGATATAGATGGAGAACGCTATCGATTTTACCACGAAACTGGTGAAGTTGAAAATTATTCAAAAAAAGATATTTTATTTTGTAGAGATGTTAGTGTTAGGAGAACACGAATAGCAATGAATATGTTACTTATGATGAATGATTTTGACTGGTTTTGGACTTTAACTTTTGATAAAGAAAAAATAGACCGAACAAACGATAATGAAGTTTTTAATTGCTATAAAAAATATATTAATAATATAAAACATAAATTTTCTACATTTAAATATATGTGCTTCCCTGAAAGACACGAAGATAATTGCGTGCATTTTCATTTATTAGTTGCAGGACTAACGCCTAAACAGATGGGACTAGTTAATTCTGGCAAAGTTTGTTGTCATTGGGCAATAAAAAGAACTGATAAAAATTTTGAAAAATTAGGTTATTGTTCAAAAGAATTTTACGAAAAAACAAAAGGTCAACACGAATTAATTGAAACAGACGGAGAACCAATATATAACATATCAAACTTTGCTTATGGTTTTACAACAGTTAGTAGAATATGTAGCCGTGAAAGATGCAATAGTTATGTTAAAAAATATGTTGACAAAGCATTAGGTAGCACCGAAATATTTAAAAAGAGATTTTACTTTTCTTCTAACTTAAACATACCGAGCGTTGTAAAACATATAATCAGCCCAGATTTTGACAAAACCGAAGAAATTAACAATATTAGTTTAATTAAACATAATAACTATGTTGAAAATTCAACAGGACAATATTTGAATAAAGATTACAATGTTTTACAAGTAAAAATTGACAATACAACAAAAGATTTATTAGATAATGGTTTTGCTGTATTGTCTAAAAAACAAATTAAAGAATTAAATGATATTTTTTAGTTTACACAAAAAATAGGAGAACCATTTTAATGGAGAAAAAAATAGGCTGTTTTATCAGCACAATAATTACATTCATATTGTCCTGTATTTTAATATATGTATGCTATAAACTTAATATTTTAGCCAGCATAGAAAGCACAGGACAAATATCAAAAATTTTTACAATCATAATAGCAATACCTATTTATTTAATCTTTTTTGGTATTACTTTTGGTTTAATTACGTCAACATTAATAACATCAATTAAAAGTATAAAATCTAGCAGTAAATTTATTATGATTGCATCAATTATATTTTTAATACTAACATTTGTATTATTAGTTTTAAACATTTTGTTAGTACTGCATCTATTTAAAGTTATATAAGGAGAAGATATGGCAAAAAAATACTTACGAAAGAATGAGTTTAGAATTGATAAAAATCCAACTCATTATGGAGAAAAAAAAGAACCACATCCTGCATATATCACGGCAAGATATGGTCACAAATATAAAGCAAATTCAATAACTCATGCAAAAATAACAAATGACGGACTTAATACTTATAAAATTAATGAAAACCCTAACAAGTCAAGTAGAGATAAACGAACAACTAGAATAAGTCCACCATTTTGGCAAAGTGACAATTTGTTTAGTGATAATACTTTGCCTAATTTTAGATTTTCAAATAAAACACGAAAACAAATAAAAAAGTATAATAGAAAATTTAAATAAAAAAATTCAACCTCGTGTGACGTTACCATCTTTAAATTGCCTTTTGGGCTCGGTTGAATTACTAATATTATACTATAACATTTTAAAAATAGCAATAGTTTTTAAGAAATTTATTTTAAAGGAGAAAAAAATATGAAAAAATTTTATAATAGATCTAATAAGAGTTTTCTTATTAAAGATATGAATTATTTAAAACCAGGAAACTGTGTTTGCGTTATTAAGAATAAAAATAATGGAACAGTTCGATATTCTTCTGGCAGTGTTGCACGATTTCCTTATTCTAAAACGGCTACACCTGCTCAGCGGTGTAATTACCGCCCAGGCAAATCACATAGATCAGCATCTGTGCGGCGCCATTAACGGTGCCGTTA
>CAKVEY010000047.1 GCA_934746185.1 uncultured Clostridia bacterium
ACTTAAAGAAGTTAGCAAAATAATAAATAATGAAATTGAATATAAAAACAAAAACGCTGAAATTAACGCTAAAATAAGCGAATTATTATCACTTATTAGTTAAAAATTTTATAACGATTGTTATGGTCATAAATTTTTTCATAATTTAAACCTAAATAATCGTTTTTTTCACGCAAAAATTTGCCATTAAAATTAACATAAGATAAAAATATAAAATTATTTTTTATAAGAGTTTGCTTGTTAGAATTATCTAAAAAAATTCTAAAACCTATATCATATAAACTTTTGTAATATGAGTTAATATTATTCGTTTTATTAGGTGAAATATAAATATTTATAGTAGAAAATATATTAAACAAAGTTTCTTTAACATAATTTGTTTCTTCAGGTTCGATAATATTTGTATTGTTAACAAAATTGCCATAAGCAAACTTATAATTTTTGTCTTTTAAATACGATGCGATTTTTTTAAGCGTTTGAATTTCGCTTGCAGAATTAGGATTTGTTTTATTTATGTTATAACCTAAAATATTGTTGTTTTTATCAAAGGAAATAACCCCACGAGCGTTATTAAACGAAAAATTTTTATTTTCATCAATAAAGTTTTCAAGAATAGGAATAAAATCTGCGTTATAACTTATTTGATTTTTTTCGGTTTGTTTACTTGAAAATGTTGCAATTTTATCTTTTGCATCTATAATAAATTTATCTATAAAACAATTTTCATTATCGCTATAATTAATGTTATTAAATAACAAAATTATCGGTTTTTTATCTAGGGGAAGATATAAATCTCGTTTAAAAACATTTTCACCACTTATATCTAAATAATCGTAAATATCAATTAGAATGTAGTCGTTTATATAAAGTTCGTTTAATAAATTGTTAAATTCTTTGCTCGTTAAATATAAATTATCTAAATTTTCATAATTAGGGTTGTCCTTAAAGGCTAAATTGGAATAAGCAATAAGTTTATTAACGGCAACTACGTTTGGCTCGTTTTCATAATAATATAGTCCATCTTTTACAAAGAATTTTGAGTAGTGAGAAATTAACGAGTTAATTGTTGTTTTATCTTTAAAAAGGTTGCTTTTACTTTCCAAAAATTCAACGGCGTTTTGATATTCCTTATTTTGTGCGTAATTTCGTGCAGTTAAAACAATGTTTTCTCGATATTTATCCATTAAGTTTTCAATTTCTTTTATTTTGTAAGAAAAATATTGCGTGTTACTATCGCATAAAACATCTAAATGTTTATATAAAAGTTCAATTTCATCGTTTAAACTTTGAGTGTTTTGTAATTTCATAAGTAATGCTTGTGCTAAATCTTCTTTGTATAAGGTAGTTTTAGGCGAAGCAAAAACAATGCCAGTATTAAAAATATTAGCATTAAGTACAAAAATTAATAAACATAGAAAAGTTATTATATATAGAATAAACTTTTTCATAATCATAGTATTTGTTAATTATTTGATAATATAATTAAAATACAACAAAAAAACCTTTAATTTTATTTTTTTTTTTAATTTATTTGAATTTAGTTGTGGTATTTTTTATTTATGGAAAAAATTTTATGTAAAGAGATAAAAAAAGTTGAACTAAAAAAAGAACCTTTAACGGTGCTAAATAGTTTTATAGAAGAAAATTTTGTTAATTCGCAAGTAGTTTTTGTGGTTGATTTTTTAACTTACCAAAAGGAATATTTACTACTAGAAGAATTGAAAAAATGTTCTTTAAATAATGTAATTATAAAGGTGTTATATTCAACTAAAAAAACCGAAAATGAACTAACTAAAATGATAGATGAAACATATAGTTTAGTGGTTGGAATAGGTGAAATTTTTGCGTTAAAATTTGTAAAAAATTTTGCCATAAAAAATAATATAAATTATGCTTTTGTGTGCTTAAATTCGCCAAAATGTGAGATTTTTAGCAATTTTTATGAAGAATTTGACAATTTTAACAATATTACGCCAACATTTGTGCTTATAGAAGAAATTTTTATCACTAATAAAATTATGTTAGATTTAAGTTTAAATATATATAAATATTCTTATATTTTGTTAGAAGAAAAATATGAAAATGTGCATAATGATTATTTAAAAATTATCACTGACATAAATAGAGAAAACATACTAGCAAAATTAGTTGAATTTGGGCTGATTTTAAACAGAAATAAGATTAATTTTTTTATTAATGAAAAAGACGATTTTAAAGGTTTTATTAATAGTCAAATATTAACTTATACATATAAAAATTTATTTTTAAATATTAATCGAAATAATCTTATTAAAATAAATTCGCTTATTTTTAATAACAAAAATCAAATTTTTGAATATGAACATTTTAGCGTTAAATTTAATAGATTTATGCTACTTATAAATAAAAATTATTATATTGATAAAATTAACGATGTGATTAATATTAATAAAGTTTTATTGCAGAATTTAAAAACGATTGATATTTTTTCTTTTTATTTATATTGTAAAAACTATAATTTTTATTATAAAAAGAAACAAAATATAAATGTACCTTTTTTAGATAAAATGAAATATTTTAAAATTTTTAATAATGCATATAAAATTTTTGCTTAAAAAAAATAAAACTGTCAATTATTTAATTATGAAAAAATTAATTTTATTGATAGTTTTTTTATTGCTACTAACGCTTACATATAGTTTTAATCCTATTTTTAATAATGTTTTTAATTTACATAATGTTGTTTTTAGTAACCCTGAATATTCTATATATTGCTTAGATTATGCTAATTTAGAAAATACTAAGAATGTTAAAATTATTGATAACGGCAATAGTTATATTATAAAAAGTTCGGTTAGTTTAGCCAAAAACATAAAACAAAATTCCTATAACGTTTTGGGTGAAAGCGTGAAGTTTGAAACTAACAGGTTAGCAATTGATAAAATAATAAGACTACTTGATATAGAAATAAAATTTAAAGAAGATATTGACGGAATAACAACTTTATATGGTTATAGTAATAATAACGACTTTTATAGGAGTGTTATAGTTGAAAATGAGTTAATTAATATACAAATTGCTTATAAAAATGGCATATTAACTATCGGTTCACCATTAATTTTAGGTGATTATTAAAAAAATGTTTAAAAAAAATATTTGTGTTAATAATTTTGCTTAGGAGGGAAATATGAACAAATTATTTAAAAAAATGGGGAAATACAAAACATACTTATATTCAATTTTAGCAGTGGTTTTACTAGCAGTAATTTTAACTGTTGCGCTTACAGCTGGGGCAAAAGGAGATGGTCAAACATTGCCAGTAGATAACGATTCTATAAAGTTTTCTATGCCTGTAATTAACGCTACTGTATCAAAAGGCTATAACGCTGACGAATTGCAATATAACAAATCTTTAAATTGTTGGGAGATTCATAAAGGATTAGATTTAGTGGCTTCTGTTGGCGATAATGTTATGGCTTGCTACGACGGAGAAGTTACTAATATAACATCTAATTATTTAGAAGGAACAATTTTAGAGATTACTCACGCCGATGGATTTAAAAGCATTTATAGTGGCTTAAATAGTGAACTAAAAGTTAAAGTTGGCGATAGTGTAAAAATCAACGACGTATTAGGTACAGTTGGTTCGGCTTTAAAAGAAGATAACGAAGACGGCTCTCACGTTCATTTTGAATTAATTAAAGATGGCGAAAAAATTGACCCACTTAATTATATCGAAATTGGGCTAAAAGATTAATTTTGAAAAACGCTTTACATTTTTTGAAATTGTTGTTATAATAGTCTTGTTATTCTATATAGGAGGACATTTATGACTACTTTTGAAAAAGTAAGGGAAGTAATTTGCAACCAACTTGGTAAACCTGAAGAAAAAGTAACTTTAGATAGTAATATTGTTGAAGGTTTAGGAGCTGATTCATTAGATGTTGTTGAAATGCTTATGGCACTTGAAGAAGAATTCAATATGACCTTACCAGACGAAGCGTGTGCAAATTTAAAAACCGTTAACGATATAGTTGCTTTTATTGATGCTCATAAAAAATAAACTCAAAAATAAGAGTAAAAAAATCTCAAACAAGTAGTTTGAGATTTTTTATTGTTTTAAAAATAAAATTTTTAAATTTTTAACTTATGAAATATTCTTTTAACACAAATTTGTTAGTCTAATTTTATATTTTATATTTTATATTTTATATTTTAATGATTAACAATCTAACTAACTATCTAACTATCTTTTATCTTTATCTATTTCATTGTTTGTTTGCGCTTTATTGCCTACCTTATATTTTATGTGCAATTATATGAAATATTTAGGAAATAAAATAATCCAAATTATATTGTGAAAGTAGTGTGTATTGTATTGTAAAAGTGCTATAAAATTTGGCGTAAAATTAGCAAACTAAAAATTAAAGTATAGCAAAATTTTATAGTTCATAAATGCTAAATTTGTCATAATTTGTAAAATAAACTCATATTTTATACCACAAGGAAGGTGTTAAATATGAGTGAAACTGAAATAATAAATCTAGCAAATTATATTTTAGATTATAAATTAACAATAAGGGGAGCAGGTAAAGTTTTTTGTATTCCTAAAAGTACACTGCATTATAATGTTACAACAAAATTAAAAGAAATTGATTATGGTTTATATTTTAAATTGCATAAATATTTACAAAATAATTTTAACGAAAAACATATTCGTGGTGGTCTTGCCACAAAGAAAAAATATAAAAAGATGTAGTTTAATTTATATTTTTTTGTAACATTTTTATATGTAATTTTTTAACAAAATTTACCATAAGAACTAATATTATTTAATTAAAAACAACAAAAAATGGCATTAAAACTAAATATTTTGCCATTTTTTATTAAAAATTTATTAATTTTGTTTCTTATATTCTTTTTCAAGTAGTTCTAACGACTTTTTTAAATTATAGATATAATCTCGTTTAATGTTTTTAAAATTAGATACATAACTTATTATATTTTCTTTTTCAACATAATCTAAATAAGGTATTCTATTAATTGCTTCAAAACTTAAATTTTGAGTTTTGTAAAATTTATATTTATTGATGTTAGTTAAATAAAATTGATTGTCGCCTTTTCGTAATCTTAAAAATAAGGATAGTTCACCAAAATACGCCACTCTTAAATAAACATCGCCATTATCAACTTTTTCAATTTTATATTCTGTATTATCTTTTTTGCATTTATGGAAAAAGTCTTTTACTGTTATAAAAGTTTTTTGGCTTAAATCTTCGTCTAATTCTAATGATTTTATAGCAACTTTTTTGTTCTTTAAAGTTGAATAAACATCGACTGAATTTTTATGACCACAAATAATATAAACTGGTTCATTGAATTGTTTGTTTTTTAAATAAACGGTGTTAATTGCAAAATTATTTTTAATTTTTTCTAGTTTTCTCATTATTTTTTATCCTTTTTTGGAAATTTATCATACAAATTATAACTTTCTGGGCTAATTATTGCTCTAAAACTTCTTTCTATTGCAATAGGAATGTCTTTTTTAATATCTTTCAATAAATTTTTTATATATTCTCGTTGAGTTTTATGGTTAGCAGGGCAACAATTAAAAAACACTGGCATAGTTTTACTTTCGTTAATTGTTTCGTGTTCGTCTATATAAATCATAGGACGAATAACGGTTATATCAGTGTTAGGCAAATACATTTTAGGGGCAAAAGTTGATAATCTGCCTTCGTAAAACAAACTTAAAAAGAATGTTTCTAATAAGTCGTCTTTTGTGTGTCCTAACGCCACTTTGTTACAACCTAATTCTTTTGCTTTGTTGTTTAATATTCCACGCCTTAGTTTTGCACATAAAGAGCAAGGATTTTTTTCTTTTCTTTCAGTAAAAACAATATCGTAAATTTGACTTTTTACTACCACATATTCAACATCTAAACTATCGCAATATTCTTTTACTTTACTATAATCGCTTTCGCCATTAAATAGGTCAACCGATATTGCAACAAGGTCGAATTTATGGGGTGAAAATCGGCGAAATTTACTAAGCAAAGTAAGTAGAACTAAACTATCTTTTCCACCTGATAAGCCCACAGCAATTTTGTCGTTATCTTCAATTAAATTGTAGGTTTCTACGCATTTTCTAAACTTAGAAAGTAATTTTTGTATCATTTTTATATTGTAAGATTTTTTATAATTTTTGTAAAGCGAATTTTTAGTTTTTTTGTAAATAAATTAGACTATTTTATTTGACAATTTCCCCTAATTATATTTATAATTATACTAAATAAATATATATTATTTATTTTGTTATAAAATTTATCAAGTGTTACAAAATAAATTTAGGAGATAATTTATGAAATTTAAAAAAGTTGCTACTTTATTAATTTTTTCTTTAATTGCTACTATTAGCGTGTTTTTTGGTTGCACGCCAAAGTATCAAAATTTTAAAATAGAAATTAATGGCGAATCTACAATAAATTTAAGCACAAGAGAAATTGGCGATTTATACACAGAAGCAACTGTTCAAATAAATATAAAAAATGCTCCAAATGATTCTTGCCGAAATATTTTAACGCAAGTTAGTAAAGAAAATATAGTAACAGTAACAAAACTTAAATCAACCGATAAAGATGTAGCACTTTTTAAAATTAAAGCACTTGAAAATATTTCTTCTTACGACCCTAGTTGTGAAGTAACTTTCCTAAGTGCAGAAGGCAATAAATCTTGCAAATTAAAAGTTAATATTATAATTCCAGTAACAAACATTTCAAGGAATGAAAATTATACACCTTATGTTGTTGCAGGAGATTTAGATAATTCAAATCAACCTAGAAAATATTTTATAGATACCACAAGTTTAATAACTTTTTCACCAAGCAACACAACTCAAAGAGATATTATTTATAGTTTAGTTGATGAAACATTAATTGACAGATACGATATTTCTTTAAGTGAAAATGGTGCTATAAGCATTGGTAAATTATTAGACGAAAATAATGTTGCTGTACCTAGTTACATAGAAGTTTTAGCAAAAAGCAGTAGTGACCAAACAAAGAATTTTACTTTTAATGTTAAAGTTTTAAGAAATATTAGTTTTGAAGATTTTGCTATAAGTTATAGATACGATAACGAAAGTAGTGAAGAAATAACTTTTACTGGTTATGATAGCGACGAAGTTGATGCTGATAATTCACACACTATTGAAACATTAATTAAAAACGGAATTAGTTTATCTTCAAATTTAGATGCAGAAAGAAATGTTAATTTCTCTGTAAAACTTTTTGAACAATCTGGATT
>CAKVEY010000048.1 GCA_934746185.1 uncultured Clostridia bacterium
TGCGACCCTGATAACATTACTTATGTTATTCCTGGTAACGACGATGCTATTCGTTCAGTTAAATTAATTGCTGCTGCTATTGCTAATGCTGTTATCGAAGCAAAAGAAGGCGTTCAACTTGCAGTAGAATTACCAGAAGTTGAAGGCGAAAATAAAGACGCTAGCAGTTTAGAAGATATTGAAAAAGTTTTTGAAAATGACGAAAAAGCAACAAAAACTGATAAAGCAGAAAACTAAAAGGAGATTAAATTATGTTTACAGTTGAAGATGTAAAAAAATTAAGAGAAATGACTGGCGTTGGAATGCTAGACTGCAAAAATGCTTTACAAGAAACTAATGGTGATATAGATAAAGCCGTTGAAATTTTAAGAGAAAAAGGTTTTGCAAAAGCTGCTAAAAAAGCAAGCAGAATTGCTGCTGAAGGTGCTGTTGGTGCTTATGTTGAAGGCAATGTTGGCGTTTTAGTTGAAGTAAACTGCGAATCCGATTTCGTATCTAAAGGCGATAAATTCCAAGAAATAGTAAATAACCTTGCAAAAGTTATTGCTAAAAATAAACCATCAACTGTTGAAGAATTAAACGCTTGCAGTTTTGGTGAAGGCACAGTAGCTGATTATATTACTGAAAGAACTATGGTTATAGGTGAAAAACTTTCTATTAGAAGATTTGAAGTTTATGAAACTAATGGAAAGATTGAAAGTTATATCCATATGGGTGGTAAAGTTGGTGTTTTAGTTGACGCTAATCCATTTGTAAGTGGTGAAGATGTTTTACACGATGTAGCACTTCAAATTGCTGCTGCAAAACCAACTTACTTAAATAGAGAAGAAGTTCCAGCCGAAGTTATTGAACACGAAAAAGAAATTTTACTTGCTCAAATGCAAAATGACGAAAAAAATGCTAAAAAACCAAAAGAAATTTTAGAAAAAATCGTTAGTGGTAAAGTTGGAAAATTCTATACAGAAAACTGTTTAGTTGACCAATTATTCGTTAAAGACGATAGCAAAACTATTAGTGAAGTAATCGGTAACAACTTTAAAGTTGCAAGATTTGTTCGTTATGAAATGGGTGAAGGCTTAGAAAAGAAAAACGAAAACTTTGCAGAAGAAGTTGCAAAAATGGGTCATAAAGACTAATTTATAATTTAAAAAGGCTTTAATTATTAAAGTCTTTTTTATTATTAAATTTAAACATATATATTAAATTTTATAGTTTTTGTTGCAATAATTTATATAATTTTAATATTTTAATGTTTTATATTAAGTATGTTAATTATTATTTTGAAAACACAACGAACATTAAATTTACTTAATATTTATTTATATTAATTGTATAGTTTTCGATTATAGATTTTAAGTTTATTGTATTCGTTTATTTTATATATATTTTTTAAATTAGGGAAGTAATAACAATTAAACTTAAACAAAAAAGCACTTTTATTAGTGCTTTTATTTTGTATCAGTATTATTTAATTCAACAGATTTTATCTTTTTAGTTAAGTAAAAATCGTTGCTAATTATAAAATAATATTTATCTTTTAGTTCTTGATTAATATTGTTATAATCATTGATTAATTTTTCTAAATATTTTACTGCTCCTGATGAACGCAACATTGAATCGTTATGTTCAATTAGTTTTAAAGTTAATTTAATGTTTTTACGCTTAGGTTTAAGACTTTTAAAGTTATCTATAACCATTTCATCGCTTAAATCTAATTCTACAAGATTTTTCATTTCTGTAATTAGGTTTTGCATATCTTTAATTGCATTTCTTACAACTTGCTCTAACGTTTTTATCTTTTTTAATTTATCGTTAAATTCTTTGTTTTTATCTCGCTTTATTGTTTCTTTGTCATCAGTTCTTTCATAATTTTCAGGTTTAACTTTTAATAAAGTTGCTAATTCATTTTTATTTAACCTTATTTCTTTATTATCTATTGTTTTTATAATTGTAATTTGATTATCAAAATCTTTATCGCAAGTCAAACTCTCTTTTAATTTATTTTTATAAACTAAACTAGCAAATAAATTATTTTCTATAACAACATTATTTTTCTTTCTGTCATCTACAACGGCTTTTGACATAAACTGTGATAGGATAGAGTCCTTTAAAAATGTTCCGTGAGAATCGCTTCCACCAGTCATATATAAATTATTCTTTTCGGCAATTTCAATTAAAGTATGAAGTCTTTTTTTATCGTGAGTAGAAGTTTGATGTAAAACTTCCATTCCTACAATACCATTTAATTTTTTATCTAAAAATTTGTATTGAGCTTTATTTTTTAGCATATAGGTTACATATCTAATAAGCATTTTATCTAACGCTTCATCTTTTACAAAACTTATGCCATTAGTTTTTAACAAATTTTCAAATATAGTTTTAGCGTTTTTGTTATTTGACTTTAAACTTTCTGCCATACATAATAGAAATGGGTGAGCGAGTACACAATAGCCACCAGCATTTTCTACTATTTCCATAACTTCCATACAGTCTAAACGACCTAAATGAATAATGTTACGGCTTCGTAGTTGTCTTTCTATATCAGTTTCAACTTGTTTTGGCAAGTTAAATTTTTTAATATAATTCATCAAATAATTGATATAAGTATTTTCGTCTAAATTACGAGTTTTTAAGTTTACATCTTTAAAATCTTTAATAGGCACATCATAACCATAGTCTTTCATAATTGTTTTAATGGCTAAAACATAAGCACCAGCAGAAATTTTTACTTTAACTTTTTCAAGCATTTTATAAGAATCACAATAAACGGAATTATCTCTTCTTGTTGAATGTAATTTCGTTAAAAAATTAATATCTTCGTCTAATGGATTAAACCCATAGGCTAACATATGGAAGTTTTTTACAATGTTTTTAATATGTCCGTTACCATTTATAAATGTTCCTAAACTACCAGCACTGCAAGTAAATTCGCAACCTGAAATAAAATGAATATTTTTATATTTTTCTGGGGCAGATTTAATTAGTAAATCTACTTTTTGGACGCCATCTATACTATTATGGTCTGTTATAGCAAAGGTAACAGGGGCATTATTATTTTTTTGAGAATATAAATAACAACATTCTAACAATTCTTCTGGTGTTAAGTCCATTGCGTCCATTTCTTCACCATAACTATCGTTAGTGTGAATATGTAAATCGACAAAACCTTTTTTAGAGATAATTTGGTCAACGAATTGTATCATTATTCTTTACCCCCTAAAATTAATTGTTCGTCTAAATAATCGAATAAATCAGGGGACAAGTCTTTGATATTTTCAAGTATATTTTTTGCTTCATTAGTTTTGTTTGTTGCACATAATGCTTCGATTTTTAATATATTTACTAAATTATCATTAAAGTTATATTCTTTAATTAAATTTAAAATTTCTTCACAACTATTTTTTATATTGTTTTTTAATTCAAGTATAACATTTTTTGTTTCTATATCAGTTTTAGTATAATTTTCTCGCAAAAAACTATTAAGTAATAGTCTATTATTTTCGTAAATATATGCTAAAACTCGAATTTTTTTATCTGGTTCAATTAAACTTTTTAAATATGTTCGACCTAATTTAATGTTATTAATTAAATTGCTAGAAATATCATTTTCATTATCGTTAAATTTAACTTTTATGTTTTGATATAGTTCGTTATCTACGCTTAAATCGTCATTAATATAACCACAATTAGAACAAATGTTTATAATAGGTTTTTTAAAGTTGTTGTAAGACGCCAAATCAAGTTTTTTACTTTCATCTAAAACAATAAAATAATCAACTTTTTCGCCACATTTTGCACATACATTTGTAACTAATTTTTTAATCATAAATAACTCCTAAAAATATAATATTATTTATTTATATCTATAATAGCATAAAAAATTCTTTTTTTCAAGGGTGTTTTATAAATTTTTGAATTTAATTTAAAAAATAAATATAGTAAAAATAATTGCAATTTTAATAAAAATTTAGTATCATATATTTTAGTTTAAAAGCAAATTTAAAGGAGATTTTATGACAACACAAAAAGAAGTTTATGATGAACTTAAAAGTAATTTAGAAAAGGTTATTACACATTTAGGCGTTGAGTTTTCTAGTATTAGAGCAGGAAGAGCAAATCCTAAAATTTTAGATAAAGTTTTAGTAGATTATTATGGCACACCAACTCCATTATATCAAATGGCAAACATCAGTGTTCCTGAACCTAGAATGTTAGTTATTTCACTTTGGGACACATCTATGATTAAAGATGTTGTTAAAGCAATTAACGAAGCAAATATTGGAATTAATCCTAACGATGACGGAAAAGTTATTCGTTTAGTTTTTCCAGTTTTAACAGAAGAAAGAAGAAGAGATTTAGTTAAACAAACTAAAAAAATTGCAGAAGAAGTTAAGGTTAGTGCAAGAAATGAAAGAAGAGATGCGCTTGATAAAATAAAACTTCTTAAAAAAGATAATTTAATAACCGAAGATATGCAAAAATCTAGCGAAACTGAAATTCAAAAAATTTTAGATGAATATATTGCTAAAATTGATAAACTTGCCTTAGAAAAAGAAAAGGAAGTTATGGAAGTTTAATGGATTTAAACACACTTATTGGATTTCCTAAAGAAAAAGTTTTAGAGATTATAAATAAACAAAATTTAAAGTATAATATTATAGATTTTAACGAAAATTCTAACTACGATACTGAACTTTTTGTTAAATTTGAGTATATAAATAATATATTAACTTTATATTTTGATAAATTCAAATTACATATTTAGGAGATTTAATGAAATTAAAAAAAATTCCAACGCATATTGGCTTTATTATAGACGGCAACGGAAGATGGGCAAAACGACGACTTTTACCACGAATGATTGGGCATAAATTTGGCGTTGAAGCTGTTAAAAAAACAATTAATGCTTGTTTAGATTTTAATATTAAATATGCTTCATTTTTTGTGTTTTCAACCGAAAATTTTAAGCGTAGTGAAGAAGAGATAAATAATATTTTCGATTTACTAAGAAAATATATGATAACCGATTTAGACGAGTTTAATAGAAAAAACATTAAATTAATTGTTAGTGGAGATTTATCTAAACTTCCACAAGATTTACAAGATAGTTTACTTAATGCCATAAATAAAACTAAAAATAACACTAAATTAGTAGTTAATATGTGTTTAAATTATGGTGGTAAACAAGAAATTATTATGGCTTGCAACAAAGCAGTTGAAAAGCAGATTTTTGTTGATGAAAATGGTTTTAAAAACTTAATCTATTCTAGTGAACTACCTAGTTTAGATTTTGTTATTAGAACAAGTGGCGAACAAAGGCTTTCTAACTTTATGCTTTGGGATTTAGCATACGCTGAACTTTATTTTACTAAAACATTTTGGCCAGACTTTAATAAACATAAACTTTACAAGGCTTTAAAAGATTATTCTTTAAGGGATAGACGCTTTGGTAAAGCTTAAAGGAGAGATATGAAACAAAGGACAATAACTGCTATTTGCATAATTTTAGTTGTTGCGTTAGCATTTGTATTAAGAGAAGTTAGCAATTATATTTTCGATGCACTTTTGTGTATGGTTATTATAGTGGCGTGCAACGAAGTATCAAGAGTTTTTAATAGAAGTGGAAGAAATAATGATAGCACATTAATTACAATTTACCCCGTGCTAAACTTTATTTTGTTTTATTTTGCTATGAAAAACGATATTAAAATCTACTTTATTTTACTTTTAAGTTTAGCATTAATATTAGTTTTAATGTTAGTTGAAACACTTATTTCACTATGTTTAAAAAAGAAATTAACAAAACAATACGAAGAGCATCAAATTACAAAATCTTATACTCAATTTTTCGTAAATAGAGTGTTATTAACTGGTTTTATTATGCTTTATCCTGCATTAATTTTATCTAGTTTATATTACTTTAATCATATTTCTAATTTTAATTATTTAAACATTGCTACCAGATTTCCAAACATTAATTTAAGTTTATTTTTACTATTATTAACAATAATTACAACTGTTGCTAATGATACTTTTGCATATTTAATTGGAAGTAGTATTAAAGGTCCTAAATTATGTCCATTAATTAGTCCAAATAAAACAATTTCAGGTGCTATTGGTGGATTATTAGGTGGAATGGTTTTTGGCTTTGGTATTTATGGTATTTTTGCAAGTTTTGGCTTATGGGAGATAATTCCTGCTTATATAATTATCATTTATACTTTCATTGCTGGAATAATCAGTCAGTTAGGCGATATATTTGCTTCAATTATAAAAAGACAAGCACGAACTAAGGATTATAGTTCAATTTTCCCTGGACACGGTGGTTTTATGGACAGGCTAGACGGAATTAGTTTTAATGCAATTTTTACTTTAATTTTCTTTATTGGTTTTGTACTATAACAATAAAAATAAATTTATGTTATTAAAATTTTAAGGTTGAATATAATTATTTAGAGAGTTTTTAAGGAGTTTTAAAATTTGATAGTTTTATATATACTTTTAGCAGTAGTAGTACTACTTTTAATGGTTATGATTCACGAATTTGGCCATTATACAGCAGGAAAAATGCTGGGGTTTAAAATCAACGAATTTTCGATTGGGTTCGGTCCAGCACTTTTTTCAAAAACTAAAAAAAATGGTGAAAAATTTTCATTAAGGTTAGTTCCACTTGGTGGATATTGTGCTTTTGATGGCGAAGAT
>CAKVEY010000049.1 GCA_934746185.1 uncultured Clostridia bacterium
TTCCAAGACAAGCAAAAGTTTTAACAAAATATTGTTATGGCATTTCTCAAAAAGATATTGATTTATTTAGAAATCTAAATATAAACGAAATTGAAATTTGTGGGACGGATATTGATGCTTGTATTTTAGCCATTGGATTTAATTTGTTTGATAATAACATTAAGCCAATTTTTATAAAAGATTTATGTGGAACATCATCAAAAAACGAAAATATGATAAACTATGCTTTTTCAATAATAGAAAGACAATTTGGAAAGAACAGTATTAAATAATAAATTGATATTGACAAACAAGTTAAACCGTGCTAAAATTTTTTTTATGAAAACTATTGTATTTGATTTTGATGGGACACTAACAAAACAAGACCAAAATATTTGGAAGATGCTTTGGCAAAAACTAGGTTATACTACTGATAAAAATTCACTATATTCTAAACTTTATGTTGAACACACTATTAAAAAAACAATAACTCGTAAACAATGGTTTGATTTAACTTGCCTTGCTTTTAAACGAAAAGGTATGTCAAAACAAACGCTAATAGATGTTACTAAAAACATAGATTTAATTGACGGTTTTGAAGGTACTATAAAATCTCTTTATAACTTAGGTTATTCGTTACATATTGTAAGTGGTTGCATTAAAGAATCTATTGAAGAAAAACTAGGCGAAAATGTAAAATATTTTACTAATATTGAAGCAAATAGAGCAGTTTTTGACAAAAATGATAAATTAAAAAAATTTATTGCAACTCCTTTTGATTTTAAAGGAAAAGCACAATATATTAATTTGTTAAAAGCTTTTACAAAAACAAAAGCAAGCGAAATAATTTTTGTTGGTAATGGCGATAATGACGAATGGGTTTATCAAACTGGTTGTAAAACAATTTGTATTAATCCTAAAAACACAGATAGTAAAAATCGAACTATTTGGCATAAAGAGATTTTAGATTTAAAAAATTTAACTCAAATATTGCCTGAAATTATTTTAAATGAAGAAAATGAAGAAATTTTACATAATAATTAACTTTATTTTTTTAATTTTATGTATTGACAAAGAAGTTTTGCCGTGCTAAAATAAAGATAAATTTGGAGGTTTAAAATATGTTTATTGAAAAATTAACTGAAAAAGATAAAAATGAATTAGCAAATTTAGTTATAAACACTTATTATGATAATGATGCAAGACGAAAAAATATTGAAAGTGTTAAAAAGTTTGCTTTAAAACTTGTTTCTATTAAAACTGATTATAAAAATCGTGGTATAGTTATTGCTTGGCCAACCAGTTTTGCTTGTTCATTAAAAATGTGCCCAGAAATTCATATTGCTGATTTTGATGTATGGCGTTTAGATGGTATGATTTATGAAGATGACCACAATAAAATTGAAAATGCTATTTATAATTATTTTAATAATAAATTTGATAATTATAGTAAATGTTATTATAACTACCATAAAAGCCGAATTGAAAACGAACACAAAGAAAGTATGTTAAATTATAATTACACTGACGAAGCAAAAACTTTCTGTGAAAAAAATTATCAAAAGCAAATGAAAGAATTAAACAAAAAAGTTTCAAGTTTTAATAAAAAAGAAGACGAAGAATTAACAAAATAAATTAATCACCAATTATGGTGATTTTTTATGAAAAATCTATGAAAATTAAACGCTAAAATTTAGTAAATAAAAAGCACCTATTTTTAGGTGCTTTTTTTAATTTATTATAAGTTATATATTATATAAATATATTATTATATATTATATATTGCCAGTGTCTATTATTCCACCGATGTTTTGTTTAGATAAATTAATTGTTAATGTGCTACTTGATTTAGAGCTTGTTGTTATTGCATAACTTATTACATCGCTTTCTACTTTTAATGTAGTTTTAACTGTAATTTTATATGTTCCGTATCTTAAACCACTTAGTGTTATTGTTCCATTTTTTAAACCATAAGTGTTAGTTCTTGTAATTCCTAAATCAGCATCAAAGAATTCAACAATTATAATTCCGTACGCTTTGGTTGAACTTAAACTAGAATCTGCATTAACATTAATTGTTATTGTACTATCTGCATAACCTTCTTGATTTCTTCCACCAACTAAAATTGTTTTACCATAGAATGTTATATTGCCTGTTTCTGTTCCTGTTAGTTTTGAAAAACTTTCTAGGTTAGATAAATCACCAGTTGGAGAAGTTTTATACCAACCATAGAATCTATAGCCTGATTTTGAATAATTTTTTAGTTCGGTTGTGCTTCCTTCTAAGTATGAACCAGTTTCAGTTAAATTTGTTCCATCAACATTATAAGTTATTTTAGAAAGTTTTCGTAATTCAATTGTATTTTGAGTAACTAAATTACCAAAACCAGCAATATTACTTATATTAAACATATTTGCATAAGAATTTGCATTTAAACTACCAAAGTTAATGATTACATCTTTATTTGCTTTAAAGTTTGTAGCATTAAGACCTACTGGAACGGAGATTGTTACAAGTGAACCAGTAACATTTATTTTATTTGGAGAATCTGCGTAAATTCCTTTACTAAATTTTGGAGTACCTTTAATATTTAAAGTTCCTAAATTTTTAATATCATATTCTCCACCGACTATTTCACCATTATAGAAATTTAATGTACCATTATTTTCTATTGCCGTTCCAGAAGATGATAATGTGAAGCCACCTGATAATTGTTGTTCTGTTAAACTTGAATTATCAAAACCTTTATAACTATTACTACTATCATATCCAATAGTTAAAGTAGCACCACTACTAATTATAATTCTTCCAGTGCCGATTTCGAATTGAACTTTGCCCGTTGTTTGTGGAACGAGATTAAGCGTAACACCTGAATTAATTGTAATGTTTGAACTACTAATTTTAGAATTTAGTAGATATATTATAAATGTGTTGTTAGAACTATTTAGAGCATATTGACTATTTGCATAATTAACTGCATCTAATAAACTAGCAAAGTAGTTTTGATTAATTCTAACCACATAACTTCCTTGTTTTTCTTTATAGTTTGCAACCAAAGTAATTGTTGCGTTATTTGTAGTTGTTAAATTTTTAAAGTTAAAATCTAAAACTCTTGTTTGTGAACCGTCCCACGCCATTGTGTTTAATCTAGCATAACTAGGATTAATTCCTTCGGCAGTAAAACCAACAAAATCATAACCATCTTTTGTAGGTGCAATTATAGTAAATTCTTCGTCGTAACTAGCCGTAGTAGGATTTACTCCACTTACTGTGCCACCATTTAAAGTATAGGCAAGTTTATATGTTATAGGAGTCCAAACAACATATAAGTAATAATCTTTATTAATATTAGAAATTGTTGCATTTGTTGAATATACTACTGCTCCGTTAGAAGATGTTGCATATCCACTAAATGTATAACCAACACGAGTGAATGTTTGAGATAATGTTAAGTTATTATTCTCTTCAACAATAATTAAAACATCTTCCTGCTCTCCACCATTACTAATTAAGTAAACAGCATAACAAGCAGTTAAATTTACTGCACTCATAGAAGAGTCAATTTCATCATAAATTTTATTGTTTATACCATTTTTGTACCAATGATAATTTGAAGGTAATTTTATTGTAACATTAGATTTTAAAGATTTAGGTGTAACTACACTAGAACTTACAATAGCACTAGCCATCATATTTTCTACATTATTTACACTTGTTAAGTTAGCGTTAGATAAATTTAAAGAATATAGTTTTGTTCCACTAAACATATTTGAAGCGTTTGTAATTTTACTATAATCAATAGAATCTTTTTCAAAATTAGTTGCTTCTTTATCTTCACTTAATCCACTAAACCCACTAAATAGATTGCTTGAATCTGTTGGAAGAATTAGTTTTGTAGGATAAGCAATAATTATATTTCCATCAAATTTTATTGTGTCTGTATTTTCATCTAAGTAAACATATAAATAACAATAAACTTGGTCATAATCAACTGTTATTTCACTGTTTCCATAAACTCCATTATTTAAACTAGAAGAAACATCAACCATTATTTGATATTTGCCTTCTACTTTTGTTATTTCACTTACTTGTTTAAATTGTAATGTTTTAACATCACTTTTAGAAATGTTTACATTATATATTGATGATAAAAGTTTTTCTTGAACTATATTAAACCAATCTTTATTTAAA
Source organism: uncultured Clostridia bacterium (assembly GCA_934746185.1). Taxonomy (GTDB): domain Bacteria; phylum Bacillota; class Clostridia; order Christensenellales; family UBA1242; genus UBA7868. The sequence goes on from CAKVEY010000049.1 coordinate 4,171, forward strand.
ACCGATGTATTTTTACTTGTAACACCTTTTACATAAATACCACCATTGAAATATGCTCTATCAGTTGTTGTACCAGTACTTAAACTATAAAAGCCACTTGGAAGTGTAGAGAAAACAAATGATTTTCCATAAGGCGCTCTAAATTCTGTTAAAGAAGTACAGTCACCAGTATTAAGCAAATTTTGAAAAGTCTCAACTAATTGTTCATCAGTTGCACCATTTAAATCATTTTCTGTAACCGATAAATTACTTAAATCCCAACTGCTTAAATCTAAAGTTTTTAAACTTGTACAGCCTTTAAAAACACTCATTAAGCCATTAATTTCCATTGGACCAAATTTCATATTACTTAAATCAACACTAGTTAAGGCACTGCAACCAGAGAACATAAAAGAGATATCACCTAAAACCGATAAAGTTTCTAAGCCTTTAATTGTCGTTAATGATTCACAACCAGCAAATGCCATCATTAAATTGTTTACATTTTTTAAATTTAAACTTGTTAAATCTATAGATGTTAATTTTGTATCCATCCAAAATATACCATCCATTCTAGTAACATTATCAGTATTTAATAAATTATTAAAATTAATACTTGTTACATTAGTAAAACCAGTAAATAAATCCACACAATTTTCTGGTGCAGTAATTACACCTGATGGAGAATATATTTTAATAATATAATTACTACCACTTGCTATATAATATGCTTTAATAGAATCATTATAAGTTTTGTCGTCATCATTTCGGCCAATATTTACTTCATACACTGCCCCAGTTGGTTTAGTGCTTACAAAAGAAATTTCTGTAACAGCTTCATTTATTGAACTCCAATTGCTAGTAACAACTTTTTTAATAGCTGCGCTCCAACTTGAACTTAAAACTGATTTTTTAATGTAAGCATATAGAGTATGGTCTTCGGCAACAGCCACCTTTGTAGTGCTTGTTATTTCGTTTCCAAGAGCATCTGTCCAATTTGTTAGATAATATCCATTAGGAACAGTTACGCTAGGAGCATTACCATAAACACCACCAACTCTTACTTCTCTTGTAGTGCTTGTAACACTCTCTCCACCTAACACTTTATATGTAACAGTTATATGTTTAGCAAATTTTATAGTATTTGTACTACTATCTGCGTAAAACTCAAAATTACCACCATTTTGTAAAGTAAATTTGCTTAAATAAGACGAACTAGATAAACTACTATCAAATGTAATTGCAGTTTTATCAATGTAAGTATCATCAGGTGTAGTATAAGAACTAATTTTAATGTTTGAAGTTAATGAACCTACTACATCAATTCTTGCACCACCTGAAAATTCAGCATAAACAAGACTATTATCAAAGCTAGGACTACCTTTTAATTTTAATTGACCATTAGCAACCCAAACAGGATTTTCACCATTAATTGTTCCGCCATTAATTGAAAGAATTGCATTGTTATCAACCTTTATTGTATCATTATTTGAACAATTAAAAATACCACCATTAATATTAACTTTGCCACCCCAAGTATTAATAGTTTTTCCACCACCTGAATTTGTAAAAGTACCACCACTTATAGTTAATTCTGCATCTTGATTAATATCAAACAAATGGCTTGAAGCAGGGCCAAAAGTTCCATTTGAAATAGTCATATTGCCAGCATATAATTTTACCATTCCAGTTTTTGTACTTGAAAATGTTCCACCTTGAATATTAATTGTGCCTGAACAATATGTATTATTTGAGTTGTAAACACTCGAAAATTGACAGTCATAAAAATAACCACTATTAATTGTTAAAGTGCAACCAGGTAAAACACCAATTGTGTTGCCATTAAATCTTATTCCATAAGTTGAAGAACTTGCAGTTACAGAAATATCATTCGCAATAATAATATTTTCTGTGTCGCTCGCAGTTGAAGTTGGAGCCGTTTGTAATATAATTGTTTGACTTGTGCTTTGAGCATTTGCATAATCGACTGCTGCTTTAAATGTTGTAAAATAAGTAGAACCAACTTGTGCAACATTTGTTGCTGCATTAACTGGCGTATCTTCTTTAACTGGTTTGTTAATTAGGTTTGTGCTAATCATTACCCCAGAAAAACTTATCAGTAACAAAATAACCCCTAAAAATATATTTTTAAGGAATTTCCCAAACGGATTATTAATTTTTAAATTGTTTAAATTTAACTTCATACAATTCTCCAATTTTATATTTTTAAAAGCCAAACTATATTAAATTTAGTTTTAGCCAAATTATATTTTTTATTTAACATTAGTGTTATTTATAGTATAAATTTATTTTGCATTAAGCACTTTTGCTTTTTTACACTTATATTTTATATAAAATATAAATCTTTGTCAAACAAAAATCGCCCTATTTTTACAAATCTTAAATTTTTTTAAAATGCAATTTTTTATCAGTTTTTTCATAATTATTTTGCAAATTAAATTTTATTTTTTTAACAAAAATTTTTAAGTTTTCACACTTCCCCATTAAAAAAAAAATTAAAATTACTTATTAACTC
>CAKVEY010000050.1 GCA_934746185.1 uncultured Clostridia bacterium
TTACTACTTTCTAGAAAATGAAATTTTAAATAATAACATTTTAAAATTTGTGATTTTAAATTTAGTTTTTTGTTTTCATTAAAATCGCCGTATTTATCATCTCCAAGCACAAATAAATTATGAAACGCTAAGTGTGCACGAATTTGATGAGTTCTTCCTGTTTTTAAAGTAACATTTAGTAAACTATAATTTTTCGATTTTTCTAATGAGTTTATTATAGTAACAATTTGTTTACTATTTTTTTCTTCATTTTTTACAATTTTTACTTTGCTATCACCTTTTATTAAGTAATCTACAAAAGTCATTTCATTCTTATTAGGACAATTTTTACAAATAGTTACATATTTTTTCTCAACTTGCCCATTTTTAAAGGCGTTATCTAATTCAGTTTTTGAATTTAAGTTTTTTGCAATAACAACAAGTCCTTCAGTGTTAAAATCTAATCTATGCACAGCAAAGTAACTTGAATTAATTAAATTTATTAACGATACATTTCGAGTTTCGCTTATAACTTCAAGTTTTTTAGGCTTATCAACTATTATAATATTATCGTCTTCATAAATCGTTTTAATATCATAAAAATAATTTAAAGGGGTAAATATTCTTATTTCATCATTAAGAGTTAATAAATAATCTTTATCTACTTTTTTATTATTTACCTTTATGTCTTTTTTACGAAATAAGGCTTGAACTTTATTATAGTTCAAACCTTCATATTTTGTTAAGTAATCGTTAATATTTAATTCTTTTTTACAATTTAAAATCATTAAAAACCTTCTGGAACAAAATTTATTTCTTTATCTATTGCAGTAATAACAAAATTAACATTAAAATAACAATTCGCTTCAAAACTACCAAGTGGTGTAGTTAAATATTCTTTAACATTGCTTATTAATCTAAACGAAAGTAAATCGCCGTAAGCATTTAAGCACGCCGTAAGTTTTGTTGTTAAATATGTTGGTGGATTAAATTTAAAAGGTCCTAAATCAATATTCATAATTTTCCTTAATTTTTCAGCAGATTTTACTGCATCTAAATCGGCTTGAATATAGTAATATTGTGGAATATCATTTTTATATTTTACTTTAAAAAATCCAATTTTTTCGATTGTTTCTTTATTTACAATAACCATATTATCGGCAAGTAAACTTTTATTCACATTATCTTGTTTTCTTATTCCTTTAAAATCGCCAACTGGTTCGCCGTTTACAAGTTTTACTGGTCCTACTGCTGTATAATCGGCAATAGTTTCGTTAATTCGTAATGACTTACTACAATAAGCAACCCATTGTTCAATAGGTGATTCAAACACAGCAGGATAACTACCACCAATTTTTTTAACAGCGTTTTCGTTATAAACTTTATTTTCATTATATTTTATAGATGTATTTTTCATTGCAAGTTTTAAGTTAAAATTGCCAAGACCTGCAATATTTTTGCCAATATCGGTTGTTCCGTCCATAACAACTATAAAACTATTTGCTTTATCTAATTTTTTAAACGCTTGCAAAATGGCTGTTTCACCATTATTAAATAAAGGTTCTGTCGGCAAAGTTTTTGTTTCTTCCTTTTTAGGTGAATAAAACTTTTTATCTAATAAATTTTTATTAACAAGAACTGCCGAATTTACTAAATTATTTAATTGTCTTTCGTTGTCTTTTTGAATTTGAATATCATTAAAAGCGTACGCTATAACAAAAACTAAATATAAAGCACAAAAAACATAACAAAATATATCTAAAAACTTACGGCTTTTAAACAAACTATTTAATCTTTTCATTTAAAAGTCCCCCAAATCATAGTCTATATTTTGATTAATGTTGCTAATTGTAAAACTTAATTTAACATCGCAAGGGCAATCTTTTACGCCAAGTGGTGTATTTTTTACAATAATTGAATGGTCAACTGTGCTAACACCAATTAAATTGCCGTATTTATCTATACAAGCTGTTGCAATAAATTTAGTATAAACTGGTCTTTTTAAGCTTTCGGAAGAAAATTTCATATAATTTGCAAAATCTTTTAATGCAGTTTCAGGGTTTAATTCGGCTTGAACATAATATTCAACAGGGTTACCTTTTCTATCTTTTTTAATTTTAAAGTATAATATTTTTTCAATAGTTTCTTCATTTACTATATATAAGTTTTCGCCAAGCACTGGCTCGGTTGTGCTAGAATAAAATTTTGCGCCCGAAAAATCAGCTTTTTTGCCACTAATTTTTGTTGTTTCATAAACTTTTGCAGTGCCATATTCTTTTAAAACTCTTTTTGCTTTATTGGTTTGTGGTTTTACAAAACTTTCAAAACTAGAAGCACTAATAAAATAATTTATTTTCTCATCATATTGTTTTTCTTTATTAAAACGAATAATTTTATTAATCATTCCGGCTTTTGCAGTAACACCTGCAACTGTTGTTTGGAACGAACCAGTAGATTCTATGTAAAAACTATCGGCATTATATAGTTTATTATAGGCAGAGATAATTGCTTCTTTACCATCTTTAAACAAAATTTCAACAGGTGGATTTTCATTATCTTCGGGTTTAATTAGTTTTTTCTCTTCTTCTAAACGCTTATTAACGCTATCTGTATAGGCTAACAAATTTTGTAGTTCTCTTTCTACACCAAGTTTATTTGAATAGTCGATTAACACAAAACTTACAGCAAAAAATAGATATATGCCACAAAAAATATAACAGAATATATCTAAAAATTTTTTACTTTTAATAAATTTTAAAAATTTGTTTTCCATAGTCTTTTAATAATACCATACTTTTATTTGGTTGTCAATATTCAATTTTTTATTTTATTTTTCGACAATTTTTACTTTTTTACCCTTAAAATATCTAAAATGTGCGAACTAGCACCCATTAATTCTTTTCTTTCACAAATAGATAATTGATATTTTTTGAATAATTCAAACTCTTCAAAAGATAATTTATTTATATCTTTTCTAAAATAATCGGTTGCACCATCAACACCAATTATTTTTATTCTTTTTAAATTAGTTAGTTTGTTCAACTCATTTATATCTTCAATTCTATAAAAAGAATATAAATTTTGTATATCATCTTTAATTTTAAAATTTTTATCAATTTTATTTTTTTCTAAATCATTTAAAATGGTTTGTTCTCTAAATCCGTGCACTAAAATGGCGTAGTCGTTCATAACATATTGAATAAAAATAAGTCCATTATTTTTAACAACTCTTTTTGCTTCTTCAATCGCTTTTATTTTATCTTCTAAACTAAACAAATGATAAAGTGGTCCAAATAATAAAACAATATCAAAAGAATTATCCTCAATTTTCTTCAAATTTGTTGCATTCGCCAAAATTGCCTTTATATTTTTATTTTTTTCTTCTAAAACTTTTAAATTATGTTTAACAAGTTCAACAGCAGTAACATCATAACCTAAATCGTTTAAATATATGCTATATCTGCCCGTTCCTGCCCCAACATCTAAAATTTTAGGCTTTTTTAGTTTTTTTAAATATTTATTAATATAATTTGTTGTAACAAAAAATTCAACTTGCCCGTGCCGAGTGAGTAGTCTTTTGTCTTCATTAAATTTATTATAATACTTTTCAATTTCATTCATAAATTTTATTATATATTATTTTAATAAAAACTACAAACTATTTAATCTACTATTTAATCTATAAATTTAATTATTTAGCCCATTAAAAATTCTAATCTATTTCTTTTGAATTGATTTTCTAGTTTTATTTGTTTTGCGTTTTGCCAGAACGAATTTTCATAATTTACACCTTTATATCGCCAAGGTTTATAATTTAGGTTATAATGAATTAAGTTTATTTCTTTTTCGTTTAAACTTCTATCAAAAGGCATTTTGTTCCAACTTAAATCCAAATATTTTATTCTATCTTTACATAATAAGTTTAAATATGTTTGGTCTTTAAAAAGTATAAAACTTTTTTGATTTAATAATTTTACAAAGTTATTTTCTAAATTTTCTTCTCTAAAAACTTTAAAGTTCATAACTAAAACGCCACTATTTATATAATTTTGTGCATTTATTTTTAAACAATCGTTAGTATAACTAATTAGTTCGCAAACTTTATTCACCATTTCATCAGGTACAGCACCTAACAAATTGTCACCTAAATTAATATCAAATAGTTTTGCAATATCACTGCACAAAACCACATCATAATCTAAATATATTGCCTTATCTAATTCGTTAAACTTTTTTGCTAAAAAATAACGATAATATTTCATATCAAATTCTAAATTCGTAAATTTATTTTTTTTAACAATTTCTTCACCTTTTATTAAATTTATTTTAAAATTTTTAGCATTGAATTTTAACAAATTTTTTTTATTTTCTTCATTAAGATAGTCATAAACTATATTAATATTATAGTTATTATCTAAACTGGCATTATTTTTAATGGAATTAATGGCAACCATAAGTAATTTTGCTTCATTATTATTTATTGCAAAAAATATAGGGATTTCTTTTTTCATACTCTTTCTCCTTTTTTACCAATTATATGCTTTATATGATTTTACTACAAGAGAGTTTTACTAAAACAACTATAATGTTAATTTTTGCATAGTAGAATTTAACTCTCTTTTGAAGAGAGTTTGATAAAAAACCTTTTATTTTGCTTGATTTTGTGCAAAAATTTGAATATAATTTATATATGGACGAAATAAAAGAAAATTTATCTAAGAATATAACAACACTTAGAAAAGAAAGAAAACTAACTCAACTAGAACTAGCAAATAAGTTAAATTATTCCGATAAATCTGTATCTAAATGGGAGAATGGCGACACTGTACCTGATATTGAAGTTATTAAAAGATTAGCAGATTTTTTCAATGTTACAGTCGATAATCTTATAGGCTCACCTGAAAAACTAGAAAAGAAACCTGAAGAAGAAAAAGTTATTAAACCAACAAGAAATCATTTGGTTATAACTTTGCTTTCTGTAATTTGCGTTTGGCTAGTTAGCACAAGTGTTTATGTTTTACTTAACATATTTTTAAAAACTAGTTATTGGCTATGTTTTATTTGGGCGCTACCTGTTTCTAGCATAGTGTTATTAGTTTTCAACGCAATTTGGGGTAAACACAAATTCTCAATCTTAATAACTTCCACTCTTAGTTGTACACTAATTCTTAGTATATATCTTCAACTATTAAAATATAATTTATGGGTATTATTTTTAATAGGAATACCACTACAAATTGGAATAATTTTATGGTCAAGATTAAACAAATATAAAAAAACTAATAATTAAAAAGGGCTTATTTAAAAGTCCTTTTTTGTTTTTATTTTTTGTTTATTTATAATTAAATTTTATTTATATTTATTTTTATCTTATTTTATATGCATTTTAAAATTTATAGATATTGTTCTAAAAATTTTCTAACTGTTTTTTCCTTCTTTATTATATCTATACCAGCCCCACCAGTTAGGCAAAAACCTACTAGAATTTATCTAATAGGTCAATCTTTGTAATTCATTATTTATAGAACTCTATAAGATTAATTAATTTACTTATTTTTTATATCGTTCTATAATAATATGTCATTCCATTATGTGATGTATCTGCCTTTTCTACAAATAGTTTAAACATATATTCATTTGTTGTAGTGCTAAATTCATAACGAATTTCAAAAGTATAAACCGAACCTTCCACAAAATATCCATCACTATCTTTTTGTTTGTTTGTTACATAATAAAACTTATAAAGTTCACTTGGATTATCAGCAAAATAATCATCAATATTATTTTTTTGAATTATATTATAATAATAAGTTGTTGAAGAACTCATAAATATGTTTGCAATGCCAAAATATCCGTTATAATTATTTTTAAAATAATCTAAATATGTTTCTGCATTTTGCGTCAATAAATTTGCATCATTGCAAGGTTGTGAAAAGGAATATCCATCATTAAACCAAGTAACACTTGATGAAATCGTGCCTATAAGTCCTGTTGGAGCATTTAAGTTTGATAACCCAACATCAGATAATTCTGTTTCAGTGAACCACTTAGTACTATCGTGTAAATTTTTGTTACCACCACTATCGTTATCACCACAGCCACAAAGAAAAAATGCTGGAATGATTAGTATAAAAGCAAATATAAAACTTAATATTTTCTTTTTCAATTTCATTTTTCTCCTTAAAATTTAATTTTGTAATTTGTATAATTTATAAACATTTTAAAAATAATTAAAATTATCATTAAACATATTTTTATTATGATTTTAACTAATTCTAATTAAATATCAGTTTAATTATTGAATTTTATCAACATCTTCATTCTCAAATTTTTTTCTATCAAAAATTGCTCGCTCTTTATACACGATAATTGGAACAAGTTCTCTTTTTTGTAACTTTGCGTAAACTTTTTCACTTACCTGTTCTTCATTTTCGCACAATATTCCATTATCGTTAGTATATTCAAATTTTAAATTGTAAATAGTGTAATTAGAAACACAACCATTAATATTTTCTGTTACTTCTGTTGCGAATAAATCAATTATTCTACCGTTTTCACTATGTCCTTTTTTTGAAACTTCCATAGATTTTTTCCCATCAATAATCATTTTTATGCCATTGATAGTAAAATATATACTAGCAATCATCATAATAGATGCAATAAAACACATAAAAATGCCACC
>CAKVEY010000051.1 GCA_934746185.1 uncultured Clostridia bacterium
AAATTGTTTCGCTAGATATGTTTAACACAAAGCTCAAAGCCAAAGTAAGTATTAAAACTTGCAAAGGATATTTCCAATAGATTATTTTTTTCTTCTTTTGATTTTGCATACTTTCTTTCATATAATAAGATATGCATAATATTTTTATTTTATTTGTCTATTGCAAAATCTATCAAAGATAAATCTTCGGTAATTTCTTTAATTTTCCCACCACAAGCATTTACTATTTTATAACAATCTTTAATTAATAAGCTTGCTTCTTCGTAAAGTTTTACGCTTTCTTCAAAGCCGACATTGTTTTCTTCTAATGTTTTTACAATCTCTTCTATCCTTTTTAACTTTTCTTCGTAACTCATAAATTCTCCTTTTTTGTAACAACAGCCGTTACTTTCTCTTTTTGCATAGTAATTTCTATCTCGTCATTTAAGTTTATATTTTGAAAATCTTTTTGCCTAATATTATTTTTACTAACTATAGCAAAACCCTTTTCTAAATAATTTAAAGGATTTGCGTTTATTAATTTATTATAAAGATTTTCTATTTCCTTAATATTTGTAGTATTAATAAGTTTTATATTGCTATTTAAACTATTTGAACTTGCTTTTAATTTGCTTTGCTCGTTATTTAATTTTGTTTTTAAAAGCCTAGTTAATGTTAAGGTTGAATTAAATATATTTAGTTTATTAAGTTTTAATTTTTGATTTAATAAATTGTTTAATTTATAAAACTCATTATTTAATATATATTTATAATTTTTAGTTTCTTTAACGGCAATTTCGGCAGCAACAGATGGCGTTGATGCCCTTATATCTGCTACAAAATCTATTAATGTGTAGTCTGTTTCGTGCCCTACGGCTGAGATTATTGGTTTAGAAAACTTATAACAACATTTAGCAACGCTTTCTAGGTTAAAAACGCTTAAATCTTCGTTGCTTCCACCACCACGCGCAACTATTACAACATCAACATCAAAATTTTCAAAAAATTCAATTCCCTTAATTATTTCTTTTTCGGCATTTATTCCTTGAACATTTGCAGGATAAATAAAAATGTTTATATTAGGATTTCTTCTAGTAGCAACAGATATAATATCTCTAATAACTGCTCCTTTACTTGATGAAACAACGCCTATATTATTTACAATTTCGGGTAATTCTTTCTTCCCTAAAAAATAACCTTCATCGCTTAACTTCTTTTTTAATTCTAAAAATTTTTTATATATTTCACCTTCGCCAAAACTTGTTAAAAAATTGACAACAAAGTTTAATTTGCCACCTTTAACATAATAATTAGGTTTTCCTACAACTTTTACTTTTTCGCCAATTTTATAGTCTTTATCGGGCGAAAACCATACACACGACAAAACAGCATATTCATCTTTAATAGTAAAATATGCTATATTATTTGTTATTTTAAAACTTGAAATTTCTCCCACAACAGCACAATTAAAAAGCATTTCTTCGCTATCAAAAATGTTTTTAATTATATTGTTAAATTCTACAACGCTAAGGTTATTAAACTGCATTATTCACCTTTGCAAGCAAACCATTAACAAATTTATAACTATTATCTTGCGAGTATTTTTTCGCTAGTTCCACAGCTTCATTTACAACTATTTTTACATCTTCGTTTAAAAATTTTAATTCATATATTGCAACAACTAAAATTGCTAAATCTGTTTTACAAACTCTTTCTAATTTATAGTTTATTAAATTTTTTTCTATTAAATTAATTATCTCGTCATATTTATTTACAATGTTTTTAAAAAGATTTAATAAGTTTTCTTTTTCTTCATCAGTTAAATTATTTAGTTCTAAAATATCTAAATCACACTCACTATTTTTGGTGGTTATGTATTGAAAAACTAATTTCATCAAATTTTCTCTTAGTTTAATTCTACTCATTTATTTCTGCTCCAAATTCTACGCCCATAATGTGAACATTTATGCTATTTACTTTTATATCAATCATTGAAGAAATGCCGTTTTTAACGTTTTCTTGAACTCTATGAGCAACATCGGTTACGTTATAGCCATATAAAATATTTAAGTAAATATCAACAGTTATTCCCTCGTTTTCAAAAGCAATTTTAACGCCTTCACTAACATTGTTAGAAAAGAATTTTTTAATGCCACTACTAAAATTTGAGCATAAACTATCTACGCCAGAAATTTCTTTCGCTGCTAAGTTTATAATAGAAAGCAATACATTTTTATTGCAATTAACTTTACCTTTATTTTTTATTGCTTCATTGTCTGAAATTTGATAATTCATAATTAACCCCTAATTAAATTATATATAAATTATAATAGATTATACCTAACCTTGTCAATAAAAAAAGTGGATTTCTCCACTATTTTTGTTATATTTTATTCAACTGGAATAATTTTTATGTTGTCAATTTTTGCACCAGTTTGTTCTCTTACAATACTAACAATTTTTTTAACTTCGCTTGAACTTAACTCTCCTGATTTTACTACTACATTAACACAACTAGCAGAAGTAGTTACTATGCAATCTTCAAAGCCTTGTGCTTTAATTAATCCTTCTGTTACTAATTCAGTTTCCATATTGTCTATTAAACTTAATTTTTTAGTTTCGGCTAAATTTTTTGCGTCTATTGTGCTACTTTCACTTTTGATAATTGCTTCGTAATATAAAAGTTCTTGGTCTCTTGTTGATTGTCTATCTGTTCTGTAAGTTGCAAAAAAGTTGCCGGTAGTTACTGTTGTAGACGCTTGTTTTGTTACGTTATTGTTTAATACAATATTTAAAACCCCTGTAATTACTAAAAGTAACATCATAACACTAATAATTATAATTTTTTTCTTTTTATTCATAATCTCTCTCCTTTTATTTTCCTGCAAAAACTTGAATGTTTTCGCTTGATAATTCTGTTATTGTTTCTACTATCCTAAATATGTCAAGTTTAATTTTAACATCGTCAGCACCTGAAGCAACAACTATAACTCCTTGAAGTTTTGGAAGAATCTCCATTAGTATTATTGGTTTACTTGTCCCATTATCTGTAACAATTATAGGAGTTTTTATAGTTGTTACATTTTTGCTTTCGCCATCTGTTGAAACCGTGCTTTTTTCTTCAATAGAATTGGCGATTATTAGTTCGCCACCACTAGCAATGCTAACAATTACTTTTGCCTTGCTAACACCTTTAAGACTGCTAATTGCTAAACTTAATTTGGTTTCCATTTCTTTTGCATATTCGGTGGAAGAAGTAAAACTCAATTCGTTATACTCTTCGGTGCTTGTCTTAACTGTTTTATTTGTTTTTCCGTTAAATCCGTAGAAATAAATAAGTAAAAGCAAACTAATAAATATTATGCAAATGATTATTTCAATATGCTTAATATTTTTAAGTTTTTTAAAAAGTGGAATTTTAAAAAGGTTGTCCATCAGTTTTGAATTTTTCTTTTCTTCACTCATTTATCACCACCTTATTTTCGTCTAAATAAAGAAATTGACTTACAATCTTTTTGATTTCTTTATACTTATCTATATGCACTGTTTCGTTATTAATAACTAAATTTTTTGCATTTATTTCTACTTTTTCTATTTCAAAATTATTGCTCGACATATTGTAATAAATTTCTACAATGGTGTTTTTGTAACCTTTGCTATCTAGTTGATTTTCAGTTAGTTTTTCAAGGCTTTTTTTGTATGATTTATGATAATTATTTATATATTCTTGGTTTAATTCTATGCTTGAATTATTGTAAATAAACTTATTAAAATCTATCTTATCAATATTTATATTTACTACTGGATAAATCATAACAAAAACGACAAAAATTGAAAAAATGCACTTAATATATTTTTGTGTGCTTCCTTCTGGAAGTATTATATCTACTAACGCACCTATTAAGGTTATTCCCACTATTGAAAGTAGCCAACTTATAATCCCACTTGCCATATTTACCCCCAATAAACATTCCCTGTTGTCATAAGTAGTCCAACCGAAATTAAATACATTAATGCCACACATAAAATAGAAGCGATTAACATATTTAATGCCTTTGATACCGAAAATAAAAAGTTAGAAATTTTATCATCTAGTAGTGGTTCAATAAAGGCAGAAACTAGATGTAAAGCCCATTTAAAAACTAAAATAGTTAAAACTGGTGAAATAATTGAAACAAAAATAAGTAGTAATCCAGCCGTTCCAACGGCGTTTTTAATTAAAACTGAACTTGCCATAATTAAGTTAAAACCATCGCTTAAATAACCACCAACAAGTGGCACATAAGTTTTTAAAGCAAATTTTGTAGTTCTAATAGATACGCTATCAAAACTACCAGCGCTAATTCCTTTAATGGTCATCAGTCCAGTAAAAATAGTAAATATAAAGCCAATAACCCATTTAAAAACATCGTTTAAAAGATTAGAAAATTTGTTAAGTTTTACATTATTACTTAAATTACCTACAACACTTAAAACAAAACTTATTAAAAAAATAGGTAAAATTATGTAACTAAAAATATTAATAACAAGCCCAGAAAGCATTGCAACAATAGGTTGATATATTCCAACGCTTACTGTGCTACCAACTGATGCCATTAAAGTTAAAACAATAGGAAAAATAACTTCCATTTGTCCTTTCATACTATTAATGGTGCTAGTTGTCAAACTAATTAGCGTGGTTATGCTAGAACAAACTAAAATTATTACGGCAGAGTAACAAACAAAGTGCACAATATTCCCTATATTTTTATCTTTTTTACCCTTAAATTGCCCAATTATATTAGATAAAATGGCAAGCGAAAAGATTGTGGCGAGTAATGGAATTAATTTTTTAAAATCCATTATTAAAGAGTTTAAAATAATTTTTAAAATACCCCAAAAATCTGTGCTATATTCGCCATTAATTAACTGCTTAACCTTTTCTATAAACGAACTTGTCCCAAAATACTGCCCATTTTCTAACTTGCTAATTTCTTCGTCTAAACTAGAAAAATCAAAGTAGTTTAATTGATTGTCAGTTTCGTTTTTTAAGTCAGTTTCTACGCTTAATGTTTGCGTTACAATGCTTTGATTTTTATTAAAAGAAAAAAAGACAAAAAAGGCAGAAAAAATAACTATTAAACTAATTAAAATTGTTAGTTTTTTTCTCATTTTATAAGTCCCATAATGGTAGAAAGCATAGCGTTTATAATAGGAAGAGCAAATCCTAAAATAATCACCTTTCCACCAAGCAAAATTTTATCTGCAATGTTGCTATTTCCTGTATCTTGACAAATATTTGCACCAAATTCTGTTATGTAGCCAATGCCTACAATCTTTACTACACTAGAAAATAACTGCATATTAATATTCGTTTTAGTTGCAATTTGAGTAAAATTAGAAACAATACTACCCAAATAATTAACAACCATAACCAAAATAACAATTCCACCAGCAATAGACACTAAAACTGAAAGTTCTGGTTTTAGTTGTTTTAACAAAATTGTTGCAACACAAGTTATAATTCCTATCAAAATTATCTTTAAAATTTCCATTTTTTCTCCTAAAATAAAGAAAATAAATTTTTAACAGTAGAAAATAGTTCATTAATTAAATTAACAACCATTAAAAGCACAATTATTAAGCCCGATAATGTTGTAAATGTTGCTATTTCCTCTTTCCCTGCGTATTTTAGCACCTGATTTACGATTGCTGTTAAAATTCCTATACCGGCAATTTTAAAAATTATTTCTACGCCCATTCAATACTCCTTTTGCATAGTACTATGCGTAGTACTATGCAATATACTATGCAAACTCAAATAAGCACAATACATATAAAAATTGCAAATAATACCCCCAATTTTTTATATAAAACGCCATATTTTAAATTTAAGTTTTTACTATCATTTAATTTAACTTTAAAATTTTCTAAATTTTTTTCTAAAAATTCATTTTGAATTAAACAATCGTTTAGTCCTACCCCTTTTAAAAAATTTAAAATTTCTTCATTTTCTTCTTTTGTTAAAATGTTTAAAAATTCATAATTTTTTCCGTTTAAATAATTTTGATAGTTTTTAATTAATAAGTTAATGTCTTTATTTGTTGAATTAAATTCGTTTAAAATTTGTATAATATCAGTCTTATAAAAACTAATTTGATTTTTTATATAAATAATTAGATTATTAAATTCTACATAAAATTTTTCTTTTTCTTTATAACTATCGCCAAATTTATATCCTAAGTAACTAATTAAGCCAAAAATTAGCCCAAGTAACGCGTATTTCATACTAACCTTACCAAGTTTTCGTCAAACACGCCTTCTATTGTTCCTGCACCATTTTTTTGACTTAAAACTACAATTCGTTTAAATATTTTTTTGTGTAATACATCGTTAAATAAATATTTTTCTTTAAGTTCTTCAATATTTTTTGCGTGAGCGCTTGCTAGTAAGTTAATTCCCGAATTTGAAGCATAAATAATACTTTCTATATCTTCTCTGTTGCCTAATTCATCTGCTACAATTAAGTTTGGCGACATACTTCTTATTCCGTTTTCAAAACCAATTTTTTTATTGCTATAAACCAAAATATCGCTAAATTTTCCAACGTCCATTGTAGGAACGCCTTTAATAGAAGCACTTATTTCATTTCTTTCGTCTAAAATAAGCACATTTAAAGCGAAATCT
>CAKVEY010000052.1 GCA_934746185.1 uncultured Clostridia bacterium
GGTGCAGGCTTTCCGGGAATACCTTTAAAAATTTTAAATGACACATTAAATATAACTTTGCTTGATAGTCTAAATAAAAGAATTAATTTTTTAAATGAAGAAATAGAAAAATTAGGTTTATCAAATATTAAGGCTATACACGGCAGAGCAGAAGATTATGTAAATGTTTCACGTGAAACATTTGATTATGTTGTTTCTCGTGCTGTGGCAAGATTAAATACATTGTTAGAGTATTGTTTGCCATATTTAAAAATAGGTGGTTATTTTATAGCGTATAAGAGTTTGGATAGCGAGCAAGAAATTATCGAAGCAAAAAATGCTTTAAAAATATTGGGTGGAGAAATTGAAAAAATTGATAAAATTGACCTAGAAGGTAATGAAAGAACCTTAATTTACATAAAAAAGGTTAAAAATACTCCTAAAAAGTATCCACGACCACAAAATAAACCAAAAACTCAACCATTATAATTAAAATTTTAGTAAAAATAGCAAAAACACCTTGCTATTTTTTTATAGGTATATTATAATATAAATAATAAGGAGGATATAAGATATGGGAAAAGTGGTGGCTTTTTCTAACCAAAAAGGTGGCGTTGGAAAAACAACAACTTGTGTTAATATGAGTAGTTGCTTGGCAGGACTTGGCAAAAAGGTATTGATTTTAGACCTTGACCCACAAGGAAATGCAACAAGTTCACTAGGTGTAGAAAAAAATGAGAACTTAAAAAGTATATATAATGTTATTATTGGCGAAGCAAACATTGAAGATGTAGTAAAAAGAACAAAATATCAAAATTTAGATATAATTCCAGCAGATATAAACCTTGCTGGTGCTGAAATAGATTTAGTACAAATGGATAATAGGGAAAAAGTGCTTAAAAATGCCCTTGATAAAATAAAAGGCAGTTACGACTATATTACAATAGATTGTCCACCAAGTTTAGGATTATTGACGGTAAATGCACTAACTGCTGCCGATAGTATTATAATTCCTATGCTTTGTGAATTTTTATCACTAGAGGCGCTAACGCAATTAATGAACACTGTTTGGCTTGTTAAACAACACTTAAATAGCAATTTAGAGATTGAAGGCGTAGTTTTAACTATGAAAAGTGCTCGAAGTAATTTAGTAAATGAAGTTTCGGCAGAAGTAAGAAAATTCTTTGATAAAAAAGTGTTTAATACTGCAATACCAAGAAATATAAGGGTTGCAGAAGCACCAAGTTATGGCGAAAGCGTTATTGATTATGACCCTAAATGCAAAGGGGCTGTGGCTTATATGGAGTTAACGCAAGAATTTTTAAAGAGAAATAAGGACAAATAAGAATTAAATGTTTCACGTGAAACATTTGAGATTAGCGTGTAAATTTTAAATTGAACAATAATAAAGTAACTTTTAAAGGTGATGTATTAAGAGACCTATGAAAAATTGTTTTAAAGTAAAAAGTACACAAAACGAATTAATTGATAAAAGTTCTTTAAAAATACTATACAAAAGCAATATAATACTATTTATTAATAAAAAGTATATTATTTAATCGAATTTATATTAAAAGGAGAAATAAAATGGCAGTTAAAGGTGGCTTAGGCAGGGGACTAGAAAGTCTATTTAATAATTTTAAAAATACAGAAGAAATTGAAAGTGTTTCACGTGAAACATTAGAAAAAGAGGGTAAAACGGTTCAAACGATATCAATTTCGTTAATTGACCCAAATAAAGACCAACCAAGAAAGAAATTTGATGAAGAAGCGTTAAATGAACTGGCAAGTTCAATTAAAGTGCACGGAGTGTTGCAACCAATACTTGTTGTAGAAAGAAACGGCAGATATTTAATTGTTGCTGGTGAAAGACGTTGGAGAGCAAGTAAACTTGCCGGATTAAAGGAAATTCCTTGTTTGGTTGCTGATTTTACTAATAATCAAATAAAAGAAATTAGTATTATCGAAAACTTACAAAGAAAGGATTTAACTCCTATTGAAGAAGCAAAGGCAATTAAATCGTTAATTGATGAATTTGGTTGGACACAAGACGTTGTGGCAGAAAGATTAGGTAAAAGCAGACCAGTTATTTCAAATACATTGAGAATATTAAACTTAGAACCAGAAGTTATACAAATGATTGAAGAAGGTAAAATCAGTGCTGGACACGCCCGTAGTTTAGTTGTAATTCAAGATAGAGATGCACAATTAAAACTAGCAAAACAAGTATGCGAAAAGAAATTAACGGTTAGAGATTTAGAAAACGCTGTTAAATCTACTAAAAAACCTAAAAATGCAGTAAGTAATAGCAATAATAAAATCAGTAACGAATTCCACGAATTAATAATGGATATGCAAAGAGTGTTTGGAACAAAAGTGTTTGTAATGGGCTCCGAAAATCGTGGAAGAATATACATAGATTATTTTAATAAAGACGACTTAGATAGAATTTACGATATTATTCAAAGTTTAAAGAAATAATTTGTTTATATTAGTAAAAATTGCTATATTTAATTATTGTTAGTAAATAAACAAATAAAATAATAAATAACAAATAATAATTAAAATAAATAAACTCACATAATTGTGGGTTTTTTGTTTGAGTTTTTTATTTAAAATGATATAATATTAATATGATAGAAAATACAACCGAATATAATATTGATATTTTAAAAAAGTTTACTAAATTCGCAACAAAAAAAGCAAAAATAATTACTTTAATTTGTAGTTTAATAATTCTTATTTGCAGTGTGCTTGAGTTCTGCCTTGGTGCTTATGTTTTGGGTGGAATATTCTTAGGGTTAGCACTTTTCTTTATGGTAGCTAATTTGTTTACAACAAAATTTGCTTTAAAAAAGGCAACAACTATGCCATCTATAAAAGTGGAATATGAATTCTTGCCTGATAGTTTAAATTTAACTACATATTCTAACGGTCAACAAATAGAGAAGGCAACTCTCGCATATTCTACGCTTTTTAAATGTGTAGAATGTAATGATTTATTGTTTTTATATATAAATAAAATGCAAGCACTAATTGTTGATTGTAATAAATTTAAAGAAAGCACTGATAAAGAAGTTGTAAAAAGATATATTGATAGTAATAGAGTTATAAAATAGTTATTAAATAATAACTATTATGTTAATATATTATTAAAAAATCTATTATAATATTATTAATATTATTAATATAATTCGAATATTTGAATAAATGTATTAATAAAACGTATAAATCTAATTTTTATTATACTAAAATGACCAACATATAGAGTAAAATTTTACGAGTAATTTAGATATGTATTTACAAAATTTTATGAATATCTAATAAAATAACAATGTGTTATGATAATAAAAGTAAAATTAATAAAAAATTATTTATAACTACAAATAAAAAAGGGAACGATACTTTTATAGTAAAGTTCCTTTTTATTTAAAAAAACTAGATGATTTCTTTTTTATTATTATAAATTTTTGTAATTAAAAAATAGTTTACTATTATTAAACTGCCAAGAGTTGCACCACATAAAATATCTGTAAAGTAGTGAACACCTAAAACAAGCCTTGATAACATAATAAGCACTGGGAAAATTAGTGATAAACCTAAAAACAATTTTTTGTGTTTGCCTTTATAATATTTAGTTAGTAATAAATACGCTAAGAAATAATAAAAGACTAGTCCAGTTTGAGAATGTCCACTTGGGAATGAATAACCGTCTGGAAAAGGATAATCTATAATTAAATTTGTAACAAATTCTCCTGCTGGTCGTGGTCGTTTAACTATGTGTTTTATTAAATAGTTTATTACAGCACTCGTGCCAGTAGAAAAAACTAGTAGTAAACTTTCTTTTTTATAGATAATTAGGCAGATAATTAATAAAAGTATTATCGTTATTGTTTCACCAAAATAGGTTATAAATAATGCCAAATTTGTTACAAAGGGAACTCGAAAGATATTTATAAAATCAAATACTGAGTTATCTATTACATTTATAACGTTTGAATTTATGCCTAGTAAAACTAGTAAAGTGATTAATATTGCAAGCAAAAAGAAATCTAATAAGATAAACTTACCATACTTGCTTAAAAAATTTTGCTTTTTATTATCTTTACTTTTCATATAATTTTATTATAACACTAAAGATTGATAAAATTATAAACTATTAAAAAAATTCTTTATTTTTTTTTAATTATGTTATATAATTATTCTATGCAAAAAAATTTTGTTTTTAGTTTAAAACAAAGTAAAATAGATAAGTTTAAATATTGTTGTTCACAAATATTTTTGTTTTTATGTGTTATCTGTTTTACTTTTATAATTTATACTAATGTAACATATTCTATAGCCCCTGTGAGTGGATTAAGTATGTATCCAACTTTAAATGCTAGTGAAAATTATAATGGACTAAGTCATTATGATAAAGTTGTTTTAAATTATATTAAAATGTATAAAAAAGGCGATATTATTGTAGCGAAAAAAATAGGGGAACACACCGAAAAATATGTAATTAAAAGATTAATTGCTTTGGGTGGTGATAGATTAGAAATTAAAAGTGATGGCTCGGTTTATGTAAACGATGTTAAACTAGATGAAAAATATGTTACAAGTGATAGAAAAGTAGATACTTATAACAGTTTTATTAACTATAAAAATACAAATCCTAAAATAGATGGCGTTGAGATATTTGACGAAAATGTTTTAATAATTCCAAAGGGATATGTCTATTATTTAGGAGATAATCGTGGAGCAAGTTACGATTGTAGTAATTATGGTCCAGTTAAAGAAAATAATATTGTGGCAAAAATAGACTATATAATTAAAGATGGCGAAAATGAATTTTTAAGCATATTAAGACAATTTTTTGGGGGTAAATAAATGATAACAACAAAACAACGAGCAGATTTAAAAAAGATTGCTCAAGATTTAAAACCAGTATTAAATATTGGTAAAGATAATCTAAATGAAAATACTTTTATTGAGATAGATAATTATCTTAATAAAAATGAATTAATGAAGATTAAAATTTTGCAAAATTCAAGTGAAACAACAAAAGAAACAATGAAAGTTATTTGCGATAAACTTAATGCCGAACCTGTTTTATGCGTTGGAAAGGTTATAATAATTTATAGATATTCTAATTTTAAAGGTGTAAAACATATTTTAGGAGAATAGTGGGAGAAAAGTATGATAATTGTTATAGAAGGGACTGACGGAAGTGGCAAACAAACGCAAGCAAAATTGCTTTTAGATTATTTTAAAGAGAACGGAAGAGAAGTAAAAGAACAAAGTTTTCCTAATTACGATAGTGAATCTTCAATATTAGTTAAAAAATATTTGAATGGCGATTTTGGTGGATTAAACGATTTAGACGCAAAACAATCATCAGTTTTGTTTTCTGTTGATAGACTTTGCACAATGCAAAAATATAAAGACTTTTTAAAAAAGCGTGGAATTTTGCTATTGGATAGATATGTTTCAAGCAATATTTTGCATCAAGCAAGTAAAATAGATGACGAGAAAGAACGAGAAGAGTTTGTGTCGTGGTTAGAAAACTTTGAGTATAACGATTTAAAACTTCCTTACCCTGATGTAACTATATTTTTAGATATGCGACCAGATTTATCTAATAAACTAAGGTTAGAGCGTGGTGAACTTAAAGCAGGCACTAAAAAAGATATACACGAAAGCAATTTAGAGTATATGAAAAAGTGCTATGATGTGGGAGTAAGTATTGCACATAAAAAAAGTTGGCAAATTGTAAAATGCTATGAAGGGAATAGAATTAAAACGATTGAAGAGATCCATAACGAAATTATAAGCGTTTTAAAAAAGTTAAAATATTAAATATTTTAGTAGCAAAAAGGAATAAAAAAAATTCCTTTTTGTTATTTTTTTATAATTAAATTCATTAGAAATTGTCTATATTTATTAAAAAATAAAATAATTTTAATAATTTTAAATTTTTTTTAAAAAAATAAAGGAATTTATTAATTTTTGGTGTATAAATAATATGTATATTAAGGGTAACAAAAGATTATGCAAAAATTTGGCTTTAATTCTGATTTTTTAGAGAAACTTAAATATAATAACGATTTAGTTAGTGTTATCTCTAAATATGTAAATTTAAAACAATCGGGGAACACTTATTGGGGGTGTTGTCCTTTTCATCACGAAAAAACCCCGTCTTTTGCTGTAAATTCTATGGAACAATATTATCATTGCTTTGGTTGTGGAAAAAGTGGCGATGTTATAAAATTTATTGAAGAAATGGAAAGCCTTGATTTTATGGACGCAGTTAAATTACTGGCAGATAACGCTAATATGGAACTGCCTACCGTTATGCTTGATGAAAATATTTATAAAAAGAAAAAAGAAAAAGAAGAAGTTTTGAATGCTTTAAAACTTGCTAATATTCATTATCAATCTAATCTAAAAGGTAGCGAAAAAGCAATTAATTACATAAAAA
>CAKVEY010000053.1 GCA_934746185.1 uncultured Clostridia bacterium
CTCATTCCTGCATTTAAACAAATATCACAAATAGACGTCTTTTTATCATTTGCAATTTCTAACATTCTATCAACTATTGCGTTTTCAATTTTCATAAACACTCCTTAATGGAACACCATAATGAAATTCCACTAATAGTTTATGTAAATATCAAAAATTTTTCTCGTGGAGTTCCATTATATTGTACTTAGAAAATTTAGAAATAATAATTATAAAACCATAATAAATTTGACTTAGAAAATAAAATAATTTATAATTATTATATATGAAAAATAATATTGGTCATAATTTAAAACAAATACGATTAGAAAATAAATTATCGCAAGAAAAGTTCGGGAGCAAAATTGGTGTTAGTGGCTCGTGCATACAACATTGGGAAGCAAATTACACTGAACCAGATATTGACGCTATGCGTAAAATTAAAGAAGTTTTTGGCGTAAGTTATGATGAAATTATTGACGGTAATTTATGAAAGTAAATGTTGGTAAAAATATTAGAGAAATAAGAAAGTCATTAGGTTTAACACAAGAAGAATTTGCCAAAAAGATTGGTTTAAGTCGAGCAACTATTCAGCACTGGGAAGTTAATTATACAGAACCTAATTTAGATGCTTTAAGAGAAATGAATAGGGTTTTTGGAATTGATTATAGTGAAATTATTGACGGCAATTTATAATTGTTGACAAAAATATTAAAATTCGATAAAATGTTATTATGATTACTACCCCACATCAGTTATCTAAAACTGAACTTAGAGAAAACAAGAGTAAAAAAGAAGAATTTTTTAACAAAAAACGAAATGAAATTTATATTATTTTAGATAGTTTAAAATGCACTCATAACATAGGTTGTATTTTAAGACTTGCTGATAGTTTACTTGTTAAAAAAGTTTTTATTTGTGGAAATACTATTATTCCACCAAACAGGGGTATAAAACAAGGTTCTAGGGGTGCAGAAAAATGGGTTCCTTGGGAATATAGAGAAAACGCCTTAGATGTTGCAAAAGAATTAAGAAATTTAGGTGTTGAAATAGTTTCTGTTGAAGTTGCTAGCAATAGTATAGATTATAGAGAATATAATCCTACTCGTCCTGTTTGTTTAATTTTAGGCAGAGAATTTGATGGCGTTAGCAAAGAATTAATTGAGTTTTCTAACTATTGCATTCATCTGCCCTTACTTGGTATGGCAAACTCTTTAAATGTTTCCACAGCTGCAAGTGTTGTTATGTATGATGTTTATGACAAATTAACAAAAAATAAAGTTATATAAAAGTGCGTTTGCACTTTTTTGTTAGATTTTTGCATAAAAAAAGTGCTATAAAGCACTATTTTTTATTAGTTTTTTTAGTTGTTTTTTTAGGCTTTACTTCTACTGGTTTTAGTTCTTCTAATTCATCAGCATCAGTTTTTACTTCTTCTAACTCTTCTTTTTTGTTTAGAATTTTGTCATCAACTTTTTCGTCTTTTTCTTCGGTCATAACATCGTCTAAATCTACAACTTCTTCTTTATTATCAATAGAGTAAATTGCTTCTAAATTCATTTCTAAATAACTCACTTTATCGCCTTCACCAGTTTTGATTAAAACAATTTTACCGTCAGTAGTTTCTGTTATGCTTTCAACAGTTCCATAAATAAAAGTTTTTGTTAAAACCTTAGAACCTACTTTAATTTCGTCTAATAAATTTTGTTGATTTGCCATATATTTTTTATTTTTAAAATAACTTAATATAAACATAACAGCACAAGCAACTAATAATACAATTATTACAATCAAATTTCCTGTTTGATTTCCATCTAATAAAATATTCATAAACTCTCCTTTTAAGTTTTATTTGATAATATGATTATATCAACAAATAATAATTTTTCAAAACTCTTTTTTATTATTTTTTAAGATTTTCGTCATTTTTATAGTATTTTTTCAAAAATTCATCACGATAATCTAATAATCTATCTTCCCAAATAGCTTTTTTAATATCTTCGGTCATTTTAATTAAAAATCGAATATTGTGTAAACTTAATAATCTTGCGCCTAATATTTCTTTTGCGTTAATTAAATGTCTTAAATAAGCCTTTGTAAAGTTTTTACAACAATAGCAATCACATTCGTCATCTAGTGGTGTAAAATCTTCTTTATAAATAGAATTTTTAACTACAACAGTGCCTTTACTTGTAAGTGCTGTTCCGTTACGAGCAATACGAGTTGGATAAACACAATCCATCATATCTATTCCACGGCAAATACCTTCAATCAAACAATCTGGACTGCCTACACCCATTAAATATCTTGGCATATTTTCTGGATATAATGGTTGCAATTCGTCTAAAATATCATACATAACTTCTTTTGGTTCACCAACAGATAGTCCACCGATTGCAATACCTGTATTAACATAAGGTAAAGTTTTTTCTAAGCTAATTTTTCTTAAATCTTTATAGAAATTTCCTTGTACTATTGGAAATAAACATTGATTATCATTTTTATGATATTTATAACATCTATCTAACCAACTTAAAGTTCGGTTCATATACTTTTCGGCTTCTTGGTGGCTAACGCCAACACCACTACATTGGTCAAACGCCATAATAATATCTGCACCTAAACTTTCTTCAATCTCCATTGCTTTTTCTGGGCTAAAAAAGTGTTTACTACCATCTAAATGACTACGAAATTCTACGCCTTCATCGGTTATTTTATTAATTTTACTTAAACTAAAAACTTGAAAACCACCACTATCTGTTAAAATCGGTCTATCCCAATTCATAAATTTGTGTAGTCCACCTGCTTTTTCAACTAATTTATGACCTGGACGCAAATATAAATGATAAGTATTGCTTAAAATTATTTGTGCATTAACATCTTTTAAATCTTGTGGAGTTAATGTTTTAACTGTTGCTTGCGTTCCTACTGGCATAAATACAGGGGTTTCAATAACTCCGTGTGGTGTGTATAATTTTCCTATTCTTGCTCCACTTTGTTTGCAAGTTTTTATAACTTCAAATCTAAATTTTTTCTCTTCCATAATCTTTCCTTTTATAATAATAAACAAGCATCGCCAAAACTGAAAAATCGGTATTTTTCTTCTACGGCAACCTTATAAAAATTTAATGTTTCTTCTATTCCACAAAAGGCACTAACTAGCATAATTAAAGTGCTTTCTGGCAAATGAAAATTGGTTATTAATCCTTTAACAATTTTAAATTCGTAGCCCGGATAAATAAATATATTTGTATTACCTTTGCCTGCTTTTACATAATATTTATCACCTATTTTTTCGTTGCTACTTTCTAGTGTTCTAACGCTTGTTGTTCCAACGGCAAAAACTCGTCTATTTTCTTTAATTGCTAAATTTATTGTATTAGCACTTTCTTCACTAATTTCGTAATATTCGCTGTGCATATCGTGTGCCAAAATATTATCTTCGCTAACAGGTCTAAAAGTGCCTAAGCCTACGTGCAATAACACATAAACAATAATTACGCCTTTATCTTTTAATTTTTGTAACAATTCGTTAGTAAAATGCAATCCAGCCGTTGGTGCTGCACTTGAACCTTCGGTTTTTGAATAAACAGTTTGATAACGCTCTTTATCCTTTAATTTTTCGTGTATATATGGTGGAAGTGGCATAGAACCAACTTTATCTAGTTCTTCTTCAAATAATCCTTTGCAACTAAATTCTACTTCGCCCATACCCATTTCGCCTTTACTTGTAACTTTGCACGAAAAGGTATCACTAAACGAAATTACGCTACCAATTTTTGCTTTTTTTGCTGGTTTTAATAAAACTTCGTATTTGTTTTGTTCTAATTTTTTTAGTAAAAATACTTCAATTTTAGCACCAGTTTCAATTTTTGTACCAATTAATCTTGCTGGAATTACACGAGTGTTATTAACAACTAAAACATCGCCCTTTTTTAAATAATTTATAATATCATAAAAATGTTTGTGTTCTATTTGTTTTGTTTTTCTATCATAAACTAGCATTCTACTGCTATCTCGTGGTTCTACGGGCGTTTGTGCTATTAAACTTTCTGGTAAATCATAAAAATATGTTTCTTTTTTATAAATATCTTCTTCTTTAATCATAATCTGTCCTATTTTATTTAACAATAATTAGTCATTATCGTCTTTTATATCTTTAATATTTTCAAGTTCTTGTTTTTTATCGCTACTTAATTTTTTGTTTAAATGCTCATATGCAAGTGGCAAGCAAATTCTTCCCCTAGGAGTTCGAGCAATAAATCCCATTTGTAGTAAATATGGTTCGTAAACATCTTCTATTGTTGTACTTTCTTCGTTAGTTGATGCCGATAATGTGTCTATTCCTACTGGACCACCATTAAATTTATCAATCATAACTTCAAGTATTCTTCTATCTGTATAATCTAAACCATATTCGTCAACTTCAAGTAAGTCTAAACTCTTTTTAGCAATATCAAGTGTTATAACTCCATTAGCTTCGTCATCTACTAAGGCAAAATCTCTTATTCTTTTTAATAATCTATTTGCAATTCTTGGAGTTCCCCTACTTCGCTTTCCTATCTCTAAGCAAGCATCGTTATTAATTTCTACGCCAAGTATTGAAGCACTACGCTTAATAATTTTATTAAGTTCTTCCGGCGTGTACATTTCAAGACGTGCTATTACGCCAAAACGATCTCTAAGTGGTGCTGTTAAGTTTCCTGCTTTTGTTGTTGCACCTATTAGCGTAAATGGTTGAATTTTAAGTCGCATTGCTCGGGCACTAGGACCTTTTCCTACAATAAAGTCTAGTGCGTAGTCTTCCATTGCTGGATATAAAATTTCTTCAACGCTACGATTTAATCTATGAATTTCATCAATAAACAAAACATCGTTTTTACTTAAATTTGTTAATATGCTAGCAAGGTCAGCTGCACTTTCTATTGCTGGACCACTGGTTATTTTTATTTGGCTACCAAGTTCGTTTGCAATAATGTGAGATAATGTTGTTTTACCTAATCCTGGTGGACCATACAAAAGCACGTGGTCTAGTGCTTCGCCACGCTTTTTTGCTGCATTGATAAAAACTTTTAAATTACTTTTTATTTTGTCTTGTCCAACATAATCTTCTAAACTTGTGGGTCTTAATTTATTTTCAACTTCAAGTTCACTTTCGTTTTTTGTACTTGTTATAAATCTCTCTTCCATACTACCTACTTAAATTTTTTAATATTTTTTCAATTAATGTTTCAACTGTATCAGTACTTTCCATATTTTCTTTAATTCGTTTAACTGCTTCACTTTTTGTTAAACCAAGTGCAACAAGTGCCATAATACAATCATTAACAACATCATTTTTAAGGTCTACACTAACTAAATCATTGCCTTCTAGTTTCATATTTTCACCTAATTTTTCTTTTAACTCTAAAATAATTCTTTCAGCCGTTTTTTTGCCTACGCCTTTAAATTTAGAAAGCATTTTAGAATCTTCACTAACTATGCTAGTAATAATATCGGCAATACTTGCTCCACTTAAAATTGTTATTGCCATTTTTGGACCAACGCCGTTTACTGTTATTAAGTTTGTAAATAATTCTTTTTCACCTTTTGTGCTAAATCCAAATAGCGAAATACCGTCTTCTTTAACTTGCAAATAAG
This sequence comes from uncultured Clostridia bacterium, assembly GCA_934746185.1. GTDB lineage: Bacteria > Bacillota > Clostridia > Christensenellales > UBA1242 > UBA7868. Next base: position 5,620 of record CAKVEY010000053.1, read on the forward strand.
TATATAATTCACATTCATTTTTGTTAGATAATGACAAATAAGTGTTTAATGAAATATTAATTTCATAACCTACATTATTTACTTCTAAAATTATTAAATTTTCATTACGCTCTAAAATTTTACCTTTTAAATATGCTATCATTTTAACCTTCTTAAATTAATATTTGAAATTGCCAATAATTTGATTAGTTTGACTATGACAAATTGCAACTGCTAAGGCATCTGCTGCGTCATCTGGTTTGGGAATATCTTTTAAGTTTAAAATTGCTTTAACCATATACTGAACTTGCTTTTTGTCTGCCCTACCTTGACCAGTCAACGCTTGTTTTATTTGAAGTGGTGTGTATTCAAACAAGTTGCCTAACTTTTTTTTTGCAATTTCAACAACAACTCCCCTTGCCATTGCAACATTAATTGCTGTTTTTTGGTTATTTTGGAAAAATAATTCTTCTATTGCTAAACA
>CAKVEY010000054.1 GCA_934746185.1 uncultured Clostridia bacterium
AATTATATTTATTTCTGGTGAAATTAACACAGATTTAGCAAATCTAGTTATAGCACAACTTTTATTTTTAGAAGCAAAAAACAATACAAAAGATATTAGTTTATACATTAATTCTCCGGGTGGAGAAGTTGATGCAGGTCTTGCTATTTACGATACAATGAATTTTATTAAAAGTAAAGTTAATGTTATTTGTGTTGGTATGGCAGCATCAATGGCAGCAGTATTACTATCTAGTGGTGAAAAAGGTAAACGATTTGCTTTACCACATTCAAGAATTATGATACATCAACCATTAGGTGGTGCACAAGGTCAAGCAAGCGACATTAAAATTCAAGCAGAACAAATTTTAAAAATAAAAGATGTTATTAATGGAATTTTAAGTAAAAATACTGGAAAACCTATCGAGCAAATAGAAAAAGACACAAATAGAGATTATTATTTAACTCCTGAAGAAGCATTAAATTATGGTTTAATAGATGAAATTTTAGTAAATAATAAATAGGAGATTTTATGCAAAAAGCAGATTTTAAATGTTCTTTTTGTGGTGCTAAACAAAGCGAAGATAACAACTTAATTGCTAGTCCAGACGGTCAAAGTTTTATTTGTGCTACTTGTATTGGTATTTGTAACGAAATAGTTAAAAATACCATTAAAGTTAGTAAAAGTGCAAAAGTTAAACTTATGACACCGATGGAAATTAAAAAGAATTTAGACGAATTTATAATTGGTCAAGAAGAAGCAAAAAAAGCAATAAGTGTTGCAGTTTATAATCACTATAAAAGAATAAATTATAATATTGAAAATAATATAAAACCGAACAAGAAAAATAGTAAGGTAGAACTTGAAAAAAGCAATGTTTTATTAATAGGACCTACTGGTTGTGGTAAAACATTAATTGCTCGAACACTTGCTAAAATTTTAAATGTTCCATTTGCTCAATGTGATGCAACAACTTTAACCGAAGCAGGTTATATTGGTGATGATGTTGAAACACTATTACAAAAATTATTGCAAAATGCCGATTACGATGTAAGCAAGGCAGAAATGGGAATAATTTATATAGATGAAGTTGATAAACTATCTAAAAAAACTGATAGAAAAAGCAATTTAAAAGACCCATCAGGCGAAGGCGTTCAACAAGCGTTATTAAAAATTTTAGAAGGTACAACTTGTTCTGTTCCACAACCGGGAGCAAGAAAAAATGGTTATACTGACGGAATTAGTATGGACACAACAAACATTTTATTTATTTGTGGTGGTGCTTTTGTTGGACTAGACAAAATTATTGAAGACCGAACAACTAACAAATTTTTAGGATTTGTAGAAAATAAAGACGAAACTAATAGCGAAGTTATTAAAAAAATTCAACCAGAAGATTTAATGAAATTTGGTATGATTCCAGAATTTATTGGTAGAATACCCGTTTGTGTTGGATTAAACGAACTTGACGAAAACGCATTAGTTAATATATTAACAAAACCTAAAAACGCAATTACTAAACAATATATAGAAATGTTTAATATAGATGGAATAACCTTAAAATTCAGTAATGAAGCCTTAAAATATGTTGCAAAAAAGGCAATAGATTTAAAAGCAGGTGCTAGGGGATTAAGAACAATTCTTGAAGACGATATGATGGACATTATGTACACTTCACCTAGTAACAAAAAGTTAAAAGAAATTGTAATAAATTATAACGAACAAACAAATAAAATTGAGCCAACATTTATAGAACAAGCCGAACAAAATAGTGCTGTTGTATAATAAATAAAAATTTGTAAAGAAATTTTTAGTCAAAACAAATAATATAGAATTGATATTAATTCAAAAAATTTTAAATTAATTATTTTTAAATAAAAATAAAATGAATTTATTTAAAATTAAGTTATATCATTTGTTAAATTTTAATTAAAATTTAATTATAAATTAAAAATAAGTTATAAATAAAAGTGTTATTAATTTAACACTTTTTTTAAAATATAATACTAATTATTAAAATAATTTGACATTTTTTTTAATTTGGGCAATAATAAAATAAATGAAAAGAAAACAAAAAAATAAAGGATTAAAAATTACATTAATAATTGTTTTAGCTTTATGTTTAATAGCAGGTATTTTTTGTGCTATTTATTTTTTATCAAAAGATAAAGGTATGAAATATTATCAAATTGAATTAGTTGATAATAGAGCAGAATTGCCACTTACTACTAATAGCAAACGACTTGCACCTAATATGGAAATTATCAACCGACCAGTTTCGATAAGTTTAACAGAAAATAGTAGTAAAAGTTATATGCGTGCAAAAATTATTTTTGAAAGCGATAGTAACGATAATAGAGTATTAAGTTTTGTTAGTCAATTAAATTATAATATTAAAGATATTGCTACATACAAAAATGATGCTTATTCGTGGAGATACTACGAACTTGACAATAGTTTTTATTTAATGAGTAAGGAAAGTGAAAACCTAAAAACAGTTACAAGCAAAGATAATAGTTACATTTTTGTAGATAAACTAATTGTTCCAAAAAATTTAGAACAAATGGACAGTTTAAATTCTAATGGCGATAATGTTCAAATAGGTGAAGATATAACTCTACGTATTGTTTTTGAAGCAATTCAATGCGAATTGTTATCAAATAATAACCCTAAAATAGACAATACTCGTAGTTTTTTCAATAACTTTTGTTATAACCAAGAAAATAATTTTACAAGTTTAAACGGATATATTACGGGTTATACAGGACAAGATACTAACTTGATTTTGCCAAAATATGTAGGTAAAGATTATATTATCGGTGTGGCAGAAAACGCTTTTAATATAGATACTTTAAAAAGTATTATAATTCCGGGCAATTATTTTAAATTTTTTGACAATGCTTTTATAAATAGTGGAAATTTAACTTTTGTTTCATTAAAAAACCAAGCAAATGTAAGTTTGCAACCAAACACTTTCTCAGCTAAATCTAGTTTGGAAATTTATGCAACGCCAAAAACCATTAGTTTAGTTGAAGAAAATTACTCAACATATAATTATATGGTAAATTTTAAAAATTTTACCGAAATAACTAACGCGAATATTCAAGAACTTGAAAAAAATATAACATATTTATATGCACCAAACTTAACTGAATTTTTTGGCGATTTCAAAGAATTTACAAACTTAAAAGCAATTTATGCACCATATTTAAGTAAAATTAATGACGAAATGTTTGCCAATTTAACAAATTTAATTGATGTTGATTGCCCAAATATTTTAAATGTAGGCAAAAGTGCTTTCTATGCTTGCACAAATCTTTTAAATGTTAATTTTAGTAAAAATATAGATGCTATCGGTGAAAGTTCTTTTGCTGGTTGTAGCAGACTTAAAGATGTTTCTTTTATTAAAAATTTAAAAATTGTTCCAAAGGAAGCATTTAAAAATTGTAATGCAATAGTAAGTTTAGAGTTAAATGCAGATAATTTAGAAGTTTTAAATGGGGGATTTTATAATTGTAAAAGCCTAAGAGTTGTTAAAATTAATCAACTTTCTAAATTAGATAGTTATGCTTTTGGTGAATGCGATAGTTTGTATTATTTTAATGTAAAATCAGTTTATAATTTAACTGTTGAAAATAGTGCATTTTCTAGTTCAATTTCTGGTGGCACTACAAGCAGAATGATAATTTCGTCTAACCAAGAATCAGTTAAAACAGCATTTACTAATATTAATCCAAACTTTAATTTTGTTGTATTTAGCGTAAATACTAATAAAGTTTTAACTAAATATACAGGCAATGTTAAAAATTTAGATTTAACCGAGTTTGCTAAATTTTATAATTTTAACAAAATAGGAGATTCAGCATTTAAAGGCGATAAAAACTTAGTAACTTTAACCATACCTAATTTAATTACAGAAATCGGTTCTAATTTTGTTGATGATATAGAAACTTTAACAACAATAACAATAAATAGTTATTTGCCACCAAAATTTAATGAAAATTGTTTTGATAATATTGTTGAAAACTTAAATATTTATGTTCCAAGTTTAAATTTAGATGTTTATAAAGCAACACTAAAAGGTTACAATGTTAAAGTGATAGGTATATAATTTATTTTTGTAAATTTTGGAAAATTTGAATAATTTATTTTTCTAAGGCAAACATAAAATTAAACATTTTTATGTTTTGGAGGAAAAATGAATAAAGTTGAAATCTGTGGGGTTGATACTTCAAAGTTACCAAAGTTAAAAAATAAAGAAATGGACGAACTAATGATAAAAATAAAACAAGGCGATAAAGATGCAAAAGAGTTATTCATAAGTGCAAATTTACGCCTTGTTTTGTCTGTTGTACACCGATTTAGTTATCGAAAAGAAAATCCTGATGACTTATTTCAAGTTGGAACTGTGGGGTTAATTAAGGCGTTAAATAACTTTGATACAAGTTTAAATGTACGATTTTCAACCTATGCTGTTCCTATGATAATAGGGGAGATTAGACGATTTATTCGAGATAACAACGCCGTTAGAGTTTCTCGTAGTATTCGAGATATGGCATATCAAGTTCTACAAAGCAGAGAAAAACTAACTAAAATTAATAGAGTAGAACCTAGTTTAGAAGAAATTTCTAAGGACTTAGGCTTAAAAGTTAAAGAAGTTGCTTTTGCGTTAGATAGTATAACCGAACCAGTTAGTATGTTCGACCCAGTTTATAGCGACGGAAGCGAAACTGTAAGAGTTATGGACCAAATAGGCGATAGCAAAAATAATCAAGACGAATGGATAGAAAATTATGCGTTAAAAGATGCTTTAAAAAAATTAGATAAACGAGAAAAACAAATTCTTCTTTTAAGATACTACTTAGGTAAAACTCAAATGGAAGTTAGCAATCAAGTAGGAATTAGTCAAGCACAGGTATCAAGGCTTGAAAAAAACGCAATAGAAAATATGCGTAAAAATTTATAAAAAATAAAAGCGATTATTTATCGCTTTTATCTTTTTTTGTCTTAGTTTTTTTAACTGTTGTTTCGTCTTTATCTGTATCTTTATCTTTTGAACTTTCGTCTTTTTTAATTTTTTTAGTAGTGGTTTTTGCTACATTTTTTTGTTTTGCTTTTTCTTGTTTAACTTCGCTTTTAGTTTTATTAATTTCGTTTGAATTTTCGTCTAAATTTTCTTCTTTTGAGTTGTTTAATTTATTTAATATTTTTTTACTTTCACTATCGCTATCGCTAATAACTTTTTCGTTAGAAACAGTTTTTATATCTATATTTTGACTTTCCAAAAACTTCTTAGCACTTTCAATAGTCCAATTTTTAGTTTGTTTGTTAGTTCCATTTTTTTGTTTTAATAAATAAAAAAGTAAATAAACAACGAAAGCGCAGAAACAAACTAATGCTCCAATATAAAAATATAACGGATTTACATTTAATAAATTTGTCATAAAATTTCTCCTAATAATTTTATTATAGCAAATTATAATAATTTTACAAAATAATAAGTTATATTTTTAAAAATTTTCTCATATTTTTTTATATGAAAATTAAAAAAAATCTTGAAACACATATAACTAATTTAATTTTAATTACATTAGTCGTTGGAATGTTTTTTTTGGCGTTTACAAGTAATATAAAAAGTGTTTATAATGCAAGTAGTTTGTCTGC
>CAKVEY010000055.1 GCA_934746185.1 uncultured Clostridia bacterium
TTAAAAATAACACCTATAAATATTTTGCATATTATTTAATAATACTAAGCGTATTTTTAATTTTAAATCAATTTGTTTTACACATATTTTAAATTTTTATCACAATTAAAAGTCGAGTTGAATATCATAAAGTATAGGAGGTAAAAATACATATGTCATTTTTTTCAAACAACAGAACAGATAACAGATGTCCCGGACCTATAACTGGCAATCCTTTAAACGGATTATGCGAAAGAGTTTGTATTCAAACAAATAAAGTTTTTGATAGTTGTAGAAAACAAATATCCGAAACTGGTTTAACTATTACTTTAACAAATATCACTCCAACAAGTGGATTAGTTGAACCTTATACTTTTGTTAGTGCACAAACAGACGGCGATGCTTATTTTACTAATTTAGTTATAGACAGATTCCCTGATAGACCAAATTTTGCAAGAGTTAGTGGCACAGTGAATGTTCCTATTATTGTAAACTTTACTGATGCTAATGGGGTTGACGGAACTGGCGAAGCAACTTTAACTTTCGACCAAGATGTAATATTGTTTGTACCACAACCTTCAGTAGTTCCTTTTACTATTGATGTATTTGCAGGTTTAGCAATTGCTGATGCTACTTATGTAGGTAACAACACATTCACTTGTGATGCTTGTATTCAAATAATTTTAAGAGTTGTTGTAAATACTAACATTTTAGTTCCAAGTTATGGCTACTGCCCTATTCCACCTTGTCAAAACTACTCAACTAGCGATGTTTGCCCTGGATATTTTGACTTACCTGTTTATCCTACAAACTAACAAAAAAAACGCCAAATTAATTCTTTGGCGTTTTTTTATCCATGTTTTTTATTATAAAACAAATTCATATTCATAAAATGCGTTAATACAGTATCGAATTAAAGACACTAATGTTCGGCATCTAAAATCGGCTTCTTGCATAAAGTTGTTATAAGTGTTTTCTTCAATATTTACAACTTTCTTGCTCCAACCAGAAACAAAAACATCTTCATACAATTTTTCTTCTAACTTTCCTTCCAAATAACTATTTACGCAAAGAACAATCGCTTCGGCTTGTTTTAAATTATGTTTTTCGCAAATTTTATTTAATCTTTCAAGTTCTTCTAGTGTAATATTAAACTGACATTGTTTATATTTAACCATTTTACTTTTTCCCCTTGTTTTTTCTTACTGGAATATAGAACATTTCACCTTCGTGTGATTGAAAATATACGCCAATAATCTTTTTTAATTTTGTGTTTATAATTGTATATGCTGCTCTTTTTCTCGCTCCACCAAGTAAGTTCTTTTCGTTATTCATACTTGTTTCTACAAAGCAATTATATGCTCTAATTCTGCCTAAATTATCTATAACTGTAATTCCGTCATAATTTAGCATTTCAATAAAAAGTTCACTTATTCCCAATAATTTTTGCTCGTTATATTTTGATGTTTGCAAAAATAGTTTACTAAATTCAATAGGTTCAGTTAGCCAAATTCCATCGCTTAAAAAACCTTTATCTTCATAATCTTTATCTACAACAACGCAAATTGTACCACTAATATTTTTTAATGCTCTATCAAAGATATTTGTAAACATTGTTTTAACTTCGTTTAATTTCTTTTTAGTTGTTCTAAGTTTAGAAAAACTAGCATCAACAAATTCCGAAATTTCTTCTCTCCAAGAAGATATTTTTTTTGTTTCTAGTGTAAAATTAATATTTAAACTACCATTTTTAATACTTTTTAAAGTTATTGTGTAACTAGATAATGGATAAACCAAAAAACCAAAAAATTTTGCTTTATCTTTTAAAACTTCATTATTTTCTAGCATCATCTCTAAGTTTTTTTCCTTAATACTATTAAAAGTTTTAATAATTCCATAAGAATAAACATTATCTTTAATATTTATAAAAATATACCAATCGTTTTTACAAAAAACGCTTAGGCTCTTCATTCTTTGAGCAAACATTGCTTCATTATCATCAACAAACATAGTAACTTTATAAGCGTTAGGCACAGCTTTAACAACGGATACTATATCGTTTGTGAACAATAAAATAGGTTTAATTTTACAACCCTCTTCTTCATAATTACCCATAGAAGGAATAAAATTAATTAAATGATTTTGTAGTTTTTTTGAAAACTCTGGACTTTCGTTTAAAATAAACTCGTCTAAAACATCTTTCGCCTGCAAATATAAAATATTATCTTCCACTTTTTACCTCTTAATTTATAATAACAAATAAAAAAAGAAATTTCAAGTGTTTTCACATTAAAAATAAGTTATTTTTTGAAATTTTTATAATTTAAAATATTAACTTCGTTTGGTTTAAAATTTTGTAGGTTTTTATAACTTATTGGATACGAAATACTGGCCGATTTATTGAGTCTAAGCGAATAAGGAGCAACGCAAGTAGCACCTTTTTTATTTCTTAAATAATCAATAAAAATTTTACCTTTGCGTTTTTCTTTACTCATATTTGTTATGAATAAATCTGGATAGGTGTTTTCTAACATAAGTGCAATTTGTTTAGATAAATTAGAAACTTTTTTTGTTGTTAAATTACTAACTTTTACAAAAATATGGTAACCTTTTCCCCCACTAGTTTTTAAAAAAGAAGTTAGTTTTAATTTGGTTATAAATTTTTTTATAATTAACACGGCTTTTTGTAAATTTTTTATATTCATTTTTTCGTCTGGGTCTAAGTCAAAAATCATATAATCGGGATAATTTATATTATCTATTGTAGAGTTCCAAATATGAAATTCAACTGCTCCCAACTGGACTTCATTAATTAATTGCTTTTTGTTTTTTATATAAAAATATTCGTTTTTACTAGTTTTTGATTTATTGATATAAAATCTTTCTACATCTTGATTTGTTTGTGGATGTTTTTTAAAAAATTTTCCACTAGAAAAATCTCCGTGTACTCTAACTTCGCTTATTAGTCTGTTTTTTAAATATGGCAAAATTTTTTTGGAAATGTGAGAATAATAATTAACGACATCTAATTTTGTTATTTTATTTTTAGGATAAATTACTCTATTTTTATTACTTATTTCAACTCCACAAACTTTAACTTTATCGTCTTTCATTTTCGCTCTCCAATTTAACATCAAATGGATTTTTATCTTCCCGTAAACCTATAAAACTTGCTTGTCTTAACTTTCCGTCTTTTGTTATTTCTGCAAATTGAATTTCTGCAATCATTTTAGGTTTTATTAAAATAAAATCTTCTTTAATTTTGTCATTATTTTTAATTTTATTAACCTTTGTTTCTAACTTTTTAAATTTTAAACTTAAATCATCTTTTTGTTTTTCAGTAAAACCTGTTCCAACCTTGCCAATAAAATATAAATCTTTGTTTTTATAATACCCAACTAAAATACTACTTATTTTTTTATTTTTATTTGTTTTTTCAAAACCGATTATCACAAATTCTTGTCTTAAATAACATTTTATTTTAAGCCAGTCGGCATCTCTTTTGGCGTTATATACTGAATTAATGTTTTTTGCCACAATTCCTTCAAGTTTATTCTTTTTGGCGTAATTAAAGGCTTTTTTGCCGTTATTTTTAATATAATTAGAATAGATAATATTATTGTTGCAACCTTTTATACTTTCTTCTAAAATCAATTTTCTTTCTTGTAGTTTTACATTAGTTAAATCTTGTCCATCTAACGCCAAAATATCAAAAACAACATAACTAAAATTTTCTGCGTTATTTTTTATAGAAGATTGTAAACTATTAAAATCACTTCTTCCTAAACTATCAAAAACTACAACTTCGCCATCTAAAATCATAGTTTTGTTAAGTTTTTTAAGCGAATTTTTTATACTTTCAAATTTTGATGTAAAATCTTTATTGTTTCGAGATTTTAAAACGACTTTATTTTTTTCTAAAAACGCAACAATTCTATAACCATCGTATTTAATTTCGTAAATGTAATTTTTACTATTAGGAATTTTATTTGTTAATAAACATAGTTTTACATCAACTTTATTAAAAGGATTTTTAACGCTCTTTTTTGTTTTCGATTCTAACTCTTTTTCATTAATTTTATCTTTTATAATAATCCAGTTTATATCATCAATTTTAATTAAATTAAAAATTCCTTGATATTTTATTCCAAAAAGTTGAAATTTTAACTTTCCTTGTTTAAAACCAGTTTTAAAATTGCATAACTGAACATATTTTCCTTTATCATAAATTTCAACAGTTCCTGCGCCATACTGACCTTTTGGAATAACGCCTTCAAAGTTAATATAATTTAATGGGTGGTCTTCAACGTGAACAGCAAGTCTTTTTTCACTAGTTTTAGGCAATCCTTTTGGAACAGCAAAACTTACTAAAACTCCGTTATATTCTAAACGAAAATCATAATGATTAGTGGTTGCCCTATGATATTGAATAACAAACCTTAAACTTTTTGAAGTCGATTTTTTTACTTTCCCCTTAGGTTCGCTAGTTTTATTAAAATCTCTTTTTGCATTATATTCTTTTAACATTAACTTTTTGCCCTTTTAGATTGAGTTTCAACTTTTTTTGTTTTAGTTTTTTTAGTTTTAGTAGTTTTTAAACTTTTTTGTAAAGCGTCCATAATGTTTATTATATTTTTAGGCATTTCTTTATTTTTAGAAGAAACAATTTTCTTCCCTGCAATCTTCTTTTTAATTGCATCTTGAATTTTTTTATTATATTCATCTTTGTATTTTTCTGGCTTAAATTTTTCTGTCATTTGGTCAATTAAAGTTAAAGCTAAATCAAGTTCTTTTTTAGAAACAACTTCGTCTTTTATACTTGGTGCTTTTTGTAATTCTTCGTTAAAAAACAATGTGCTTGCAAGCATATGCCCGTTATTTTCCCTTAATAAAATTAATGTTTCTTTTGTCCCTAAAACAGTTTTAGCTAGTCCTGCCATATTCTTTTTGCCCATTGCTTTTAGTAAAACAGAAAATGCTTTTTCGCTATTAATTGGCGTAACAAAATATGATTTATCAAAATAAATTGGGTCAACTTCTTTTAAATTAACAAAACAGTCAATTGTTATATTTTTATCTTTTACTGACTTAATTTTTTCAAAATCTTCATCGTCAAATAAAACAAATTTATCTTTTTCATACTGATAACCTTTAACAATATTTTCATTTTTAACTTCTTTATTATCACAATCAACACAAGTTTTTTTATATTTAATTCTGCTCATAGTTTTTTTATCAAGTAAGTTAAAACTAACATTATTTTCTTTTACACTTAAACTTAAAGTTATAGGAATATAAACTAAACCAAAAGTAATTGCACCTTTATATGAATACGCCATAATATTTCTCCTTACTTTATTATTAACAAAAAATTATTATAAATAACTTAAAATTTTAAAATTGAATTTGCATAATTATTTAATTTTATTTATATTTATGCACGCTTTTGCAATAAAAAAGTGGCGAACTAGCCACTTTTAATTACAGAAAATAAAATAATTAAATTATTTTAATTTGTTTACTAAAACATTTATAATTATTAAAACTTATCTTCTTATAATTAGTTTATATTTTTCTAGGTGAGAAATTAAGCCGTTTAAAAAGTCTTCAATTTCTTGTCCTTCTAAT
>CAKVEY010000056.1 GCA_934746185.1 uncultured Clostridia bacterium
AAACACTAGGATATAAATTTTGAATTACACCTTCTAATTTTTCTATTTTTTTACGACCTTTATTAACAAGCATTTTTATATTTTTGCCTTTTATATTTTCAATCTTTTCTTTAATTTCGTTAACTGTCATATTTGTTTTCATAACAAAATTATTAACTTAAAATTAATTTTTAACCAAAAAAATAGTAGGATTAAGGACTAATACAATTGAAACTAATGAAAAAAAGACTTCAAATAACAAATTGAAGTCCTTTTTTTATTTTAAATATTTTTTCCATAAAACAACACTAAATCACCATCTTCAAAGAAACTTGTAATAAATTCTGTATATCCAAAATGTAAGTATATTCCTAAGTTTCTACTTTCCTTTGCTTCACTGCCAATAGTAAGATATGTTATTCCTTGACTCTTTGCGTACTGTTCTGCCATTTTAACAAGTTTAGAAATATGTCCTTGTCCTTCATATTTTTTCTCAATTCTAAATGCATTCATATTTGCACGGGTTTTACCATCACAAAGCATTGGTCTATCCTTAACAGCAGAACAATCGGTTGAAAACAAAATGGTAATTTGTGCGATTGGTGAAAAATTGTCAACGGCCACAAATGTTGCACATTTACCCAATATATTGTTTTGTATATATTGATGTTTCCAATTCACATATTTTTCATCATTAGGGTTATCTAAAATGTCTTTGTTCCAAATTTTTTCTAAATCATCAATCGTTGCTTTTCTATATTCCATAAACACCTCTTAATACAAGTATAACATATTTGTTTATAATGTGTATATAAAATTAAACAATTTATAAAAGCTGGCACTTAGACGTGTGCTTGTCTTGATACAAGTCGGGGTCGCTAACACTCGACCGAAGACAAGCACACACTTATAAACTAAATTAAAGCAAAAGTGTTAGTAAACATAACACACTTTCGCTTTTTGCTGTTATTTTCTTCTCTTTTTTATTATTGTAAAAAAATATTATCTGTTGTCAAAGTTAAAATGTATGTCGCTTTTGGCGACAATCCTTGACAGCAGAACTATTTGTTTTTTGTTTCTATTAAGAGAGTATAAAAAATACCTTAATCATAGTTGATTAAAGTATTTATATTTTGCTAGTATCAAACAGCTTTGATTAACTACCATTTTTAAAAATCATCATCTTCATCGTCTTCTTCGTCGTCATCAGCATCGTCAAAATCTTCGTCTAAATCACCTAAATTTTCTAAATCGTCTAAATCTTCTAGGTCTTCATTATCGTCTAAATCTTCGTCATCGCTGTCGCCAATTTCTGTTAAATCTAATTCAGGAGTATCTTCTTCGTCTTCATCAATTTCTCTAATAGAACTCATTTCACCGATTTCATCTTCTTCGGTTTCTTGGTCTTCATTATCTACATACATTCTCCAATTATCTTCTCTATCGCTATCGCCAATCATACTATCTTCATAACTTTTTTCTTCGGCGCAAGCAGCACACATATCTTCATTATCATTAATATAATTTGCTTTACAAATTGGACAAATTTGCATATTATCTAGTTCATCAGCTTTACCTAAACTAGCAAGTTCTTTTTGACAAACTTTACAAAGTTTATCCTTTTTTAAAATATAATTTAATTCACAACGAGGGCATCTAATATATTCAACCTTTTGCATAAATTACTCCTTTAAAATAAAAGTGTTTACTGCATAATTATATATATTTATTATGTATTTGTCTAGTAAATTATACAAATTTTTTAAATTTTTATACTCCTTCAAGTAACATTTTGTCAGCTACTAATGCTATAAATTCTCCATTGGTTGGTTTTTCGTTATTTGAGTAAACTTTTACTCCAAAAAGTGAGTTAATATTTTCAATTTTACCCCTATTCCAAGCAACTTCAATAGCGTGTCTTATTGCTCTTTCTACCTTACTTGAACTAGTTTCAAATTTTTCTGCAATTTGTGGATATAATTTTTTAGTGATTGAATTTATAATATCTGGATTATCTATTGCCATTTTAATTGCTTCTCTTAAAAATTGATAACCTTTAATATGTGCTGGAATGCCAACAGTTATAAAAATGTTTGTTATTTTTTCTTCTAAATTTTTATTTTTAATAACTTGTGGTTTTACCATAACATTTTGATTTAAAACATCAAGTATTCGATTTTTTAAAACTTCAACATTAAAAGGTTTTAACATATAATAACTTACACCTAAACTCATTGCTTTGGTTATAAAACCTTCTAAACTTAAACTTGAAAGTACTATAATTTTTGTATTAATATTTAATTCGTTTATTTGTTCAATTAAACTAAATCCGTCAACGCCAGATAAAACTACGTCCATAACGATAACATCAGGGTTATTCTTTTTAATTTCTTCTAACGCCTCTATACCATTAGGATTAACTCTTTGAACATTAAAGCTCTCTCCTAAATTCTCTTTTAATAATTTTTGTGTTTGTTCGCTTTCATCAATAAGCATTAAATTGATTTTTTTGTTTTCCATAAAATTTCTCCCTTTTTAATCTTTTTTAATATTTTTTTATTTTCGTCCGTTTTTCCCCGAACAAAAAAATATTATCATAATTTGTTATAAATTCAAACGATTTTAAGAAAAAAAGAATAAAATGATTGTCAATTATTCGTTATAAATTTGAAAAAATGTCGAAAAATTTTAAATTCTTTACTTTTTATTGATATATTTTGATAATTTGAAAAAGAAAACAATAATATAAAAATTGATTAATTTTTTTATTTTTTAATTTATTTTTAAAAAATTTTATTAAGAAAATTAGTTTTTATAAAATAAAAAAAGCGATTTACGTCGCTCTTTTTAAAATTATTTGGTTGTTTTAATGTGTTTTGAAAGTAGCACGCCTACTAATTCTGTTTCGTGATTTGCTGAATTTAAGTAAGTTCTATTTAGATAATATCCGTCACTACTATCACCAGAATATTTAACATTATAATAAACATATCCGTTTTCAATGTCGAAGTTACTATTCATATCTAATTTGCTTTCAACATCTTTTGATACAATAGTATCTGTTGTTTTATCTATTATATCAATTCTTACAATGTTACCATCGCCATCTTTTCCGTAAATTTTTGTTCCATTAATTTTTAAAACTGTAAATTTACCTTCATATAATGTTGTTATATCGGCATTAATATCATTTGTTCCTGTAACTAATAATAACTTACTATTAGTATCATCATCTTTATAAGCAACAACGGCATTATCATAGCCAGCCAAAGTAAATACAAATTGATTACTGCTTGAATATTCAATTGCTGTTAATTGTTTTTCTTTTTCGTTAAAGTTTTCTAAATCATTTGAGTAAATATAAGTTTTTGCTTGAGAATCAAAGTTATCTGTTTTAGTATAGAAAATTGTATCTGCACTAACTTTTAAAACAGCATAAGTATAACGATTATCTCTTCTTATAACTGTTTCTTTATTTGATTTTAAATCAGTTTTTGCTAAAACATTACCAGTTTTAGTTTTTTCATCATCTTTAATTGCTCTTGTATAATAAACGAATTGACTTTCTTCACTAGGTAATACAAAACTACTTACGCTAGTTGCAATAGTTGTTTTATTTTCAACTTTTTGACCATTTATTCTAACATTATATAATTTATTATCGTTTAAATATGTTAAATATACTTTTCCGTTTAAATAACTATATTTAATATTATCAATATTTGTTAAATTTAAAGCTTTAACTATTCGTTTAACTTTTCCACCTTTAATACTTACTGCGTAAACATCTGTTAAATCAAAACGAACTTTACCTGTACTATCTTTTTCTGTGTTAGGAGTTGTAAAATATAAAGTATCACCAAAAATATAAATGTTTGTATATTCAAAACCAGCAACCATTGGACAAACTAATTCTACATTTTTTAATGTTTTAACTTCGTTTCCATCTTTATCTTCTTTTACATTATACATTAATTCGCCGTTTACTAGTTTTGCTCTATATATTGCACCATTACGAGCTTCGCCATAATTATTATCTTTTCCACTTAAATTAGAGTTTGATACAAAGCCGTTTGCAAAATAAATGTAATCACCTTTACGAACAACTAGCCCACCATTACTAGAAACTGGGTCGTTTTTATTTGGTCCAGTTTTTAAAGTAACAGCACAACCACTAAAAGTAAATATTGAAATTGCTAAACAAAACATAGCAATAATACTTAAAAATTTTTTCATAAATTCTCCAGTTATAAATATAAATTCAGTTTAAATAAATTTTAACAAAATAAAAAAAAATAGTCAATAATTTTAGACTATTTTAATATTTTTATTTATCAATCAAACATAACTTCTATTTGATTACCTGTGCTTGCATCTTGGTACATTAAATAATATCCATAACCTTCGGGGTTTTCAGGATTAAGTGGCAACCATTGATAGTAGTTTGTATATTCATCATCTGGTTTAACACTAAACTCACCAGGCAAGCCATAAACAATATATTTTATTTCATTATTTTCATAAATTACGCCAAAAATATAAAAGTTATCGCCACTAGAATTAACTTTTACAAATTTTGAATTAGGTATTAAATTTTCTAGTGCTTTTTCTTCTTCATAACTATTTAATAATTCTTCAACTTGATTCTCTATTGAAGATAAAAAGTCGCTTTTATTATTTTTGTTTTCTTCCGTGGTATTTTCGTCTTCCAGTGGCTCACTCTCAAAAGCATTATCAACAATAGTCTCTATTTCTTCGTCTGTTTCATAGTCGTCATTAGCCATAAAATTATTTACCATATTATTAGTTTTTACTTTTTCAGTTTCAGTAACTAAATTTGTTTTTTCATCTTCTTCATCATCGTTTAAATCTAAATCGTACAAAATTGAATTTTTCCAAACTCTATTTGTTTCATTACTTCCCCAAATTAAAATTTCAGTTTTTTGATTTTCGACATTTAAAACTACTGCACTAATTTTTTCATTTAAGTTTAAATTTTTTTCTATTAAATAGTTTTCTTCATTTGTTAATTCAACTTTATATAATTCGCCCCCTGCTTTAATGCCTAAAATTAGTTTATTAAAACCTAATAAATTATAAGTTTTTAAATTTACTAATGTATTATTTTTAGTATTTTCTAATGTTAAAATACCTTTTAAATTTTTTTCACCATTTGCACTTGTTAAAATAATGTTTTTTACCATATTTGCTCCTTAAAATATTATACATTTCTGCTTTTTAAAAAATTTATAAAAAAAACAAAAAAAATAGACTTTTTTGTCTATTTTATTTATGATTAAAACTATTAATTTGTTATATAGATTGAAAAAATAAACATATATAAACCAAAAAAATAATTAATCCATATTTACATTATCATAATTAAATAATTGAGAATCCAAAAACTCACTTGCTGTCATATTAAAACCATCAGCTATAGCAATAATTGTTTTTAAATTAACACCTTTTGCTTTTCCTTTCATTATGCTTTTTACCGTGTCATGAGATAAACAGGCATTATGTTCTAATTTATATTGAGAAATGTTTTTTTCTTTTAATAATTCTAAAATTATTAATGAAACGGCTTGACTAATATTCATATATACTCCTAGGG
>CAKVEY010000057.1 GCA_934746185.1 uncultured Clostridia bacterium
TTTAACTGTTTGAATATCTAACTTACTATCTTTAATTAAATGCAAAAGTAGGTCTAATGGACCTTCAAAAACATCAAGTTTAACTTTATACGAATTAGAATAATCTTCTGTAATATTTTCCATAAAAATTCCTTAAAAAATAAAGTACCAAAAACTACTAAAAGCAGGCAAAATAAAGCCATAGAGCCAAGCAAACACTATATCTATAACGTTAGTTATTAATAATACTAGTAAAATAATAAAACTATATCGTTTCATAAATTCTACAAATTTATTTGTTCCTTTTGTAAAACTTTGTAGTGTGTTAAAACCATCTAGTGGTGGAATTGGCAATATATTAAATATTGCTAAACCTAAATTAATTGTTGCACAAAAATATAACAAAAGGTATAAAAATTGTAGTAAATAATTGCTTGTTAAAATAGTTTCTAAACTAGTTAGTGGAAACGCTACTGTTAAAATGCCCATAAACACAAAACTAGCAATAAAGTTTGCACAAATTCCTGCAATAGAAGTTAAGAAAACGCCCTTTCGATAATTTTTAAAATTAGTAGAATTTATAGGCACGGGCTTTGCCCACCCAAAACCAAAAAGTAGTAAACATAAAAAACCAATAGGGTCGATATGTTTTAACGGATTTAAAGTTAATCTGCCAAAATTTCTACTAGTATAATCTCCTTGCGTTAAGGCAACTAAACTATGTGAATATTCGTGAATAGTTAAAGCAAAAACTATTGCTAACAAATAAGCAATACTAATTACTAATAATTCAACTCCACTATAAGTTAAAAATAAATCTATCACAAATTAATTATACTATAAAAATAAAATAAAAACAATAAAAAAACTGCTTTATTTTAGCAGTTTTTCTCATTTTATAACATAATAAATTTATTTATCGCTTTTTGATGTTTCTTTTTTAGTTGATTTACCATTTTTGTCTTTTGGCAAACAAATTATACCTAAAACAATTAACACAACACTTGCAACAAATAAGCAAATGCTTAAGGCAAGCACTACTTGTTGATTTGTAAAGAAAGGTTTTGCAAACATATATACGCCAAGTGTTATTAAGGCTAAAATTAAGCAGAAATACCAAACGGCATATTTATAACTACTATCTTTACCACGATAAAAGTATGCTCTAAATAATTCAACAACACATCGAAGCCAAATTACTAAGCCAATAATTTCGCAAGCGCCTGCAATATTAAATACTTTAAATTGTTGTAAAATTAATCCAATAGCAATTAAGCCAACTAAAATAAATTCAACAATAACTAAAATTTGTACCGTTCCACGCTTATGTTTTAATATAGGCAATAAGAATAGTAGCATATAAGCAATTAAAATAAGTGCCAAAGCAATATTCAAAATTTTTAAGCCTATTTCGTAGTCTTTAACAATTAAAACTATGCCCAAAGCGATTGCTAAAACACTTACTATTAAGTAAACTAGCCAATCAAACTTAAATCTTTTCATAAACTCTCCTTTTTAACTTTTAAATTATAATATATATGAAATTTTTTTACAAATGTTTACAATTTATTTTTTAAGATTTTGTAAAAATTTTATCGTTTTTATTAGTTTTTTTACTCAATTCAGTTTCAATATTTAAAAGTAAGTCGTTCATTTCACTAAAACATTGGTAGTACTTATATAGTTCGTAATTTCCCCTATAATCTTTAATGGTTGAAAATAATTTTAAGCCTTCTTCAAAACTTGTTGCAAAAATTATATCTTTTTTATGAACTTCCTTGTCTTCTAAAAGTGTATTTACATAACTAGTAAAATCTATTAATAAGTCATTCAATTTAATAATATTCTCTTCTCCAAAAAATCTTAAAAATCCTCTTTGGTCAGCAAGAATATAATATTTTTTTAATCTTTCTAAATATTTTTCTAAAAAAGGTTTCATTAAAATAAAACATTCTTCATACAAACTTACACTTTCATAGTCATAAAACAATTTACTACAATCTACATTTTTTGTTTCTCTTGAATTATCGCATATTTTCTTTGCAAAATAATCTGTTAAAACTTCGTTAATATAAAGTAAATCTACACCATCACAATTAAAACTTAAACTTTGTGGAATACCTACTCCCGAAGTTTTTAAATCAAGCCCTTCTCTGTAACTTATATAAGTTGAAGCAACGTGTAAGTATTCGTGAACGAACAAATGAGATTCTATATTTTTTGCTGATGGGAATAAACAAACAGTTTTAAATTTTCCGTAAACATTTAATGGAACGCACTCACCAATAATATCATTACTTCTAATAAAAGAAACAATTTTATCAAAACATAGTGGTTTAAGTTCTCGTGCTAAGTTTCTATAATAAGGGTTGCTTGATAATTCAAAGGTTACATCAACATCGTAAGTTTCTTGCGATTTTGCAAAAAAGTAAGTTCTTTGAATAGCATCGTATCTATCGTTAAAGTTTAAAATCCAAGATTTTTGAAGTTTTCTAAAAGAAAGTTTTAGTAATTTATCATCATTTAATATGTTATCATTAAACAATTCGCTAAATTTGTTTTTTATTTCGTCTAAACAATAATTAAAATCATAAAAATAATTGTTTAAATTGTTTTCTGCAAAAATTCTTGTAATTTCTCTTAAAGTTAAATTCTCTTTAATCATATTTCGATATTCATAGAAAAATTGCAACATTAATTCAAATTTTTCGTTATCTAAATACAACATTGTATTGTTAAAATCTCGTTTGCCACGATTCAAAAGTACTAAATTATTGTTATCAAAATGTTCGTTTATTGTATTTCGATATTTTTCACCAAAAAAAGCGATAATGTTATCTTTTACAACATTTTTAGCATAATTTACATATCCAAAAGCATCGTTTTGTATTTCATTTAAAAAGTACATTCTTCTTTCCGTCCTAATTTTTTTACATTTGCATCTATATCTAATATTACTTGTTCCATTTGTTTAAAACAATCAAAATATTTTTTGTCAACAACACCTAAATTATCAAGTTGCTCCTTTGACATTTTTAAGCACGTATCATAATCATATACTTTATATTGCAACTTAACATTTTTATAAATACTTGAAAAAGTTAAAAGTAAATCATCAATTTTTCTTAAATTTTCTATTCCAAAATATCTGTATAAATTTTCAGGTGAATAATATAAATAAAAATGTTTTAATTTCTCTTCATATTTTTTAAAGAAAGGTTCAACTAAAACAAAGCATTTTGAATAACTTGTTCTACTAGTATCCTTATAAAATGGTGCAATATTGTCTTTTAACAACTTGTTTGTAATTTTAAAAGCAAAATATTCTGTTAAAATTTCATTCAAATATTTACAATCGCCATCACGATTTATATCACTAGCATATTCAATTCCATACTTAAAAATATTTTTTAAACTAAAATAATCATAAGAAACTGCGTGCATTATTTCGTGCACAAAAGTTAGCGTTGATAGTCTTATAGGTGTATCGTAAATACAAAGATTTGTACCTATATTTTTATATTCCTTATTCACAAAAAGTCCACCAGTACCATCATCTTTTGCAAATTTGTTTAATAAAACTAAAACAAAAAGTTGTTGTGAATAAAGATTCATTTTATTTACTGATTCTTCGCCTACTTTATCTAATAAAACATCTTTAAAATCAGTAAAAAAATCACTTTTAGTTCCATCTAATAGAATTTTAATTTGTAAATCATCTAATTTTTTTAAATCTTCGTAAAGATTTGTTTTATAATTTTTAATTAAAGTTTTAACAAATGTTTTATTAACTTCAATATTATTTTCACCAATTTTATCAAGTTTATCTTTTATAATTTCAATATTTCTTTTACTTGGCTTTAAATAATTACGAATTAAAACTATATTGTCGCTCACAAATTCATCTAAATAATCAACTTTATTTACAAAAGGCAAATCTAATTTTTTAAACCATTCAACAGTAAGCCATCTTTTTTCATATTTTATAAAATTAAAAGACGCATCTATATGTGCTTGACTTCTTTTTATAAAAAGCAAACTTGTTTGATTTAATCTTTCTTTTATAACGGGTGTAAATTTTACATCAAAAAAACTTGCAATATAATTTTCAACTAATTCTTTTGCATTGTTTATATATTTAGCCTTATCACAATTAAGTTCGTCTAAAAACAATTTTCAATTTCTCCAATAAGTTTTTTTAATTCAGCATAATTTTCAGGAAAATTTCCTGCTCCACCAAACTTTTTGGTTTCTTTATTTTTAATTATTTCAACTTCAAAATTTTCACTATCTAAAATCATTGGATTATAGTAACTATTTTGCCAAGAACTTACAATATTTAAAATTCGATTAATATAATCTTCTACATTTTTGTTTAGTTCTCTGCCGTTAAATTCAATAAATTCTTTTTCACCATCTAATTTTAAATTAATAATTGTTCGTGGTGAAAAAATTTTAATTTTTATTTTCATATTAAACTCCTTTAATCGTTATAATAATCTGCTAAAAGTAATTCAATTTCATTAATTCTATCAATAACTATATCTTTCATTGGATTATTATCGCCTAAATCTTCCAAAAAACTAGAAAGGTCTTTTTTCTCTTGTGTTAAAATTTCAAACTCAGCGTTATCCATATTAACTTCTCCTTTTATATTATATAACAAATTATAACACATATATATTATTTGTCAATACAAAAAATAAAAAAACGGCTATAAGCCGTTTTAATTTTACTATCTAATTCCTAAAGATTTTTTTAATTCACGATATTTATTAATATCTTTTGCTTCTAAATATTTTAATAAGCCATTTCTTTTACCAATAAGCATTAATAAACCTCTTTTAGCAGAGTTATCTTGTTTATTAGATTTAAGATGTTCTGTTATATGGTTAATTCTTGCAGTTAAAATAGCAATTTGAACTTCTGTTGAACCAGTATCACCATCTTTAGTTTGATATTTAGAAATTATATCTTTTTTATCAATCATCTAAAACTTCCCCCTTATAAATTTCTCCTTTAACAAAGTATGACGCAAAGGGATTTTTACCGTGCACCCTTGTTTAAGGACATTAAATAATAACATACATTAAAAAATTTGTAAAGTATTTTTTTAAATTTACTAAATTAAATTTTTACGCTTAATTTTATAAATTCAAGCAACTTGCATTTTTAAATTAATTTTGCCTATTTTTTATTTGTAGAACCAAATCCACCAACTCTTTCACCTGTTGTTTCATCGTCGTAAGTTATTAAAAACTCAGTGAAAATTCCTTGTGCAAAACCATCACCAGCGCTTAAAACTATATCTTTATTTTCATTATTATCATTAGTTATTTTAATTTGTATATGTCCTTCATTTTTAGCATTATAATAGTCTGCATCTATAATACCCACAGTATTATTTAATTGCATTTTATATTTAAAACCTAAACTTGAACGTGGATATAAACTTAAAACAATATCTTCTTCCATATAACATCTAATTCCGGTTGGTATTTTAATTGTTTCGCCGGGTTTTAAATCTATTCCTACTGGCAAATAAAAATCGTAACCAGCACTAGATTTTGTTGCTCTTTTAGGT
>CAKVEY010000058.1 GCA_934746185.1 uncultured Clostridia bacterium
CTTAAAACTTCGTTTACATCTTTCATATCAACTTTGCCAGCATAGTTTAGTTTAAAGTGTTTCATAACGCTTGGTATAGACTTATCTTCTAAACTATTAATGATATTTTTAATTTCTTCTTTACTCATCATTTGTGGTAAAAATTTAGAAATAACATCGGCTTGTTTTTGAATATTTTCGGCTTCTAAATTGTTATTAACTTTTAAATAATTTTCTTTTTCTTCACTTAATTCTTTTAAGGTTTTTTGTAAAATTTGAACACAATCACTATCTTTTAACTCTTCATTTTTGGTTCTTTTTTCAATTTCTGCTAGTTTAAATTTGTTTTTTACAATACTTAAAATTGTTTTTGCAACTTCATCTTTGTTTTTTAATGCTTCAATATTTGCTTTATTTATTTCGTCTAAAATCATATATTTTCTCCTTTATTTTCTTCATCTTCTTCTATAAATTTTTGTAAATATTCAATAAAAGTATCGCTACTTTCATTTAATAAGTTATGTCTTAAATCTTTAAAAATAATTTTATCATATTTTATTTTGCAAGACTTAAATCGACTTGCTAGTTGAGTTGTTTTTTTACTAAAATCAGTTACAATATCGTATTCGCCACTAGTTAATAAAAATTCTTGTTGAGTATCTATTTTAACTAAATTCTTTTTAGAATAGGTGGTTGCTAAACCTTTATAAATACTATTTAAAATATTTGCCGATAGATTAAAATTACAAAATTTATCTTGTTTAATTTTATCCATATAAATTTTGTTGGTGCTTATATATGCACCTTCTTCAAACTTTTTGGCGTACTTATTAAATATTAATTTATTTAAACTTTTTGCTTCACTTTGTTTGTTTATAAACACCATTGTTAGCCTAGTTAAACACACTAAACAATAGTTTTTTATATTAAATAGTTCAAAAGGCGAGCCAACAATAATATTTTTGCATTTATCGTGATAAAATTGCATTGCCCTTGTTACAATAACGCCACCAAATCCAACACCAATATTAATTATAGGTAAACTATATTTTTTAGCAAGATATTTGTTTAAATATAGAACATCTCTTACAGCATCGTTAAAAAAATTGCCCTGATAAGTTCCAAAAGGACCTTGACTACTTTCTTTATGTGCTCTAATATCATAAGTAAAAACATTATAACCTAATGTTTGCATTTTTAGGGCAAACTCATCATATAAACCAGAGTATTCTTTAACATCGGTTGTTATAATAATTTCGCCTTTTGGGTTATCAGCAATAAATTCTTTGGCATAAAGCAGAAATCCGTCGTAACTTTTTATTTGTTTTTGTTCTTCAACCATAAATAAATTATACCACAATTTTTAAAAACTTTATAATAAAACTATAAATTTTTTAAATTAACTTTAAATTAGTGGTTTTTTATGCCAATTTTATGCAATTTTTTATTACATAATTAATAGATTTTTGCAAAAAATATTATTATGAAAAAGTATGTTTTATGTTTAGTTATTATATTTTGCCTATTATTTAGTGGTTGTGCAAACAATGATTCTAGTGCAATAGTATCGAAAGAAGCAATGCGACCGAGATTAATTGAAAGTACAAATTATGCAACGACTACTGAAATTGTTAAAAATGTTAGCCCTGCTGTTGTAGGTATTTATAGCGAAAGTGGTTATAGTGGTTCTATTGGAACGGGAGTAGCAATTAGTAGTGGTGGTTATGTATTAACTAATTCTCACGTTGTAACAAATAATAATGTTATTTTATATTTAGCAAGTGGAGATACAACAAAAGCGAAACTTGTTTATCGAGATAGTGGCATAGATTTAGCAATAGTTAAAAGTGAAGTAGATTTACCATATTTGAGCGTTGCAAGTAGTGGCGATTATAATGTTGGTGAAGATGTTTTAGCAATAGGAACGCCACTTGCGTTACAATTTAAACACACCGTAACAAAAGGAATAATTAGTGCTAAAAATAGAACGATAAAAGTTGATAATTCTACTGGCATTACACTTCAAAATTTAATTCAACACGATGCTTCAATTAACCCCGGAAATTCTGGTGGCCCATTAATTAACTTAAAAGGTCAAGTTATAGGAATTAATACTGTAAAAGTAGAAGATGCCGAAGGTTTAGGTTTTGCTATTCCTACCGAAACAATCACGCCAATTTTTACTAAACTAAGTGCAACGGGAGAGTTTAAACCAGCGTTCTTAGGATTAAGTGGTTATGATGCAAGCATTTTTACTAATAATTCAAACACAGAAGGCGTTTATGTTTACAATATTAAACAGGGAAGCAGTTTAGATAAGTTAGGATTAGAAAAAGGTGATATTATAACAAGCCTTGCAGGAATTAAAGTAGATAATATGTTAAAATTAAGAAAAATTATGTATTCATTGAATGTTGGCGATGATGTTGAAATTAAATATTTAAAAGATAATTTTGAAAATGTTAAGACATTTACTCTTTGCGAAAATTGTTAAATTTTGTAAAACTAGTTGACAAAATCTAAAAATACTATTATAACATACCTTATATGTTTGAAAAAATATGGGGAGCACTTTTAGACGCAGGGTTAGATTGCCTTAAAATATTACCAATACTCTACTTAGTATATTTGCTAGTAGAGTATTTGTCGCATAAAAAAGAAGAAAAATTTGTAAATTTGCTTTCATCAAAAAATAAATTTAGCGTTTTAATCGGTGCATCTCTTGGTTGTATTCCACAATGTGGTTTTTCTACCGTTATGGCAGATATGTTTAATCATAAACTAATAGGAATTGGCACATTAATTGCCGTGTTTGTGGCTACTAGCGATGAAGCAATACCTATACTACTAAGTTATCCAGATAAAATTATAGATATTTTAATCTTAATAGGTGTAAAATTTGTTTTAGCAATTATTTTCGGTTACTTATTCTATTTTGGTTATAGTCTAATATCTAAAACACATCATACTAAACAAAATTTAGCAAACGAAGGTGCAGAGAAGAATGATGAACAATATTTAGAACATCACGATTGCCAAATTGACGAAAAACATTTACATCATCATAAACACGAACACGGAGTAACAACTCCTTGCGATTGTTGTAGCGATAATATTTTTTTAGAAGCGTTAAAACATAGTTTGATAATTGTTTTATATGTTTTTATTGCAAATTTAATTATCAATTTAATTTTTGCTTTTGTTGGCGAAGAAGTGCTAGTAAAGGCACTTTCAGTTTCACCAATACTTCAAATTTTAATTAGCCCATTAGTTGGAATGATACCTAATTGTATTTCTAGCGTAGTTTTAATAGAATTATATGTAAATAATGCTTTGATTTTTCCAGCATTAATTGGTGGATTAAGTGCAGGTAGTGGTGTTGGTTTAATAGTGTTATTTAAAAATCACAAAAATATTAAACAAAATATATTTATTTTAATCTCATTATACTTAATTGGCATAATTATTGGTTTTGGTGGTTATTTTATTTTAAGTTTATTTTAAAAAGTTTGTAGTATATCTACAAATTTTTTTTATTTCAATTTTTACTAACTTTTATTTTATTTAAAAAAAATTTATATCTATTTTATTAAATTTGTTTTTTAAATTAAATTATGTTAAAATTATTGTATGGATAATTTTATAGACGATAAAAAATTTTCACCACTAGCAGATAGAATGCGACCAAATACTATTGAAGAGTTTATTGGACAAAAACATATAGTTGGTGAAAATAAACCTTTATATAAAGCAATAAAAAACAAAAAAGTGGGCAACTCAATTTTTTATGGCCCACCAGGAACAGGAAAAACTACACTTGCTACAATTATTGCAAATTCTTGTGATGGAATTTTTAAAAAATTAAATGCTATTTCTAGTGGAAAAGACGATGCTAGATTAATTATTAAAGAAGCAAGGGCAAACTTACAATTATTAAATAAACAAACGTATTTGCTACTTGACGAATGCCATAGATGGAGCAAAGCACAAAGCGATAGTTTGTTAGAAGCAATAGAAGAAGGCAGTATTGTTTTAATTGGTTCAACAACTGAAAATCCTTTTACAAGTATGACAAGAGCAATTATTTCTCGTTGTTTTGTTTATGAATTTAAACCTTTAACAAATGTAGATGTGGTTGAAGCGTTATCTAACGCAATTATAAATAAAGAAAAAGGTTATGGAAACTTAAATGTTAAAATAGATAAAGATAACTTGAATTTAATAGCAAAATATTCTGGTGGTGATATAAGAAAATCATTAAATATTTTAGAATATGCTGTAAATACTCATTACAACGAAAAAGAGATAAAAATAACAAAAGAAAATATTGAAGATATTGCGAAAAACTTTAAATTAGCGTTAAACGATGATTTATATTATGATATGTTGTCGGCATATTGTAAATCTATTAGGGGAAGCGATGCAGACGCGGCACTATTTTACGCTAATAAATTAATTGATAGTGGAATTGACCCATTAATTCTTGCTAGAAGACTAATTGCACACGCAAGCGAAGATATTGGTATGGCAGATTCTAACGCTTTACTTTTAGCCGTTTCAGCACATTATGCGATAGAACATTTAGGACTTCCAGAAGGAAATATTCCTTTAACTCACGCAATAATTTACGCTTGTGAAGCAAATAAGTCTAATTCGGTAGTTAGGGCGTTAAATAAAGTTCAAGAAGATGTAGAAAACACAAAAACTATAACCATTCCAAATAACTTAAAAAATCACCCATCAATTAATAAAGATGGAACAGGAGAGTATAAATATCCACACGATTATGGTGGTTATGTATATCAACAATATCTTCCAAACGAGTTAAAAGATAAAGAATATTATAAACCATCTAATAACGGAAAAGAAAAAGGACTAATTAGAAAAAAAGTCAAAAAATAATTATTATTTGACAATTATTTCTTTATTGTTGTACAATTAAAATAATTGGAAAAGAAATTAATAAAATTGCCAAAACAAGATAAAAAGAGATAATTAAGAAATAAGTTAGAAAAAAGAAAAGGGGGAAATGGAAAATGAAATATCATTTTAGTATTGTTATTAATTTTAAAAAAGATATAGATATAAAAAATTTAAGTAAAAAATTTGAATTAAAGCCTTATAAATTAATAGAATTAAAAGATAGTAAAGCTTTGCCAAATTTTGAAAAAGTAGCAAAAATGTGGTATAGAACTAACGATTTTGAAGCTGCAAATGTAAATGTACAATTTGATAAATTTGTAGAAAAAGTTAAAGTCTATTTTGAAGGCTTGCAAAATATTTTAAACGAAAATGATGGTAATTGCCATTTTGAAATTATTTTTACTGAATTAGAGCATTATCCTATTATTGCAATGAGTAATAACTCAGCAAAAATATTGGGGGAATTAGGTGCAGATTTTAGCGTAGATTTTTTAGTATAAAAAAGGAGAAATTATTAATAAATATCATTTGTCATTACATTTACAATTTAAACAAGATGTTGATGTAAATAAGATTGAAAAAGAATTAAATTTAGTTGCATTTAAAAAGTCTTTATTAAAAGAT
>CAKVEY010000059.1 GCA_934746185.1 uncultured Clostridia bacterium
TATTAATTGTTTAAAAAGACACAATAAAAATATCAAATTTATATATATAAACAACGCGACAGTTTCGCACAAGCTTAACAATAAAAAAGATGAAACATTTTCAATAATTGAGAATGTTCCAGTTTTTTATGGGAGTATGCTGTCTGGAATGAGATGTATGGACTCATTTTCTGTAAAGAGGTTGGAAAAAGAAATTGAAAAAATTATGAATGGTAATAAAAAACAGGTTTAGTGACCTGTTTTTTCATGTGTTTTAATCCAATCAAATAAATTTTCATAAGTCATTTGTCCACTTGCAAGAGATAGCCCAATCTTAACGAGTTCGTCATCGGTTCAAGTGAAACTGTTTTTTTAATTTTTATTTATTCCTAATCTGCCAAAATAATCTTTATATTTAATTATTTCACGATATACTTCATTTAGTTTTTCCTGTGACCAAACGATAAATTCAACTTCTATTTTATTTTCTGGTAAAACAATTACCGCTGTTTTGTCAGAGCATTTAATTTGATATTTACACTTTGTGCTTAAAATAGAATCAATATCGTCTTGAATTTCGTTATATAAAAACTCTGGAATTTCTGACCAAGCAAACTTTTTTTCTTTAAATTGCTTTATAAGTTCCTTATCTCCGTTTTGGCGATACCAACTAATTGTATATTTATCTAAGGGTAATTTGCAAAATTTAAAATTCCCCCTTTTTGAATCATCAAAACAATACATGTATTTAAAGGACATACTTACAAATTTTTGTGCGAAACCAAATGTTGCAAATTCTTTCTTTTTTGATTTTTTCATTATATCAATAAATTGCGAAATTAGTTTATTAAATTCATCATTAAAAGCTTTTTTTTCTATATTTTTTTCTTTAAAAGAAAAATCTAAATAATATGGAATAAATGTTTCTAACAAATT
Organism: uncultured Clostridia bacterium; assembly: GCA_934746185.1. GTDB lineage: Bacteria > Bacillota > Clostridia > Christensenellales > UBA1242 > UBA7868. Next base: position 916 of record CAKVEY010000059.1, read on the forward strand.
ATCTTTAATTGATTTATAATCCGTTTTTAACCTTCTTGCTCCTTGAGATAAAGCATCAGTCAATGCTTTACTTAGTGCTATAGATGTATAAACTTTATCTTGTTTAGTGAAATCAATTTTTTTTTGATTTTTTTTAAAATTATCTAGTTCAAAATTAAGAATTTCTTGTGTATTCATAATTTTTATCCTTTGTGATTTTGTTTTATATTAAAATTATATATATATATTTATATATTGTCAAACAAACTTTATTGTTTGTTTAAGTTTATTCATTAACTAATCTTTCTAACTCTTGCCAAATTTTTACCATTGCAAAAGTGTCAAGTTCGCAATATTTTAACAGATTATGTCTAGCAACTTCTTGTTCCTTTAATAGCATATCTTTAATCTTTGGGAAAATGCTCATTGCTTCGCAACCATTGTGAACGCCGTCTAAATTGTGGTAGTTTAGAGTAAGATCATCTGGAAACATTGCTGGTAAAACACTTTTAATTGAGAATGAACCACCATTTTCTTTTTTGTAGTAATAACCATATCTAAATGGGTCTAATAAATCTTTAATGCTTATTTGAATAGATGACAAATGCGTTTTTAAATCGGGAAATGCTTCAGCCAATTCGCCAATTCTTCCACATTCAAATTTTTTGTTGTAAGCAAGAACACAAGCACCAGCCGGAATATCATTACAAAGCGCTTCTGCTAAACTGCGTCTTGGGTCTTCGCCCGATATTCCTAAAAACTCTTTGTGCTTTGGCTCTCCACCTTTGGTTTTTATGTAGTGAAGTGAGTATTGAAAAGGAATTTGTTGATATGGTCTAGTTCCTTTATATAAAGGAATAATTGGTTGTTGAGTTTCAAAATCTAAAAAGTATAGGGGATATGAAAGCGTGTCCAAAAACTTTTTTATGTTCTTTTTGTCGACATAAATGTCTTTATCGTGCAAGAAATATTGAATTTGCCTATCGATTATAGGGGCTTAAAAACCAACCAGTTTTTTCTAAATCTTCAAAAGATATTATTCCACGATTGTAATATTCAATTTTTTTACTAAAATTCAACCTATACAAATCAAATACAGAAGGTTTTGGTAGGTGCTTTGTGCAATACTTCCAAAATCCACATTTATAAGGGCTATTGCAACTGCAAGAAATATCTATGTTTGGTTCGTTTTCATCGTCTAGCAATTTTTCTGCCATTTTAATTTTTTCTTCAACTTCTTTTTGTTCATTAATTACAAATTTCCAAACATCTGTAATTTTAAATAGTTCATTTAATTTCAAGGTTCAGTCAAAAATATAATCACTATTTATATTTACTAAATATGTGCCTGTAATTTTTATGCCACATTTTTCTAGAACATATTTTTGATATGATACATTAAATAATGTGGTATTATGATGATTAAAAAACTAAATGAAGAAATAGGCATCTATATAGAACAAGAGTTATCAAAATTAAAACTAAGAGAAAGTTGTTTATTTTTAACGCTTTTAATAGACGCTTTAATATAAAACCATTTACGCAATTATTTCCAGAAGAAACTGACTATGAAATTAAACTTTTTGATGAAGAAATAGAACGATACTAAACATAAAAGACGACCAAATAAAGTCGTCTTTTTGTATGATTGGTGTCCCAGAGAGGATTCGAACCTCCGACAAACCCACCTTAGGAGGGTGGTGCTCTATCCAGCTGAGCTACTGAGACATATGATATTTTTCTATGCAGATTTTATCACGAAATGTATTCAAATGCAATATATTGCAAAGAATGTAAGTTGATAACTTTTTACAGATTTGGGGTCAGTTTTTTATTTTGGTAATTTGTAATAATGGCAAAAGTGCCGAAATTACAAAGGTTTTAAGGGGGGGTGCTATTTTGTCAGGGCATTCCTTAGGAGGGCTCGTTCTATCCAGTTGAGCTACGGGAACATTATGAGAAGATAATATTTAGGCAAAATATTGTTATACAAAGTTAATTTAGTTTTATTAAATAAGAATACAATTTTTTATTGTTTATTAAATTATGGGCTATTATGATTAAATGTATTTTATCTTTTGCCTTATAATATAAGTATGTAAATAATGTAATGTTGCGTTGTGCGTTTATTAAACTTTTACAATATATCATTTTAAGATGATTTTGTCAAGAAGAATGGTGTAATTGTTATGTTTAAAAATTTTGTTTTTGTTAATCATTTTTTCGGGGGATTTTTTATGAATAGTGTTAATAAAGAATTAAATGTTAATAGCAAAGCAAAAGTTGAGAAAATAGATGACAAAGGGAAAAAGTCAACAGATTTAGCTAATGCGATTTTTCAAAATATTTCAACAGCATTAGATAGCATAGAAGAAATATTAAAGATTTGCAAAGATGAAAGGCTTGAAAAAGAACTTAAAGATGAAAAACTTGCTTACACGGTTATTAAAAACGATTTATTGGACTTATGTTTAAAGATTAATATAAAGCCAAAAGATAACAATATGTTTGAAAAAGCAAGATTATGGACAAGCATTAAATTTACAACTATGACTGATAAAAGCACAAGGCACTTGGCTGAAATGATGCTTATTGGAACGGTTATGGGGACATTAACTTGTTACAAAGATTTATGCGACCACAAAGGCGTTGACAAAAATTTATATGATTTATTAAATCATTTAAACTTTTTAGAAGAACAAAATTTTAACAACTTAAAAAGCTTTTTAAAGGAAGGATAAATTTTGGACGCGTTAGATATTTTATTTACATCGGCGTTATCTTTTGTTGCCTTATTTATTATTGCTAAACTGCTTGGGAAAAAACAAGTTGGTGAATTAGATTTTATTGATTATGTTGTTGGGATATCAATTGGCTCAATTGCTGCTGAAATGGCAACAAACACTGCTGACAAACCATTTTACGATTATCTAATTAGTTTTGCAGTGTATTTTTTATTGACGTTAATTATTGATATTTTATCTACTAAAACCAATTTATTAAAAAAGTTTTTTAAGGGGGCACCACTTGTAATTATTAAAGATGGGAAAATAGACTATGAGCAGTTAAAAAAGAGCAAATTAGATATTAACGATATAATTAGTTTAGCAAGAGAAAAAAACTACTTTAATTTTGATGATATTGCTTATGGAATATTTGAAACAGATGGCACGTTATCTGTTTTGCCGAAATCTAATCTTCAACCATTAGTTAGCAAAGACTTAAATTTGCATAAACCTAAAACGACTTTGCCACAAAATGTTGTAGTTGATGGGCAAGTTTCTAAATTTGCGTTGAAATTTTTAGAAAAAGACACTACTTGGTTATATGATAGGTTAAACATTAAAACAAAAAAAGATTTAAAAAACATTTTGCTTGCCGTGTATAACATAGATGAAGATAATTTTGTTATACATTTAAAAAAATGAAATTAATTGCAATAATATTTGCAATTTTTTTTATTTTTGCTATAATATTAAGAGTATTAAGGAGTAATATGGACAAAAGAGAAGAATTTATCAAGATTTTTAATGATAATATAAAAAGAGAAGGTGCTAAAAATTTATTAGACTTTTTAGAAAGTTCAGATTTTTTTGTTGCTCCTGCAAGCACTAGATATCATTCAAACGTTAAAGGTGGGCTAGTTAGTCATTCAATTAATGTGTATAACCGATTTAAAAATTTAATTAAAAATGAATACGGAGAAAATTATACTGAAAAAATTAGTGATGAAAGCATAGCAATTATTAGTTTATTGCACGATGTTTGCAAAATAAATAGTTATAAAGAAGATTTTAGAAATGTTAAAGTTGACGGCGAATGGGTACAAGTTCCGTTTTATACATTAGATGACCAATTGCCTTACGGACACGGCGAGAAATCTGTTTATATGATTTCTGGCTTTATGAAACTTTCAAGAGAAGAAAGTATGGCAATAAATTGGCATATGGGGGCGTTTGATACGAGAGTGCAAGGTGGCTATATGAATATGCTAAGTAGTGCGTATTACAAATATCCAATAGCATTTTTAATACACATAGCAGATGCAACAGCAACTTATTTAGACGAAGTGATTAGTTAGGAGATATATATGAAAATTACAAGTAAACAATTAAGAAAAATGTGGATAGATTTTTATGAAAAGCGTGGTCATAAAAATATTGGTGCAGTAAGTTTAATAGGTGATGGCACTACTGGGGTTATGTTTAATGTTGCAGGTATGCAACCACTAATGCCTTATCTTCTTGGCAAAAAACATCCAGATGGCACAAGATTATGCAATGTTCAAGGTTGTGTTAGAACTAACGATATTGAAAGTGTTGGCGACAAAAGTCATTGTACATTTTTTGAAATGTTAGGCAGTTGGAGTTTAGGGGATTATTTTAAAAAAGACCGAACAAAATGGAGTTACGAACTTTTAACCGAAGTTTTTGGTTATGAAAGAAAT
>CAKVEY010000060.1 GCA_934746185.1 uncultured Clostridia bacterium
CAGAGCGGCCAAATGCAGCGGACTGTAAATCCGCCGACTTTCGTCTTCGATGGTTCGAATCCATCCCCAACCACCAATCGTAGAAAATAAGTTCTACGATTTTTTTATACTTTTAGTTATGTTGTTATTTCATTATTTCCTCATATTTTGACTAATTGCTTTTTAAGTGATTCCTTAAAATTCATTTTATGTTTTTTTTGTTATATATTTATTAATCTTATGATTTTTTAATAAGTCAATCATAGATTTTTGTAAAAATATGATTATTAAAAAATTTTTAATTATAGTACAAAAGTTTTTGTCAACTATCAAGTACTATATTTTTTTAAATAACTGACATTTTTTATTAATATATTCTTATTATAAAAACGGGCTATGCCCTTTTAATCTAACTTAAAACCTTTCATTATATTTAACAAATCGTCAGTAGGATTTAATGCTTCATTTAAGTCGAAACCACTTTCATTTGGTTTTAATGAAATTTTACTAGGTTTTGGTTTGTTTTCATTCAATATACTTTTTTCATAACCTTTTGATATATTATTATTTGTATGTAAAAATTTATCGACTAAACTCTCATACTCATCTTTTTCGTCATTATCTAATGTTAAACTTGAAATAGGTTTTATATTATTTACTTTATTTTTTTCGCCCATTAATTCAATTTCGTTTTCACTATCTATAATTTTTGATTTATCAGGCGTTTTATTTATTTTTATATTTACTCTTTTTCGTGTTGTTTTTTTAGGTTCTTTTACGGTTTTAACCAAAGAGTCATAATCATCTTTTTGTGTTTTTTCTGGTTTCTCGTAATTTAATTCGTACGCTTCTATTAAATATTCGTCATTTAATAAACTTTTAATATCTTTTTTAATATCAATTAAAACTTTTTCAGTATCAAAATCTTCCATTTTAGGATATCTTTTTATCAGTTCACTAAAAAATGTTTCCCAACGCTTATAAAAGTCGTCAAGATTTTTTAATTCAAGGCTATATTTATGTTTTGAAACATCAACAATTTCATTTGCTTTATCAGTAGCTATAGTAAGAGCCGAAGATATACTTTTTTCTTTTAATTCGTATTCTTGCAATTTTTTAGATAAGCCGAAATTCTCTTTTCTTAATTCGTCAATTCGAGATTGTTTTTCTTTTAACATATTTTCATTTTCAAGTTCTTGCGAAATTAAATAATCATCAACTTCTTCTATGCTATAACCTTTTTTTTGAATGCTAAATTTTTTCATACTTTATCCCTTTTAAATAATATTAAAAATAATGCTACATTAATTATAACACAACAAGTTAAAAAAATAAAGAACAATTTTAAATCAATTATTTCAAAAGTTATAAAAAATATAGGGAAAAATATCAAAATATTAGATAAAAAAGTGAAAAGCCAACTTACGCTTTTAAACCTTAGTGCTAAAAACAAAAATCCAAAAATACTAGACAAAAATATTAAACTACCAAGTTTTAAAAGTGAAAGATTATAAAAATATGCAATTAATACAAAAATAGAATTAAACAACAAAAAACTTGCTAAAAACAAACTACTATCGCTATTATATGCGTAAAATTTTATTAATAAATAAATTGAATTTAAAAATAAAAATATTGATAGTAAAATATATAAATCTAGCAAGTTAAAAATAAAATTAAATACCAAAAAAATAATATATGAAATATTAAAAACAAAAAATATTAAGTTAAGAAGTCGATTTTTGTTCATTATTTTGCCTTTTTTTATAAACAAAACTCAAAACTATTAAAACAATTCCAACTACAAAAAGAATTATACTTAATAATTGAGAAACTTTTAAAGCACCAATATATAAACTATCTCCCCTTAACGCTTCAATAAAAAATCTACCAAAGCCATAATAAGCAAGATACATACCCGTGCTTAATCCTGTTTGTTTATTTTTATTATAGACAATAAATAATAAAACAAAACCTAAAATGTTCCAAATGCTTTCATAAAAGAATGTGGAATAATGCCAAACGCCATCTATCAAGGTTGAAAGTGGAAACCACATTAAATTAGGATTAGTTACTTCTATTCCGTAGCAACAACCACCAAAATAGCAACCTATTCTACCAATTCCTTGTGCCAAGATTAAGCCAATAGCAATAACATCGGTTAATTTTAAAATGTTAATTTTTTTAATTAAACTATAAATTAAAACGCCTAAAAATCCCCCGATTATTCCCCCATATATTGCTAAGCCACCATTCCAAACTTGTAAAAATTCTAAAAATGTAAAACTTGTGTCTGCAAAAACGCAGTAATAAATTCTAGCGCCTAATATAGATAAAGGAAAAATTATTAACAATAAATCTATTGCCATATCTTTTTTAAATTCGCAACTTTTGTTAAATAAATGATTTGCAATTAAAAATGCCACGATAAAACCTACTGCCATAAGTAAGCCGTACAAACTTATAATAGATTTATTTAGCATTAAATTTATCACAATTACTCTCCTTTATTTTCTTCTTGACTATTAGTTTCGTCGCTATTATTTGTTATAGTGTTTAAATCTTCTATCTTTTTAGTTTTTTTAAATATTGAAACACGATTTTCTTTTCCAGTAAATAGTTTTTTAATATTGTTTCGATGTAAAAATAAAACTAACAATAAAATAATTGAAATTAAAATAAATTCAGCATAATGACCAGCGAAAACATAGCCTATTACACACAAACCGATAATCACTGTAAAAGAAGTTAATGAACCAATTTGTGTAACTAATAAAACTATTAGCCCTAGCCCTAAAAATGCTAATGTCCACAAAGGATAAAGCACAAAAAATATACCTATTGTGCTAGCAACACCCTTGCCACCTTTAAATTTATAAAAAATAGGAAAAGCGTGCCCTAAAACAACCGATAAACCTGTTGTATAAACTAAAATATTAACAAAGCCTTCTAAATAATATTTAGCAGTGAAATAAGCAAGTAAACACGGAATTACTGCCTTTAAAATATCTAATATTAAAGTGAGTAACCCCATAAGTAGCCCAAAACTTCGAGTCATATTCATAGTACCCGGATTTCCACTACCTAATTTAGTTATATCTTGATGAACAATTTTTGATAAAATTCTAGCATTAGAGATATTGCCGAACAAATAACCAAAAATTATTGATATAACAAAAGTTAAAATAATTTTTATCATAAATCCTCTTCTACTTTATTTTTAAATATAAGTTCTATTGGAGTTCCTTTAAAATTTATATTTCTTCTAATTACATTTTCTAAATATCTTGCGTAAGAAAAATGTAAGTGTTTTTTATCGTTTACTTTAAAAGTAAATGTAGGTGGACAAACGCCAGTTTGACTAGCATAGTAAATTTTTAATTTTTTACCGTTTATTATAGGTGGTTGAGTCATTCTTACTGCATCGCCTACAATTTCATTTAACAAACTTGTTGAAATACGATAGTTATTATGCTCTAATATTTCTATTAATTTTGGCATAATATTTGTTACTCTTTGACCTGTTTTTGCTGAAATATATAAACTTTCAAAATAATCCATAAAACTTAAATCTTTTTCTAAAGTTTTATTAAATTCATTCATAGTTTTATCATCTTTTTCAATTAAATCCCACTTATTCATTACAATTAAACTTGGTTTTTTTTCTTCGTGGATAAAACCAGCAATTCTTACATCTTGTTCGCTTAATGGTTCGCTACTATCTATAACTAATACGCAAATATCTGCCCTTTTTATTGCTTCTAAACTTCTAATAACGCTATATTCTTCAACGCTATCTAGTTCAATTCCCCTTTTTCGTCTAATTCCAGCAGTATCTATCAAAATATAGTCTTTCCCTTCATAATTAAAAGGTGTATCTATTGCATCTCTTGTAGTTCCTGCAACGCTAGAAACAACAACTCTATCTTCGCCCAAAAGTTTGTTTGTTAAACTGCTTTTACCAGCATTTGGCTTACCTACTATTGCTATTTTAATTTTATTATCGTCATCAGCAGTTACTTTTGAAATATTTTTAAATGAACTAACAACTTCGTCTAATAAGTCGCCTAATCCTTTGCCTTGTTCTGCCGAAATTACAAAAGGATTGCCTAAATTTAATTCGTAAAACTCGTAACTTTTTTCAACTTCATTGTTATCTAATTTATTAACAACTAAAATAACTTTTTTATTGGTTTTTCTTAATAAATCAGCCACTTCATAATCGCTTGCTGTTAAACCTTCTCTTCCATCTACGAAAAATAAAATAACATCTGCAATATTTATGGCAACTTCACTTTGAACCATAATATTTTTTTGAACTTCACTGTTATTTTTTAAATCTATTCCACCTGTATCAATCATAGTAAAAGAATTATCTAGCCAAACGCAATCGGCATAAATTCTATCACGAGTAACACCCGGTTCATCTTTTATAATGCTTATTCTTCTTCCTGCAATTTTGTTAAAGAAAGTACTTTTGCCAACATTTGGTCTTCCTACTATTGCAACTATTGGTTTTTTCATATAATCACTCCAAATGAATTATATCATAAAATTCATATTTTTTCAATTATTAATAGCAAATATATAAATTTTTGTAATAATATTATGCTTTTTTCGCAAGATTATTTTACTATTTAAAGTAAATTTATACTTAATATATAATTTTAAATTATCATTTATAAAACAAATGTAGAACAAAAAATCGGTTTATTTAACCGACTTTATGCTATATTATTACTTACTGTTGTTAAGTTAAAATTATGTTCTTTATAAAATTTGATTATATTTGGCAAGGCTTTTAATGTATGCTCGGTTGGGTGCATTAAAATAAGGTCGCCATTTTTTGCGTTTTTTGTTGCCCTAGTATAGCAAAGTTCACTATCTTTATCTCGCCAATCTATTGTGTCTTTACTCCACATTATCGTTTTATATCCTAAATTGTTTGCTACTTCTAATGTTAAATTGTTATAACTTCCACTAGGTGGAGCAAATAAATTCATATCTATGCCTAAATTTTCTTTAACAACTTTATGATTTATATAAATTTCTTCTTCGTTTCTCTCTTTGTTTAGATATTTATGGTCTTTGTGATAATAACCGTGATTTCCTATTTCGTGTCCGTCTTCTTGTATTTGTTTTAATAGTTCTATATTTTTACTTGCCCAACAACCACCTACAAAAAATGTTACTTTTACATCTTCATCTTTAAGAACTTTTAACATTGGTTCAACAAATTCTGTTCCCCAATAAACATTTATCATTAAACTTACATTATTTTTTTCAATGTTACCC
>CAKVEY010000061.1 GCA_934746185.1 uncultured Clostridia bacterium
TTTTTTGTTTGCAAAAAAATTATATTATGATAAAATAAATGAAAGGAGCGATTATGGAAACAAAATATAGTTATCATTTTAGTTTACATTTAAGTTTTAAAAAAGATGTTAATGTAGATAAACTTGAAAAACAATTTGGGTTAACTGCATATAAAAAGACATACCTTAAAGACGCAAAAGGTCCTGAAAAATGTGCAAAAATTTGGTTTAGAACTAATGATTTTACCGAAGTTAATACTGACGAAATGATAGAAAAATTTACAGAAAAAATCTTTGATAAATTTAAAGACTTAAAGCAAATTTTAAGTGAACAAGACGGCAAAGCCTATTTTGGCTTAGTTTTTACGCAAGTTAAGGAAAGACCAGTTATAGCATTAACTTATAAAACAATTAAGATGTTCGAGCAACTTGGATTTAGTTTTGATGTCGATTTTGTTTAAAAAGAAAAGGAGCAAATATGCTCTTTTTTGTTGTAATAATACTACATAGATAGTATAAGAATTAGTTTTTGTATTTTTTTCAAAAACATATTGCAGTAAGTAAAAATTTGTGATATTATATTTTCATAAGGAGTAATTTATGTATATAGAACAATTAACAGAAAAAGATATTAAAGAGTTTGCAGGTTTATTCGATTGTGGAGTTTCAAATTTAAAAAAATCTAATGAAAATGAGTTGTATATACAATTATTTACAGGAGCAATGGGACCACAGCCTGAAATGTGGTTAAGTGATTTTGATTTAAGAACATCAACAAGTTATAAATGGGCAGAAAAGCAATTAAAAACACGATATATACATTTTATGAATAATAAATTTGGTAAAGAATATAAAGCAAAATATACAGAAAATTATAACAAACAAGTTGCTGAAAATCGAATTATCTAAATAAATCCAAAATACATAAAATTATTTTCGATTTTTACGTCTAGGTTTATTATACTAGGCGATGTTTAGTAAATCGCATTCTTTATAAATTAAAGCTAAAAAAAACATAAATAAAAAGGAGCAAATACGCTCTTTTTTTTAAACTAATTAAAAATATCTTTTTTATTTTCAATTTAATAAACTTGTTTTTTGTATTTTTTTATGCTATACTTTATTAGTAATTTACTTATATAAGGTGCTATATGAATTTTAAAAGAATTGAAATTGTTGGTTTTAAAAGTTTCGCAGATAAAACTATAATAGAATTTGATGGTGGTATAACTGCAATAGTTGGACCTAACGGTTGTGGCAAAAGCAATGTTGCCGATTCTATTCGTTGGGTTTTAGGTGAACAAAGCAGTAAAACTTTGCGTGGTAGTTCTATGCAAGATGTTATTTTTGCTGGAACGGAAAATCGTAAAAGTTTAAGTTATGCCGAAGTAACTATGGTTTTAGATAATAGCGACAGAACTTTGAATATAGATTATAACGAAGTTGCTTTAACAAGAAAACTATATCGTAGTGGCGATAGTGAATATTTAATAAATAACACTCCTTGCAGACTAAAAGACATTGTTGATGTTTTACACGATAGTGGAATTGGTCGAGATGGCTATTCTATAATTGGTCAGGGTAAAGTTGATGAAATAGTTAATTCTAAACCTGAAAACCGAAGATTAATTTTTGAAGAAGCCGCAGGAATAAGCAAATTTAAGGCAAAAAAGGTTGAAGCAAGCAGAAAACTAGAAAGAACAAGAGATAATCTTTCTCGTTTAAAAGATATTCTAAGTGAAATTGAAAGGCAATTAACTCCACTTAAACATCAAGCCGAAAATGCTAAAAAATATTTAGTTTTAAAAGAAGCGCTAAAAAAAGCCGAAATTAATAACTATATTTATCAATATGATAACGCAAGCGTTAATAAAGAAACAATTAATGCTAGAATTGATGGAATTAAACAAGAATTAAGTCTTCGTAATGCAGATTTAGAAAATGTTGTTAAAAAATATAACGAAAACTTTGAAAAAATTAATAACATAGATAAGGACATTAATAGTTTATATAACAAAATGATTGAACTAAATGTTAACTTAGAAAAATCTTCAAGCGAAGCCGTTGTTGTAAACGAAAAAATAAGTAACTTAAATAACGAATTAAATAGGTTAGAACTTGAAACTAATAAAACACAAAATCAATTAATTGAACTTGAAAATTTGTTAAAAGTAAAATCTAATAAAAAAGAAGAAAATGCTAAAAAGATAGAAAATTTAAACAATGAAATTGAAATTGCACGAAGCAAATATTTAAAAATTGTTGACGAACTAGCAAAAAGTGAAGATTTAAGTGAAGAAAATCAAAAAACAATGGTTGATGCATTAAGCAAACTTTCGGATTTAAAAAGTGATTTAAGCAAAAAAACAACTGAAAAAACAGCCCTTGAAGATAAACTTGACGAAATAACTAAACTATTAAATGATGAAACAATTAAAAATGTTGAAATCACTTCAAATATTTCTAAAATTAATGAAAATGTTAATAAGTTAATAGCCGAAAAGTCTAGTTTAAAAACCGAAACATCATCTTGCTTAAATAAATATAACGAAACAATATTGAAGCAACGAAATTTAGAAGAAAAAATAGGTTCACTTCAAAATTCTATTGCTATGCTAGATAGTAGAAGAAAAACTATTTGGGAAATGCAAAAAGATTTAGACGGATTTAATAATACTGTTAAAAACTTAATTAAACATAGTGAAAATAACGAAAAACTTAAAAAAGAATTTATTGGCGTTGTTGCTAATTTAATGGAAGTTCCTAAACAATTTGAAACAGCAATAGAAATGAGCCTTGGTGGTGCAATACAAAATATAGTAACTGAAAATGAACAAAACACTAATAATTTAATTAATTATTTAAAGCAAAATAGTTTGGGTAGAGCAACATTTTTGCCATTAACTAGCGTTAAATCTAGGGCGATAGACGATAGATTTTTACCTAAACTAAAATTAAGTGGTTGCTATGGTGTAGCAAGTAATTTAATTAAGTTTGATAAAAAATACCAAAATGTGTTTGATAACTTACTTGGGGCAACAGTTATTGTAAACGATTTGCCACTTGCTATTAGTTTAGCAAAAGAATGTAATTATTCATTTAAAATTGTTACATTAGATGGCGATGTAATTAATCCTAGTGGTGCGTTTAGTGGTGGTAGTAAGAAAAACAGCGTAAGCAATTTAATTGGAAGAAGTAGAGAAATTGAAGAAATTGATTTACATCTAAAAAAATTAAATTTAGAACTAGAAGAAGACCAAAAGTTAAAAAATGTTTTAGATAATTTACTACAAGAAAATCAAGAAAAAATTAAACAAAATAACCAAAAAAATCAATCGGTAGAATTAAATATTGCAACCGAAAGTGAAAAACTACAAACGCTAAAAAATACAAGCGTAGAATGTAATAATTTAATAGAAAATTATAAAAAGAGTTTAGAAACTATTAGTTTTAGTGTATCTAAATTAGATAACGAAATTTTTGAGTTAGAAACAATGATTTCTAGCATAAACACTAATAAATCTAACACTAATAGTGCAATAACAAAAACGCAAGAACAATTTTCTAACTTAAAGCAAGAAAGGGATAACTTTAACGAAAAAATAACAACAATAAGAGTAGAAATTGCAACAATAAATAGTGAAAATTTAGCATTAACAGAAGAAGAAACAAGAATAAATAATGAAATAGTTGATAAAAAATCAACTGCAAGTGAAATTGAAGAAAATTTAGAAAAATTAAACTCACAAAAACAAAGTTTATTAAATAAATTAGAAGCAATAAAAAATAATGAAAACTATAAAGCGTGCGAAAAGCAAATTAACGAAGTTAAGGCAAAACTTGATAGTTTAGACGAATATAAACAAAACTTGCAAATTTCTTTAAAAGAGTTAGATGAAGACCGAACTAATTTTACAAATCAAATAAACAAACTATCTAATAAACAAAATATGGAAGAATTAAACCTTTCTAAAATAGATACAGAACTAGAAAATATGCAAGAAAGAGTTTGGGAAGAATATGAACTAACTTATGCATCTAGTTTAGAGTATAAAATTGAAAATTACAACTTAGAAGAAGGTTTAATTGAAGCGAATAAAAACAAACGAGAAATTGATAAACTAGGTTATGTAAATGTAAACGCCATTGAAGAAAGTGTGGCTTTAAACGAAAGATATGAAACATTGAATGAACAAGTTATAGATTTAACAAAAGCTGAAGAAGATACAAGTAAAGTTATTAGAGAATTAAACGCAGAAATGGTTAATAGATTTACAACCGAATTTGGAAAAATTAACGAAAACTTTAAACGAGTGTTTAAAGAATTATTTGGTGGTGGTAGGGCAGAATTAGTTTTAGTTAAGCCTGAAACCGAAGATGAAACAACAGGCGAAAAAGTATGCGATATTTTAGACGCTGGTGTAGATATTATTGCAGAACCACCTGGAAAAAGTTTGAAAAACTTATCACTACTTTCTGGTGGCGAAAAAGCTTTAACAGCTATTGCAATTTTGTTTGCAATATTAAAATTAAAACCAATGCCATTTTGTTTGCTAGACGAAATTGAAGCAGCACTAGATGATGCGAATGTTGGAAGATTTGCAAAATACTTAAATCGTTTTTCAAGCGAAACACAATTTATTGTTATTACTCACCGTAAACCAACAATGGAACTTGCTGATAGACTTTATGGTGTAACAATGCAAGAAAAAGGTGTTAGTAAAATAGTAAGTGTTAAATTAAGTGATGTAAATTTAGATAATCAAAACTAATAAAAATACATAAAAGTTGAATATCTTAATAAATTTATTCAACTTTTTGAATATTTATGCAAAAGGAGAATTATGGGATTATTTTCTAAAAAAATAAAAACAGGAATGGAAAAAACAAAAACAAGTTTCTGGCAAAAGATAAAAGACTTGTTTAAAAAGAGTGAACTTAATGCAGAATTTTATGAAGAACTAGAATATATTTTAATTTCGAGCGATTTAGGTGTTAATGTAACAGAAGAAGTAATTGACGAGTTAAAATCGCAAGCAAAAAAGCTAAGAATTAAAGAATGCGACAAGGCAAAAAATTTATTAAAAGAAATTTTGACATCAAAAATTTCTGTTTTTGAAGAAGATGAAGAGTATCCACTAGCATACTTAATAATAGGCGTAAACGGAGCCGGATTCAGCCTTTTCCTTGGCGGGAGTGTGGTCGTTGTAATACCATTTGCCCG
>CAKVEY010000062.1 GCA_934746185.1 uncultured Clostridia bacterium
TAAACTTTCAAGAGTATTTTTGGGCTTAGCAGTTTGTATTATTGCTTTAATAAATATGAACATAACTTGGACTATTTGGAAAGTTTTAGTTTTAATTGCAACTTTTGTTTGTGGATTTATGGTAATTTTAGGTGTATTTATGATAGGTGCAGGCGTAAGCGTATTTACAGTTGATAACTTAGAATTTATTAATATAATAACTAATGGTAGTAAAGAACTTGCATTTTATCCAATAGATATTTACAAAAAATGGCTAACTCGAATTTTTACTTTTATAATACCTATTGCGTGCTTTAACTATCTTCCACTTTGCTATTTAACAGGAAAGGGGAATTTGCCACAAATTGTTTATGGAATATCACCACTACTTGGAATGTTATTCTTTATTCCTTGTTTGCTTTTTATGAATTGGTGTTTAAAAAAATATCAAAGTACAGGAACTTAAAAAAAGTGCAAAAGCACTTTTTTTATTTTTAATACGGCCTATAATAAAACTTATTTTTGTATAATTTTCTCTTTTTAAAGCAAACTAAAATAAAAAGGAGAGATAATATGATAATTGCAAATTTAATCGCCTATATTTTGGTTATTATCGGTGCGTTAAACTGGGGTTTAGTTGGAATTTTTAATTGGAATTTGGTTTCAGCTATTTTTGGTGGATATAACGCTGGTAGTATAATTGTATATATTTTAGTTTGCATTGCTGGTTTATGGTTAATAATTTCGCCATTCTTAACTAAGGGCAAATTAACTTTATGGCAACGAAATATGATGATACAAGACGATAAAAAAAATATAGATAAATAAATAAAAAAAATCTTAGAACTTTTCTAAGATTTTTTATTAAAATATTTTGCAAAACAAACACGATAATATTCCAGAAAAAATAGTAACAAAAAGTGCTAACGGAATGGCGTATCCTAAATTTTTTACTTTTGTTTTAGAAAAATAAACACTTGAAACATAAAAAACAGTTTCGCTACTAGCAATTATAACACTT
This sequence comes from uncultured Clostridia bacterium, assembly GCA_934746185.1. Classification (GTDB taxonomy): domain Bacteria; phylum Bacillota; class Clostridia; order Christensenellales; family UBA1242; genus UBA7868. Next base: position 1,001 of record CAKVEY010000062.1, read on the forward strand.
GCACATCTACCTATGTAACTATCAACGCCGTAATTTGTAAAAATATCACTAAGTAAGGCTAAACTACCACTACCAGAAAAAGGTTTTAAAATAATTAATTCGCAAAGTTCACCAGGAATACCTAAAAAGTTTAAAACTGGCGATAAAAATTTACTCAAATATTTGCTTATTCCACTTTGTCTAAAAAGTTCAATGATAACAAAAATGGCAACAATATTTGCAAATATTTCAAAAATTAAAGTTAAACTTTTTTGTGCGCCTTTAACAAAAGTTTCATAATTGTTTTGTTTTTTAGTTATAGAAAATACTAATAGTAACAAAATTAAAATTGGAACAACATAACTCATTTTTTGCTCCTTTTGTTAATTTGTTTTTTAATTTTTTCTATTAAAAATAATAATAAAATTCCTACACTAGTTGAAATTATGCTTGCAAAAATCGTAGGGAGTAATATGCTGGTTGCGTTTGTGCTAGCGTTACTAATTCTCAATCCTATAATGGTAGTAGGAATTAATTGTACGCTAGATGTGTTAAGAAGCATAAGTAAAGTTTGTGCTTTATTTATTTTGCCACTTCCATCATCTAAACCTTTCATTGCGTTTATTCCACTAGGAGTTGCTGCGTTGCCCATTCCAAACACATTAGACGAAAAATTTAAAGCAATTTCTTTTTTTGTGTTTTCATCTGGGTTATCAAATAAAAAATTTATTGGTTTATTTAAAATTTTGGCAAGTTTTTTATTTAGTCCACATTCTTCGCAAATTTCCAAAATACCAAGCCAAAAAGCATAAATAGATATTAGTGAATAACAAAGTGTTACAGCTTTTTCAGTTCCACTAAATATAATATTCATAATATTGTCTGGATTAATAAACAAAAGAACTATTATAGAAATAATAAATATTATATTAAATATTTTATTCATATTTAATTTATATGAAAAACCTATAAAAAAATTACATTTAGTTTACATTTATTTTTCTTTTTGATATAATTATAACAAAATATTTAAACATATAAATTTGTTAATTATTTAATATAAAAACATAGTAAACGAGTTTAAAAATTAATAATTTATACTTATTTGTTTAAATTTTGTACTATGTCGATAGACTTAGATACTATAAATTATAGATAAATACAAATTAAATATTAGAATATTTTGAAATGTTTAGATAAAAGGAAGACAAAATGGAAGAGAAAGTAGAAGTTAAAAAAGAAGTTGAAGAAGTTATAGAAAATAAAAAACCAGAAATTGAATTTGCTGATTTTGAAAAACTAGATTTAAGAGTTGGTAAAATTTTAACTAGCGAAAGAGTTGAAGGTGCTGATAAATTATTAAAATTTAGTGTAAAATTAGGCGAAGAAGTAAGGACAATTATAAGTGGAGTTTATCCTTATTATGAACCTGAATATATGGTTGATAAAAATGTTGTGGTAGTTACTAACTTAAAACCAAGAAAAATTCGTGGTGTTGAAAGTAAAGGTATGATTTTATACGCAGAAGATGAAAAAAACAATAAATTATTGTTCGTAACCCCTGAAAAAGATATAGATAGTGGCAGTGAGGTCTGTTAATGTTAATAGACACACATTCGCATTTGAACGATAGTAAATATGATGATGCAAAATTAAACGAAATAATATTAAATATGACTAGTAACAATTTAGAAAAAATTATTTCTGTTAGTGCTAGCATTGAAGATAGTAAAGAAGTAGTAGATTTGGTAAGTAAATATAAAAATGTTTACGGCGTTTTAGGTATTCACCCAGAAAATATTAAAGAAGTGAACGAAGATAACCTAAAATTATTAGAAGAATTAGCAAAAAACAAAAAAATTGTTGCAATAGGCGAAATAGGTTTAGATTATCATTATGAAGGTTTTGATAAACAACAACAAATTGACGGATTTTTAAAACAAGTAAAACTTGCTAGCAAATTAAATTTGCCTATTGTAATTCATTTGCGTGATGCCTATGAAGATATGTTAAATTTATTAAAAGAAAATAAAGAGTATTTAAAAAATGGTTTTGTTATTCACTGCTTTTCAGGTAGTTTAGAAATTTGTAAAGAACTACTAAAACTAGGTGCAATGTTTTCGTTTACAGGCAACATAACTTTTAAAAATGCAAGAAAAGCGATTGAAGTTATAGAGTTTTTGCCACTTAATAATATTATGGTGGAAACTGATTGTCCATATTTATCTCCTGAACCAGTTAGGGGAACGATTAACGAACCTAAAAATGTTAATTGTGTATTTAACAAAATTAGCGAAATTAAAAATATAGATAAACTTGAATTAGATAAAATAATAAGAGAAAATGTTAGGGAGTTTTATAAAATTTAATGAATGATATAAAATATAAAAAGGCTTTTGGTCAAAATTTTATATATGATACAAATTTGTTAAAAGCAATTGTAACAGATGCAGGTGTAGGGAATAGTGATGAAGTTTTGGAAATAGGCGTAGGTGCTGGCACACTTACAAAACAATTAGCGAGCAAAGCAAAAAAAGTTGTGTGTTATGAAATTGATGAAAGTTTAGAAGATGTTATTAAAAGTAATATTAGCGAATTTAATAATGTAAAGATAAATTTTAAAGATATTTTAAAGGCGAGCGAAAATGAAATAAATGGTCAATTTTGTGGCGAGTTTAAAATCGTTGCAAATCTTCCTTACTATATAACAACTCCAATAATATTTAAGTTTTTAGAAGGCAATTATAATCTTTCGTCTTTAACAATAATGGTACAAAAAGAAGTGGGCGAAAGAATTTGTAGTAAAGAAGGCAAAAAAGATTATGGAATTTTGTCGGTTATGATACAATCTTTTGCAGATGTCAAAATTGTTAGAAGTATAAATCGTCAAATGTTCACACCTGTTCCTAATGTAGATTCTTGTTTAGTTAAAATAGATATTAATAAAAACAAATTTAATATAAATAATGTTTTAGAATATCGTAACTTTATTAATACTTGCTTTTCTATGCGAAGAAAAACTTTATTAAATAATTTGAAATCTTATGCGTCTAAAGAATACATTATCAAAGCATTAAATGAATTAAACTTAAAAGAAAGCGTGAGAAGTGAAGAGATTTCTATTAAGTTATTAATAGACTTATTTAATATTTTAAATAAAAAAATAAATGTATATGTTTAAATATTAATTATAAATAAGCAAAAAGCGAAAGTTTTATTACTTTCGTTTTTTGTTGCAGAATAATGTGTAAATTATTAATTAATTTTTTGTATTCTAACATCATTAGAATTGTATTCCATTGTTTCTTTATAAAAAATTATTTTTACAGTGCAGTAATAATCAGTTTTTACATTATAATAATTCGTTACAGTAACGCTGATTCTATAAAACATAAAATAATAATTTTTGTTGTAGTCGTTATCTTTATATTCAATTTCTTCATCATAAGTATGGAATTCAATTTTTGCAACATTGTTGAATTTATATCTAATTTCTTGTTTGGCAACTTCTACCATTTTGCTTTCATTAATTTTGCTATACCATTTTGAATAATAATTTATTATACTTATAGTTATAATTAAACTTAAAACAACAGCTGATATAATTATACTTATAATCTTTTTTCTTTTTGTAACAACAGAATTTACTTCATCTTTCGTTTCTCTTTCGTTCATATAAATTTTTCTCCTATTAACTAATTTTAATTATTTAAATTCAATGGGTATGGATGAGCCACATACTCAAACCACAGCATATTTATTTCTTCATACAAAAAATTAAAATTATTTGCTGCCTCAGTAAAAACAACTTGTGAATATTTATCTTCTACACTATAAGCATGTTTATCTTCATAATAATTAAAACGATTTTTTATCCATTTAATAATTTGTTTTTTGTTATTTTTTGTTAGTTTATTATATTTTGAGTTATAGTAATTAATTTGTTTATTCCATTCTTCTATTGTTCCAAACAAAGAAATGCCATAATCATAAATTTCTTTTGCCATAGCACCATTATAAGTAGAATTAATTTGTCTTAAATATAATTGTGATTGAATTTTATAATTAATTGTTTCGTCATATTGATTGTCTTCTATTTGATAATATTTTGAATAATAATAGCAATATATTGCTCTAATTTCTTTATTTTGTGGATATTGTTTAACGGCATTTTCGATGTTTTTACT
>CAKVEY010000063.1 GCA_934746185.1 uncultured Clostridia bacterium
GATATGAACCAAACCTATAACATTAAAAGTGCTAAAAGAATGGTTGATAGAGAAAAACCTATCGTTTGGGACGTTTTAGATGAAGTTATTAAAGACCACCCAGTTTTATTAAACCGTGCTCCAACACTTCACAAACTATCAATTCAAGCGTTTGAACCAGTATTGGTTGAAGGTAATGCTATTAAACTTCACCCATTAGTTTGTGCTGGATTTAACGCCGACTTCGATGGTGACCAAATGGCTGTTCACGTTCCACTAGGTGCAGAAGCTTGTGCTGAAGCAAGATTCTTAATGCTTGCTTCTAACAACATTGTAAAACCAAGTGATGGAAAACCAATTGTTACTCCACAACAAGATATAGTTTTAGGTGCATACTTCTTAACAATGATTAATCCTAACGCTAAGGGTGCTAACAAAAAATTCATAGATGAAGATGAAGCAATTATGGCTAATAGTTTAGGCTATATTGACATTCAAGCCCCTATTTATGTTAGAAGAACAGGTGAATTTAACGGTGAAAAAGTTTCTAAACTAGTTAAATGTACTGTTGGTAAAATCATTTTAAACAGAGTTGTTCCACAAGACTTAGGATTTGTTGATAGAACAAATAAAGACTCTTTCCTTGATTATGAAATCAATGAAAAAGTTGTTAAAAACGATGATGGCAGTGTAACAAAATCTAACTTTACAGTTGGTAAAGACCAATTAGGTGATATAGTTGGTAGAGTATATAACATTCACGGAACTACACCTACTGCAAAATTCCTAGATGATATTAAATCTTTAGGTTACAAATATTCTACATTAAGTGGAATTACTATGAACCTATTTGATATGAATATACCAAAAGAAAGACAAACTATAATTAAAGATACTGAAAAATTAGTTGAAGCAAACGAAAAATTATATAATCGTGGCTTAATTACACTAAACGAAAAAGTTAATAAAAATATTTCTTTATGGGAAAAAGCAACAGGAGATGTATCTCTTGCTGTTAGAAAAAATTTAGGCGAATTTAACCCATTAAATATTATTGCTACTTCTAAAGCCCGTATGAACCCAGACCAATTAAAACAAGTTTGTGGTATGCGTGGTATATTAGCCGCAGTTGGTGGTGCTAAAATCGAAATCCCAGTAAAATCTAACTATCGTTTAGGTTTAAAACCTTTCGAATACTTTATGAGTTCTCGTGGTGGTCGTAAAGGTCTAGCCGATACTGCATTAAAGACAGCTGACGCTGGTTATTTAACAAGAAAATTAGTCGATGTATCTCAAAGCGTTATTGTAAATGAAGAAGATTGCTTCAAAGCAAATGGCGAAAAAATTAAAGGTATGGTAGTTTCTGCTATTACTGTTGATGATACATTAGTTGCAACATTAAAACAACGTATTGTTGGTCGTGTTGCTGTAAATGATATTGTAAACCCAGATACACAAGAAGTTATTGTTAAATCTAATGAAATGATTACTTCTAAACAAGCAGACGAAATTGATGCTTGTGGTATTAAAGCAGTAGAAATTCGTACAGTTTTAACTTGCCGTTGCAAAAATGGTGTATGTGCTAAATGTTACGGTAAAAATATGAGTAGTGATAAACTAATTGATGTTGGTGAAGCAGTAGGTATTATTGCAGCACAATCAGTTGGTGAACCAGGTACACAGCTTACAATGAAAAACTTCCATACAGGTGGTGTTGCAACTACAACAGATATCACAACAGGTTTACCACGTGTTGAAGAATTGTTTGAAGCAAAACGACCAAAAGGTATGGCTATGCTTTGTGAAACTGCTGGTAAAGTTACTGTTAATAAGGTTGATAAACTTGATGAAGTTGTTGTTCATAATAATGAAGGCGATGTTTCTTACTTACTTCCTTATGGTAGCGTATTAAAAGTTAAAACAGGTGATAGCGTTGTTCCAGGAACACCTTTAAGTGCTGGTTCAATTTATCCAAACGATATTTTAAGAACACAAGGTGTTAAAGCCGTTCAAGATTATTTAATTAGTCAAATTTTATATGCTTATTCTAAAAACAGCGTTGATATTAATACTAAACACTTAGAAGTTATTATCCGTCAAATGTTAAGAAAAGTTATTATTGAAGAACAAGGCGATAGTGATTTCTTACCAAGTTCTTATGTTGATATTTTTGCTTTTGAAGAAGCAAACGATAAACTACTTCGTGAAGGCAAAGTACCAGCAAGTGCTCAAAGAGTTTTATTAGGAATTGTTAAAGCAGCATTAAACGCAGAAAGTTTCTTATCTGCTGCATCATTCCAAGAAACTCCAATGGTATTAACAGAAGCTGCAATTAAAGGTAAAGTTGATACATTAGAAGGATTAAAAGAAAATGTTATTATCGGTAAATTAATTCCTGCTGGAACTGGTAACTTTAATCATAAAAATGTTTATCCAAAACTTAACACAGAAAATTTAACAAGTGCTGTTAATGAAACTGAAAACAATAATCAAGATGTTACAGAAGAATAATTAATAAAAAACTGAGAATTATCTCAGTTTTTTTGTTATAATTAAAAAAATAAATATAAAAAATATTTATTAAAACTATTGACAAATAAGTTTAAGTATATTAAACTTTCAATAGAAATTGAAAAAGGGGGTAATTTTACAATGAGCAAATTTAGAAATAAATTTAATCTTAATATTTGTAGTGCCTCTTTTTTATGGATTAAAAATTAGTTGATAAATTCTCTTTTTTGATAAAATTTAGTTAATAATTTTCTTTATAAATAGTTACACTGCAAATAGTGTAATTTTTTTATTAAAGGAGAGATTTATGAAAGATAAAAAGAAGATAGGTATTTTTTCATACCTAAAAAAATATAAATTTAAAATTTTTATATATTTATTAACTATGTTTTTATTTAATGGGGGAACTATTTATTCAACCATAAAACTAGCAGAATTTATAACACTAATTAGTAATGGACTATACACAGAATCTATCGTAACAGGAATAATTGTGGTTGGTGTTGCGATAATTTCAAGATGTTTATATTATTTATCATCACATATTTATGTAACAATTAAAGCAAGTTTAGCGTATGATGTGCAACTTGATTTAACTAAACAGTTTTTCAAAATTAAAACACAAACTTTTAGTAATGTTAAATCGGGTGATTTTATTAATAGGGTGTGTTTTGACCCCGAAAATGCTATGGATACATTAGATGGCGTAATTGATGATATGGCTATGGCAGTATCTTTTGGCATAACAACAATATATATTTTATTTTTAAATATTTATATCGGTTTAATATTAATAGGATTTTTATTGCTTTTATTCTTTTTAGAAAATTTGAAAATAAGAATAAAAACAAAAAACAAAAAAATACAAAAAGCTGAAAAAGACAAAATGTTAGGCTTAGTAAATGAAATAGTGAAATCCGAAAGAGATGTAAAATCATTAAATTTAGATGAAAACTTAACAAAAGATGTAGAGAATTGCTGTGGAAGATATAAAAAAATATCTAAAAAGCGAGATTCAATAGATGTGTTCTTTTGGAATTTAAGACAAGTTTTAATTGTGGTGATGTTAGGAGTTATATCATTAGTATCAATATTTTTACTACAAGACCATAAATTAGCGATTTCAAGTTTTTTATATATTTTAATGAATAGAGATTCTATTTCAAGTGTGGTTTGGATTATGGGCAACACTGCATCTAATTTTAGCGAAGCGAAACTTTGTATAAAAAGAATGTTTGAAATTTTAAATGAAGATATTTATCCAGTAGAGCATTTCGGGGACTTAACTCCTAATTCTTGCATCGGCGAGATAGAATTTAACGATGTTGTTTTTGCTTATAATGAAGATGATAAAGAAAATGTTGTGCTTGATAATTTAAGTTTCAAAATTAAACCAAATTCAACCGTTGCATTTGTAGGTAAAAGTGGCTCAGGCAAAACTACAATTTTAAATTTAATTAGTAAATTAACTGAGTGTAAGTCTGGTGAAGTGTTACTTGATGGAAATGATATAAAAACTTTAAGTAAAGATTTTTTGCGTGAAAATATAAGTATGGTTAATCAATTTCCTTACATATTTGATAACACAATTAGAAACAATTTATTAATGGTTAAACAAAATGCAACCGAAGAAGAATTAATAAAAGCGTGCAAAGAAGCAAGTATTTGGGAGTTTATTTCATCTCTTCCAAAAGGTTTAGATACAAATGTGGGCGAGAGTGGCATAAAACTTTCTGGTGGACAAAAGCAAAGACTAGCAATTGCTCGTTCGCTTTTAAAACATACAAAAATAATATTATTTGATGAAAGCACATCATCTCTTGACAATTTTGCACAAGCTGAAATCAAAAAAAGTATAGATGCGTTATCTAAAAATAGCACAGTTATTATTGTTGCTCACAGACTTTCTACTATTAAAAATGCTGATAAAATTTATTTTTTAGAAAATGGCAAAATTAATGGTGAAGGTACTTTTGATGAATTGTTTGAAAATAATAAAGATTTTAATAATATGTTTTTAGTTGAAAATATATAAAGAGCCTAAATTAAATTTAGGCTTTTTTAAATAATTTTAGTTTAGTTAAAATTCAAAAAGTTTATTATATTAAATTAAACTTAAATAACAAGTTTATTTGACATAAATTAAAAAATGGTGTATTCTTAATTAGTAAAGAAATACTAGGAGATAACTATGAAAAATATAATTTTTACTGCTGACAGACCAACTGGAAAATTACATATTGGGCATTATGTTGGTTCACTACGAGAGAGAGTAAGATTACAAAATGAAACAGAATATGATAAACTTTATGTAATGATTGCCGATAGTCAAGCATTAACTGATAACGCCGATAATCCATTAAAAGTTAGAGAAAATGTTATGGAAGTTATGCTAGATTATTTATCTGTTGGTTTAGACCCTGAAAAAACAATATTTTGTGTTCAATCGCAAATTACTGCTCTTCCAGAACTTACTGCTTATTATATGAATTTAGTTACATTGCCAAGATTATTAAGAAATCCTACTGTAAAAAATGAAATTCGTGCAAGGGGATTTGAT
>CAKVEY010000064.1 GCA_934746185.1 uncultured Clostridia bacterium
GTGTAAGAACATATTTTGGCAGTCGCAAAATCTTTGATGGTTGGAAGAAACGACATAAATTGACTAATTATAATATTCATTTTCACGGACTCCGCCACACGTTTTCAAATATGCTTTTTGAAATGAATGAAAATCCAAAAGTTATACAACAAGAAAATGTTGCAGTAGTTGCCCCAACATCATACGGTAAATCTGAACTTATTATAAATTCAGTAATAAATTCAAAAAATAAAAATATTGTTGTTATAACACCATCAAAAGCATTGCTTAATCAAACAAAAAGTAGAATTATAAAACAAAAGATTGTTGTTGCCGTATTAACTCAAGAGCGTTTACTTAGACTATTAAAGAATAATCCAAACTTATCATTTGATTTAGTAATAGTTGATGAAGCACATGATTTACTTATACAGGATGAAAGAAATTTAATGTTAGCTACGTGTTTGATCGTTTTACAGAAAAGGAATCAAAAAACAATTTATAAATTTTTAACGCCATTTTTAAATAAAGCATCCAATTTAAAATTAAGATATACGAAATATTCTTTAAAGGAATATAATATTAGTGAACATTTAAAGACGGAAAAATATTTTATATATGATACTAGAAATCGCACTGGCCTACAAATATATGACCAATTTATGAATAATTTATATGATATAGATTTTAATAAAAATTTATCTGATGTCCAATTTATAAAAAGTATTTCAAAAGATAAAAATATAATATATTTTAATCGTCCATATGATATTGAACATTTCGCAGCTGATTTTTGTGAGAATCTAGACGATATTGATGATAAAGATATAAATAAGGCTATATTGAATTTATCAAATTATTTGGACAATAACTATAATCTTATAAAATGCATTAAAAAAGGGGTTGTCTATCACCATGGTTCAATTCCTGACAATATAAGAACATATATTGAAAACTTATATAAAAATAATTCTAAAATCAAATACATTATTACCAGTTCAACTCTATTGGAGGGGGTAAATATTCCTGCCAGCCAAATATTTGTTATGGATAACCGTAAAGGAAAAGGATATTTAAAGCCTTCTGATTTTAAAAATCTTATTGGAAGAGTTTGTAGGTTTGGTGATATTTTTAATAATTCTAATATAGATTTAACGAAACTTGAACCCAATATTTTCTTAGTTATAAATAAACATTATAAGAAAGATGCAAATATTGAAAAATTTATAAAGAACACATCAAAAATAGGAAAAGTAATAGAAGATGATTTATCTAATGTTATGTTAGAAAATACAAAAATAAATCAAACAAACAAATCACAATTAGATAAATCCGAAGAATTTATAGAAAATTACGAATCTGGGGCGATAAAAGATTATGATAAAAGAATTGCAAAAACTAATATAGGAAAATCTTGTTTTTTAAATAATATAACTGAAATAAATGTTTTCGACAATGAAGAATTGTTACAAAAAATAATAAATAGATTTAAAGAAGTGAACTATGTGATTTCTGATACGGAAACGCTGTTTAAATTTCTAAATGAATTATTTTTTAAAAATGTTATTGACGGTAATGATAAATTGACAAGATTTGCTCATAAAGAAACTCAAAATTTTTATAAAATGTTTCTTGATTGGAGAATAAAAAATGCCACTTACAAAGAAATGATTTCTTCGTTTGTAAATTATTGGGAAGGCTTAAAAAATCTTCCATACGAAGATAAGATAGTTTATGTTGGTTCTAAATGGGGAGAAATACCAAGAAATGGGATATATAAATTATGGGTTGATATTGAAACAAAAAATCATCAGGAATTAATAAATTTGGCAATAGTAAAAGTTAAGGAAGAGCAGGATTTTTTAGACCATACAATAATTAAGTTTATCGAAGTTCTAAATGATATGGGTTTATTGGAAAAAAATTTCTATAACAAAATTAAATATGGGACAGATGATGAAAAAATTATTTTCTTAATGGAACATGGGCTTTCCTATTATTTAAGTAAAGAGTTGATAAATAACTTTAGCGAGTATTTAAATATAAATTTCAATACTGAAACATATTTACTAGATGAAAATTTGATCGAAAAAATGCATGACAAAAATGTTAACGAAGTATTGATACTTGAATTAGAGCAATTTGTTTAAGATGTTGTTATGATTTTAATTTTTGTGTACCTAAATGTACCTAATGTAGTAGTTTTGGGCAGTTTTAGAGAGAATTAGACCGAAAGTTGGCAAGTTCAATTTTCGGTCTTTTTTTATGCAATTTTTGTGTACCTAAAACGACAATTTTGTGTACCTAATGTATTTTTTGAAGAGAGTCGTGCCCTTAAAATTTGCAAATAAAAAATCGCTAAAAGCCTTTATTTATCAGCGTTTTAGCGACTTTTGTTTAATGGAGCTGGTGACGGGAATCGGACCCGTGCCCCCACATTACCAACTTAAAAATATTTTTGAAAAACTTCAATCCTATCTCCTACAATTGCCTAAAATACTAGCAAAATCGCTAGTATTTTTCTTATTAGGTACATAACCATTTCAAACCTATGTACCTACATGTACCTACACGCACTTTTCTCAACATTTTTGGCTTTTTAAACCTGTCTAAAATTGTCTAAAAATATCTAAAACTTTGCTAGTAAAATTTGCTTGCAACGGATATGGACATATTTAAAAAATTATGTTATAATTGTCTTGCAAATGGATTGGCTATGAAATTTATTTGCTCCCTGATTGGTAAATTATTTATCAATCCCCCTCCAATTCAAACTTTAAGGAGGTAAAAAAATATGTTTGAATATGTACCGAAAAGTGAATATAAGCCTTTACGAGATTATGTTGAAAATACAATTAAAAAAGTACAAACTGAATTTCGTGAAAAAAATATTTTAACTTTTCAATTTTATCGTATTGGAAGCGCGGGTAAAAGACATTTAATAACACGAGCTATTAATGGAAATAAAGGATTTGATTTTGATTATAATTTTGAAATACAAAAATGTAATGAAAATTATAACAACCCAAAAATTTTAAAATCACTTTTCATTAAGACTTTTAACAAGTATTTTGGTTCAAATTATGAATGTGCTGAAGATTCTACTTCTGTTTTTACAATAAAAAATTTAGACAGAATAAATTCTAAAATAAATCACAGTTTTGATTTTGCAATTGTAAGATATTATTGTGATTATGAAAACAGATTAAGACAGCAATATATTAGATTTGATAAAAATACTGGTGGATATTCTTGGACTTTTAGAAAACTCAATAATAATCATAGTAATATTGAGAATTGGATAAAAGAAAAAGGCTATTGGGGTGAGTTAAGAGATTTGTATCTTGAAAACAAAAACAAAGAGCCAAACAAGAAATCAAGAATTGTTTATTATCAAACTCTTGAAACAATTTATCGTAGAAACTTCCAATAAAAAGTAGCACCAGAATTTTTCTGGTGTTATTTTATTTGTAATAGTAAAAAATTATCGTTGCTTGTATCATTGCAATGATATAAAAATTATTAAAAGCAGTTAAGTTTATACCATTAAACTATGTGAATTGATTTTTTACAAAACCATATTTTCTCCATAAAATGCACTTTTACTGCATTATTTGGAGAAAATATCGTGAAATTGGTTGATTTTCTCCAGATAATATTATATAATTGCATTATCTGGAGGGAATATATGATAGTCACAACTCAACAATTAAAAGAACAATATGTTGATTATTCAAATCCAATAGCAAAAATAAATAGAGATGTAATACAAGGAAAATTATTTCCTTTGGTTAAAGGAATTTATGAAACCAATCCAAATACTAATGGTTCAAGGCTTGCACAATTTATTTATGGGCCATCCTATTTATCCTTTGATTATGTTTTGTATCAGCAAGGATTAATTCCCGAAGCGGTTTACAACACATTTACATGTGCAACCTACAATAAGAAAAAAATTAAGACATATACAAATTGTTTTGGAACTTTTATTTATAGAGATGTTCCTAAAGCGGTATTTAGTTTGGCAGTCCTTGCTTTTCAAGATGAAGAATATTCATATCAAATGGCAACAGCAGAAAAAGCGCTTTGCGATAAACTTTATACTATATCTCCCGTGAAAACTATTAAAGATTTAGAAAGATTGCTATTTGAAGATTTAAGAATAGATGAAGACAAGTTTAACGAATTAAACAAGCAAGACATTTTAAAACTTGCGCCACTATATCACTCAACAAACTTAAATTTACTTGCAAAATTTATTAAAGGAGAAAAGTAAAATGCAACAAGCTAAGAATATTTTATGGATTGGATAGATTTAGTGAAGATTTAGATTTTTCATTAATAACACAAAATCCAGATTTTGATTTAACCAAATATTTTCAATATATTGAAAACGAGACAAAATCACTTGGCTTAAATTTCAATGTGACAGAGAAAATTAAATCTGTTGATTCCAATATAAAATCTGCTTTCTTAAAGGGCAACACAAAAGAACATATTTTATCTTTCTATGAAGATAGTGAAGATTCTAAATTTATCAATAAAGAAGAAGCTATACGAATTAAGTTTGAAGTGGACATTAACCCACCAACTGGTGCAACTTATGAAACTAAGTTTGGACTGTTGCCTTCTCCTTATCAAGTAAGATTATACGATTTGCAATCATTATTTGCAGGTAAAATTCATGCTTGCCTTTGCAGGAATTGGAAATCAAGAGTGAAAGGTAGAGATTTTTACGATTATATTTTCTTTTTGTCAATTGGAGCAAGAGTGAATTTGGAAAATTTGAAAGCAAAGTTGGTTCAATCAAAGTTTATTAATGAAGATTATGATTTAACTATTGATAATCTAAAAGCATTACTAAACGAAAGATTTGAAAATCTAGATATAGAACAAGCAAAACAAGATGTATTGCATTTCATAAAAGACAAAACAAAACTTGATTTGTGGAGTAAAGAATTTTTTATTGAGATAACAAAGAAATTACAGTCAGTTTAAAATTAAAGGTT
>CAKVEY010000065.1 GCA_934746185.1 uncultured Clostridia bacterium
AATTTAGATAAATTTTTAAATAAAAAATAATTATAACCTTTTAAAAAGGGGAGAAAATAAACAGCCTTTTTTTTGTTTTAATATTAAATTAATTGTTTAATTATATATTTATTATTTTAAATTTAACCAGTCTAAAAAATTTTATTTTAAACTTTAATTTTAAATAAATTAACATATTAATAATTATTTTATATTTTTATATATTTGTTTTTTTGATTGAAGCTTATAAATTTATTTAATTTTATTTTTTTAGTAAGTAAGTAAGTTAGTTTTACTTCGGTTTATTTTGCTTTTTTTTACTTAATTTATCAACAAAAGCTTCTATTTTATCTTGATATTTTATACTACATATAAAACTGATAACTATTAAGACAATCAAAATTGCCCAAACAATTAATCCCCAGCCGTGATATGGAATTAGATTTCCACTACCTATAAAACATAGGCAAAATATTCCTAATGGACGAGTTATTAAATTTGTTATCGTAAAAAATTTAAGTGTCATATTGGTTACTCCTGCTGCGATACATAAAATATCGTCAGGAAAAGCAGGAAATAACATCATTAAAAAGAAAGCATATTTTCCGTTTGTTAGTTTTTTTGTCCATTTGTCTGCATCGTGCTTGCCACAAATCCAAACTAGAATTTTTTTGCCAAATTTTCTTCCAAGCCAAAAAGCAAAAAAACTTCCTATTAATATTGATATAAAACTTAAAATAAATGCACGAAGTGGCCCAAATATTAATGCACCAGCAATAGTTGTTATAAAAGCAGGAATAGGAAGAATTGTTACTTGCAAAAATTGAATAAGAACAAAAATTATTATGCTAAAACTGCCACCACTTAAAATAAAATTTTTAACATCTTCTAAACTATTAAATTTGTCAAGTAGCCCAGTATATTTTAAGGCAAAATATCCCCCTAAAATTATGCCAGTAAAAAATAAAAGAACGAATAATAATCTTAAAAATTTACCTTTTTTTGTCGTGTTGTTAAAAATTTTTAATTCTTCGGTGGTTATTTTTTCACCTTGTTTTGCTTTTGTTTCGTTTAATTTAGATAAATTTTCATATTTTTTTACTTCAATTTCTTCTAATTTATTTTCATTTTTAAACTTTTTGTCTAAAACTTTTTCTTCCTTTTTTATAATTTCTTCTTCTTTTTTCATTTTTTACCTTTTATTTATTTTTTGTCTATAATTTATTTATATTCTAAATAAAAAATATAATAACAATTTAGAACAATTTATGCTTTATTTACATATTAAAAATTATGAACAAAAAAGAATTTTTAAAGTCATTAAAATTAAAAGGTGTGAATATAATAGATATTAACTCAACTTTTATAGATTTTAACTGTAAGATAGGTAAAAATACAACAATTTATCCTAATAATTATATTTACAATTCAACAATAGGTGATAATTGCATAATTGAACCTAACAACTTTATAATAGATTCTAAAATAAGCAATGATAATAAAATTTCGTTTAGTTATATAAAAAATTGCACTATTGAAGAAAATAACAATATCGGCAATTATTCTAATTTAAAAAATGTTAATTTAGGCAATAATAATTTAATAGAAAACTTTGTAAATATCGAAAATTCTACAATAAAAAATGATGTAACTATAAAAAGTTCATCAAATTTAATAAATTCTATAATAGGCAGTAAAACACTTATATCAAATGGGGTGGTATTTTGCTCTATTAAAAATAAAAATCATAAAACAATTATTGGTGAAAAATGTTTTGTGGGGAGCAATGTAAATATAATTTCACCTGTTATTGTTGGTGATAATAATTACATTTATCCCGGTGTAAACTTATATAAAAATGTTGAAAATAATAAGTTTATTTCTTCAAAGCACGAATTAATTATAAAAGATGATTATCACACAAAATAGACCTTATAGGTCTTTTTTAATCTCTACCAGATAAATAATCTAATGTTACACCAAAATAATCGGCAATATTGATAACAACATCTAAGGTTGGCGTTCTTAATCCTTTTTCCCAATAATTTATTGCAGTTTTACTTATGTTTAACTTTTTTGCTAATTCTCGTTGTGATAAATTATTTTTTATTCTTAACTCTTTAAGCCTATCACCAAATTTTTCTTTAATTTCCATATAAAAATTATACAACAATAGTTGCCAAACATTTGACACGGCAACTATTGTTACCATATAATATTATAAAAATGAAAATAAAGGAGATAAATATGAGAAAAACAGAAAGAATTGATAAATTTTTAAGCGACAACAAAATAAGTAAAACTAAATTTTGTGAAATGTGTCATATTAGTAAAAAAGTTTTAGATAGGTTATATAGCGAAATTATAACATTCGTTTAAGATGTTTAAATAATTGCTAAAATATTAAATGTTTCGGCTATAACCTTATTAGAAGATTTTGACGATGATAAGTAAATAGTTTGATTTTTGGTAAAAAATTGATATAATTAATTATGCAAAAAAATGAGTACTGCGTTAAAGATAGTTCATTAACATTTATTTTAGCAATAGTTGTTCCTAATTTACTTGCCATTTTATTAATTTTGGTGGCAGGGAGTTTTACTAGTTTAGAAAAATTTCAAGCATCAACTGCCTTTAAAGTTATTAGCACTATTATAACTCAAATTGGATTTATAATAACATTTTTTATAATTAAAAAAACAAGCAAAGTAAGTTTTAAGGCAATAAAAATGCAAAAATTAAATTTTAAATCGATTTTAATTATCGTTTTGGTGGCTTTTGTTTGTTTATTTTTAATAACTCCATTGATGAATGTATACGATAGTTTTTTAATTAGTTTAGGAATAAAAGAACAACAACTTTCTCTTGGACTTGATACACCATTAAAACTTATCTTTTTAATTTTTGCGTTAGGAATTTTAGCACCTATTTGTGAAGAATTTATTTTTAGGGGAATAATATTTTCTGGGTTAAAAGAAAAAGGTATTAAAAATGCAGTTTTAATTTCAAGTTTAATGTTTATGTTAATGCACCTAAGTTTGCATCAAACATTTTATCAATTTATTTTAGGAATTATTTTAGCACTACTTTATTACTTCACTCAAAATATTTTTGCACCTATTTTAATACATTTTATTAATAATGTTTCAATTTTACTAATAAACTATTTTAGTCCATCATTTTTTGAATATAGATTTTTAACTTCTAATTATATTATTTTAGCAGTTATGTTATTTTTAGTTGGTGTATTTTTTATTTATCATCTTTTGTTATGGCTTAGAAAAACCAATATTGAAAAAATAAATAACGCCAAAAAAGAAATTGAAGTTAATGTTAAAAAAGAAAATAATAATCAAAAACTAAAACCTAAATATTTAATAATAAGTTTAACTTTTGGAATTTTGATGTGGATAATAACTGTTGTAAGTTCAATTTAGGAGAGATATGCGCAAGTCATCTAATTTTTTTAAAATATCTTTAATATATTTTATATCTTTAACCTTGTTTGTAGGTATAAGGATAGTTTTTCAACTTGGCTTTTTAAGGGGAATGAACGAACATTTACAAGATATTATTTCAACGCTTTTAATTCAAGTTATAATTATGTTTTTAGTTCCGTTTTTACTATATATGTTAATTTATAGAAAAAAACCAAAAGAAACTTTTAGTGATGTCGGCTTTAAAAAAATAAGTTCTAGGGCAATTTGGATAAGTGTTTTAATTGGAATAATCGCTTTCTTTTTAAACATTGTTGTAAGTTCAGTTTTTAATGGAATAATAAATGGATTAGGCTATGAAAGTGGTTCAGGTAGTGGAAGTGCCGATTATTCTGTTTTAAGTTTTTTTATTAATGTGCTTTGCGTGTCAGTTTTGCCAGCATTTTGTGAAGAATTTTTACATCGTGGAATTTTAATGCGTGGAATGTTTAACTCTATTAGCGTTAAACACGCGTTAATTATAAGTTCTATTTGCTTTGGCTTAATGCACTTAAATATTGTTCAAGTTTTCTATGCTAGTATTTTAGGATTGTTAATAGGATTTGTTTCTATTGTTGGAAAAAGTATTTGGCCAGCAATTATCATTCATTTTGTGAACAACTTTATTAATGTGTATTTGTCTTTTGCACAAAACAATGGTTGGGTGTTTGGAGATTTCTATCAAACATTAAATAATTTTATAACAACAAACTGGATATTTGCTCTACTTTTAATTATAGTTTCTATTTTGGCTATGCTAGCACTATTATGTAAATTGATTATGGACTTATTAAAAATTACGAGTTTTGACAGTTTTAAAAATGTGATTTTTAACCTTAAAAAATCATTAAATAAAGATATTGTTAATTATAGTAGTGGAGAAAACGTTACTGAGCAACATTATATAGAAGATATTGAACCGATTATTTTAGAAAATGTATATGAACCAAAATCTAATACCGAACTATTTTTGCAAGATATATATCCAAAAGAAAGATTATATTTAAAAGATAAAATTTTTATGATAGCGACAATGTTTTTAGGAATATTTATAACTGTTTCAACTTTTATCTGGGGAATTTTATGATTACAATAAATTTAATTTGCATAGGGAATATTAAAGAAAAATATTTTACCGATGCAATAAAAGAATATGAAAAAAGATTATCTAGTTTTTGCAAATTTAACATTATAGAATTAAAAGAAGTAAACTACGCTAAGGTGAATGCTAGCGAAATAGAAAAGATTAAACAACTTGAAGGCAAAGAGATAATTAATAATCTAAAAAAATATAATATACTTTTATCGTTAAAAGGAAAAGAATTATCAAGTCCAGAACTTGCTGAGTTTATTACTAAAAAGCAAGTTGATGGATTAAGCGAACTTACTTTTATAATTGGTGGAAGTTATGGAGTAAGTAAAGATGTTGAAGACA
This sequence comes from uncultured Clostridia bacterium, assembly GCA_934746185.1. Lineage (GTDB taxonomy): Bacteria > Bacillota > Clostridia > Christensenellales > UBA1242 > UBA7868. The sequence goes on from CAKVEY010000065.1 coordinate 4,891, forward strand.
AAGTGCAAGAAAAGATTTCATTTTCTAAATTAACT
>CAKVEY010000066.1 GCA_934746185.1 uncultured Clostridia bacterium
TTTAAATTTTGTTTTAATAGTTTTTTAAAAACTTTTGGCTCTTTATTTAAAAAATTAGCAAGTTCAAAAAAAGAATTTTCGCTTAAAGTTTCAACTCCAAAAGCAAGGAAATTAACACCCAAATTATTTAAAATTTTTATGCTAGATAAGGCAAAAATTTCTGCATTATTTACGCAAAAAATTGTAGGTAAATTTAACATTAAATCTATCCCATTTTTACAAGCAATTTCTGCACGAGTATATTTGTCTAAAATAGTAGGTTTACTACGCTGACTAAAATTGCCACTCATTAATCCTATCATATGGCTCGCATTAGTTTTTTCTTTTGCTTTTTCTATTAAATATTTATGTCCTGTGTGCATAGGATTATATTCACAAATTATTGCACAAATTTTGTCTAAATTTTTTTTCATATTAAAATGATATAATAAAATTAAAAAAAATACAAACAAGTTTGATTATTTAGTTGCAAAAAGTCAAAAAATAAAATATACTTATTAAGAAATTTAATGATTTATAGGAGAGTTTATGAAAATTTTAGTAATTAATTGTGGTAGTTCTAGTTTAAAATATCAACTACTAAATATGGAAGATGAAAGCGTTATTGCAAAAGGTTTAGTAGAAAGAATAAATTTAGATGGTTCTAAATTAACTCACAAAGCAAATGGTGAAGTTTATGAAATTGAAAAACCTATTAAAAATCACGCAGTAGCAATTCAAATGGTATTAAATTGTTTAACTGATAAAAAAATGGGTGTTATTAAAGATATTAACGAAATTGATGCGTTTGGTCATAGATGTGTTCACGGTGGTGAATATAGCGATGCAACAATTATTAATGATGAAGTTATGAAAGTTTTAAAAGATAATGTTGAACTTGCACCACTTCACGCACCAGCAAATATTATTGGTATTGAAGCGTGCGAACAAGTTGCACCTAATATTCCAAATGTTGCAGTGTTTGATACAGCATTCCATCAAACTATGCCTAAAAAAGCATATATGTATGCTATTCCACAACATTTTTATACAGAATATAAAATTCGTAAATATGGTTTCCACGGAACAAGCCATCAGTTTGTAAGTAGTGAAGCAGCAAAGATGCTAGGTAAACCAATAGAACAAACAAAAATTATCACTTGTCATATTGGTAACGGGGCAAGTATTTCTGCAATAGATGGTGGCAAATGCGTTGATACAACAATGGGGTTCACTCCACTTGCTGGCGTTATGATGGGAACTCGTAGTGGCGACTTAGACCCATCTATTATTGAATTTATTATGAAAAAAACAGGCTGGGACATTAAAGAAGTTACTTCATTTTTAAATAAACAATGTGGTTTACTTGGAATTAGTGGTTTTAGTAGTGATAGTAGAGATATTGAAAGTTCATTAAAAACAAACGAAAATGCTCGTCTTGCAATGGATATGATGTGTTATACAATAACTAAACATATTGCAAGTTATGTTGGTGTTTTAAATGGCGTAGATGCTATTGTGTTTACAGCTGGAATAGGTGAAAATTCACCTGAATTAAGATATGAAGTTTTAAAGAACTTTGCATATCTTGGTTTAAAAATAGACGAAGAAAAAAATAGAGAAACTATTAGAAAACCAGCAACAGAAATATCTACAAAAGATAGTAAAGTTAAAGTGTTTGTAATTCCTACAAACGAAGAATTGGTTATTGCAAGAGAAACTCAAAAATTAGTAAAATAAAAAAAGTTGTAAAATTTTATTGACAAATTTAATTTTTTACATTATACTCTCTTAGTAAATTATCAAATAGAAATAGTGAGGTGAAATATATATGGCAGTTCCTAAGGTTAAAGTTAGTAGAGCAAGAAGAGATAGCAGAAAAGCAAATTGGAAAGTTTCTGCTCCAAATGTAGTTAAATGTCCACATTGTCACGAATATACATTACCACATAAAGTTTGCAGTCATTGTGGTTACTATAAAGGCGAACAAGTTGTTGATATGACTAAAAAAGAAAAAAGCGAATAATTTTATAAATTAAGATGTTATTTAAAGATGTTATTTAATTAACATCTTTTTTATTTTATCTTTTACTATTACTTTTACTTTTATTTTTACTTTTACTTTACACAAAGGTTGTTACACTATTAAATTGTTTGATTTTGAAAATTTAGAAGCACAAAAAATATATTATCTAAATTCTAATCCAATCCAATCTAATCTAATCTAATCTAATCTAATCTAATTTAATAACTTTAATTTTTATATGTTAGGCTAATTTATTTTGTTTGACATTTTTTGTTTTATTAGTTTATAATAAATAAAAGGAATTTTTTATGGTTAAAGTTTTATTAGATTGTTTAGGACTAGATAAAGGTTATAAAGAAGTTGTTAAAGCAGGGGTAGAAGCTGTTAAATTAGATGACAGTTTAATTGTAACATTAGTAGGTAGAGAAAATGATTTAGTTGAAGAACTTGCAAAATATAAGTATAATGCTAATCAAATTAAAATAATTAATGCAGAAGATGAAATAAGCTGCAATGAAGTTCCAACAAAAGCAATTAAAGAAAAAGTTAATAGTAGTTTAGTTGTAGCGTTAAACGAGTTAAAAAATAATGATTATGATGCTTTAATTTCTGGTGGAAGTACAGGTGCTGTTTTAACAGGTGGTTTTTTAAAAATAGGAAGAATAAGGGGGGTATCAAGACCTGCACTTTGCCCAATGTTACCAACTATCACTGGTGGAAGCGTTATGCTTATGGATTGTGGAGCGAATGTCGATTGTAAACCTATCAATCTTAGAGATTTTGCGTTAATGAGTAATATTTATTTAAAGGAAACTATGGGAATAGAAAATCCTAGAATAGCACTTTTAAATAATGGAACGGAAGAAAATAAAGGAAACGAGTTAACAAAGGAAACTTATAAAATTTTAAAAGATTTACCTATAAATTTTGTGGGTAATTTAGAAGCAAAAGATTTTTTAAGTGGCAGTGCTGATGTAGTTATAAGTGATGGCTTTGCCGGTAATGTTTTATTAAAAGGCACTGAAGGAGCAACAAAACTTGTTTTAAAAATGCTAAAAACTGAAATTAAAAATAGTTTTTGGTGTAAAATAGGTGCTTTGTTTATGAAAAAAGCTTTTAAAAAATTAAAGAAAGAACTGGACACAAACGGTCGTGGTGGTTCAGTTATGTTAGGTCTTAAAAAAGTTTTAATTAAAGTACACGGCTCTTGTAACTATAAGGCTATTATTGGTGCAATAGGTCAAGCGAAAGATTTAAAGAATAATCAAGTGTTAGAAAAATTTGAAATGGAATTTTCAAAACAAGTAGGTGTAGAAGATTAATGGAAGATATTGAAAAAATTATAAATTATTCTTTTAAAGATAAAGAATTATTAAATATAGCTTTAACTCATTCAAGTTTTGCTCATAAATATAATTTAAAAAATAATGAAAGACTTGAATTTTTGGGTGATAGTATTTTAGGATTTGTGGTTGCCGAATTTTTATTAAAAAATTTTGGTGAAGATGAAGGAAAATTGACTAAATATCGAGCGTGCATTGTTAGTTGCGAATATTTAAGTAAAGTAATTACAAAAATTGGTTTAGATAAATTTATAAAAACTAGTCCAGAAAATTTAAAAGAAAAAGAAACAGTTAAAGGGGACTTTTTTGAAGCATTGCTTGGTGCAATATATTTTGATAGCGATTTGGAAACTTGTAAACAATTTATTTATAAAATTTTGAATTTAACGAAAGAAACAATAATATCTGTATATAATAACAATAGAGATTTTAAAACTGAACTACAAGAAAAGGTTCAAGCAAAAAAAGGAAAAATTGAATATAAACTAGTTCAAATTTTAGGCGAAGAAAACGCTAAAATATTTGAGATGGAATTATTAATTAATGATAACCTTATTTGCAAAGCAAAAGCGTCAAGTAAACAAAAGGCAGAAAACAAATGTGCTGAACTTGCGTTAAAAAATATTAAAAATTTTTAATTTTAGTATTGACAATTTTTTGGTTTAGTGTTAGTCTTATATTATTAGGGGGATAAATATGGCAGCAGCGTATTTTATTAGTAAATATAATTCATTAAAAAAGGAATTAGAAAGAAACAAAAGAAAATTAAAAAGAGTTAACGATAAAATTTATGAAAAGAAATTAGAACGTGATGAATATTTGGAACATAAAAAATATTCTAATGTTTTTTCTGGTTACGAAAACGAAGAATCTAAAATCACAGCAAAACAATTAAAGAAATTTGATAGTGATATTAGAATGTTAAACATCGTAAAAGAAAGAGTTGAATATAATATTAAATCTATTGGCGAAGAAATGGCTATTTTAAATGAAACAATCGCTTGTCAATTAGATATTGAAGGTTATACTAAATAATTAAAGGTTACTTTTTAGTAACTTTTTTTATTATTTTTATATAAAATTATTTTTGTTTTATTTATTTGACATATAATAATATTATATAGTATAATTACAATATAAATAAGGAGGCATTTATGAAAGTAGATTTTTTAAATGACATTAACTCACAAGCACTAGAAAGCTTATGCGTTAAAAAACTATCAAAACTTGAAAAATTCTATAAAGGGGGAGATGCTAAAATATCTGTTGGATTTACCATTGATAACAGAGAACACGTTGTAAATCTTGCAACAAATTATAATGGCTTTAATTTATATTCAAAAGCAAAGAGTCCAGATATGTATAAAAGTTTAGATTTAGCTATTGATAATTTAAAGGCACAAATGACTAAAAATAAATACGATAAAAAAACAAAAAGAGGAGAAAAGGGACTTGATTTAGAGTTCTAAAAATAATTTGAAAATTTTTAAAAAAACGGTTGACATAGCCGTTTTTTTGTTATATACTAAATAAGGCTGTGTAATTTAGGGAAGAGGTTTAAGG
>CAKVEY010000067.1 GCA_934746185.1 uncultured Clostridia bacterium
CTGGATTTTCGTTAACAATTAAAGTATAGGTTATTGTTGTACTTTCGGTTGGTTCTAATGGTTTTTCTAGTTTTAAACCCGTAGTTATGTCAGCACTTTCTTTTAATATATTATCTATTTTAACCGAGCCGGGTTTAAATTTGCCAGAATTACTAATAACATCGGTTATAGTTATATCAAAAATTTGAAATTCACTGTTATTTGTTAGTTTTATAGTTTGTAACACTTCTTCATTCGGTGCAGCATATTGCTTATCTGTTGTTCTTTCTTTTAAAAATGATGTCGTCATATTTTCTGTTGAAGATTCATTACTCATAACTGTAAATTCTTTTTTAGTACTATCAGGCAATGAATATTTTGATGTCAAACTTGAAGTATTTAAGATTTTAGCCATAATTCCTCCTTTGTTTTCTATAACATAATATGAAAAAAGAGTTTAATATGCTAACAAAAATATTAATTAAAAATAATTTTTAAATTTGTAAACTTTTTATTATTTTTTATGTTATAATAAAAATACATTTTATAAAAAGGTTTGTTATGCAAAGTTTAATAGAAGAAATTTTAGTTCCATTTAAAATTAATGAGAAAGAGATAAAAAATTATAGTATGATTTCCCTTGCCTTTTTAGGTGATAGTATTCATAGTTTATATATAAGAAATTATTTAATTACAAAAGCAAATTTTAAAGTTAAAGAACTTCACTCTAAAACAACTTGTTATGTAAAAGCTAAAAGTCAAAGTTATGTGCTAGAAAATTTAGACGATTTATTAGAAGATGAAAAGCGAATTGTTAATTCGGCAAAAAATAGTAAAACAAACAATATTGCTAAAAATAGTTCTATTAAAGATTACAAAAATGCAACAGCGTTTGAAGCCTTGCTTGGTTACATTGCCTTAAAACAAAACTATGCCAGACTAACTAAAATTTTAGAAAAATCAGTTGAAATTATTGAAAATATTAATTAAAAGGAAACAAAATATGAGAATCTATGGTAAAAACACTTGTATAGAATATTTAAAAAGCAACAATAAAATTAAAAGAATATATCTTCAAGATAGCGTTGATGATAAATTTAAAAATCAAGTTTTAAGTCTTAATAAAAATATTGAATATAAAAATAAAGACTTTTTAAATAAATTAACAAATTTTAAAAATCATCAAGGCATAGTTATAGATGCAGAAGATTTTAAATTTTGTAGTTTAGAAGAAATTATAAATATTCATAACGAAAAAAACACTAATGCTTTTATTGTTATTTTAGATAATATTGAAGACCCACAAAACTTGGGTAGTTTGATAAGAAGTTCAGTATGTGCAGGAGTTGACGGAATTGTTATTCCTAAAAATCATTCTGCTGGAATAACTGAAACTGTGTATAAAGTTAGTAGTGGTGCTCTTAACCACATAAATATTTGTGAAGTAACAAACATTAACGAAGCAATTAAAAAAATTAAAAAAGAAAACATTTTCGTTTACGGTTTAGAAGCTGGCGAAACTTTAATATATTCGGTTGATTTATCTTATAACATTGCCCTAGTTGTTGGAAGTGAAGGCAAAGGAATAAGTAGACTTACAAAATCTCTTTGCGATGAAATAGTAAGTATTCCTATAACAAATAGTATTAATAGTTTAAACGCAAGTGTTGCAGGGGCTGTTTCAATTTTTGAAGTTGTAAGACAAAGGACAAACAATTAATGGAAGATATAGAATTAATAAATAGAGCAAGAAATGGTGATGAGTACGCTCTTGACGAATTAATGACAAATTATAAAAAATTAGTTATTAAAATTGCAAGAAAATACTTTATAATTGGTGCCGATATTAACGACGTAATTCAAGAAGGTATGATTGGCTTATTTAATGCTTATGTAAATTTTAAAGAAGATAAAAACGCCCAATTTAAAACTTTTGCAATTTTGTGTATTAGTAGAAGAATATTTAGTGCTTTTAAAAAAGCAAAAAAACTTGCAAACGAACTAGTGTGTGATGATAATTTAGACTTAATTATTCAAAATTCTTCAATTGTAACCCCCGAAGAAGATTTTATTTTTAATGAAGAATATAATTTACTTTTAAAAGAGATTGAAAAAGTTTTAAGCGAAAAAGAGCAACAAATTTTACACGAATTTTTAGAAAATAAAAGTTATGACGAAATTGCAAATAGTTTAAAAATATCGAAAAAGAGTGTTGATAACGCACTAAGCAGAATAAGAAACAAATTAAAATATTTGAATAAATAGTTTTTAAAATTTATCAAAATAAGTTATAATAATTAAAACTAAATTTTTAAAGGAATAGTTATGACAAATTTAGCACTTTATAGAGAATATAGGCCTGTAACTTTTGACGATGTTATTGGTCAAGAACATATTGTAAAAACCTTAAAAAATCAAATTAAAAATAATGCTATTTCTCACGCTTATTTATTTTGTGGAACTCGTGGAATAGGAAAAACTAGCACGGCAAGAATTTTTGCAAAAGCAATAAACTGTGAAAATAATCAAGATGGTTCACCTTGCTTAAAATGCAAAACTTGTGAAAATTTAAACAATCCTTCTAACCTAGATATTATAGAAATAGATGCTGCATCTAATAACCGTGTAGATGAAATTAGAGATTTAAGAGATAAGGTTAAATATCCACCAGTTAATGGAAAATATAAAGTATATATTGTTGACGAAGTTCATATGCTAACCGATAGTGCTTATAACGCTTTACTTAAAACATTAGAAGAACCACCTAGCCACGCAATATTTATACTTTGCACAACCGAAGTACATAAACTTCCTAAAACAATACTATCTCGTTGTATGCGTTTTGATTTTAGACTTGTTTCGTGCGATGATTTAGAAAAATTATTAGTTAAAATTTTTAATGATAAAAATATTTCTTACGAGCAAGAAGCCTTGCGCTTAATTGCTTCTCGTGGTGAAGGAAGCGTTAGAGATACTTTATCACTTGCCGATTTGTGTGCTAGTTTTTGTAATAAAAACATAACATACAAAGGTTGCTTAGAGGCCTTAGGAAGTTCGTCAATAGATAGTTTAGACGATATAACCGATAGTTTAATAGAAAATAACGGTGAAAAACTGCTTACAAGTTTAAATAATATTTCGTTAAGTGGCAAGAATTTTACTATATTTACAAAAGAATTAATCAATCATTTTAAAACACTACTTACTATTAAAACTGTACAAAATAGTCAAAAACTTTTAATGCTTCCCGAAGATGTTTATAGTAAACTTTTAAAACGCGCAAACGCTTTTTCTAATAGTGAACTTTTAATGTTTATGACAAAATTAACAAGCATAGAAACGCAATTAAAATTTTCAATAGATGCACAAACCTTAGTTGAAATAACTTTGCTTGATATGTTATGTGAAAAAAAAACTGATTTTGATGTAACTCTCAGGCAATAACAAAACTAAAAACGTAAAAAACGAAAGCAAAGAAGAAAATTATAACACATTTAACATAGAAAAAAATGATATACAAAAAAAAGATGATTTAATTATATCTAGCGATGTTTCACAAGACTTTCCTACCTTTAAAGAAGAAGTTAAAACTGATAGTTCTAAAACAGTAATTGCAAACATACTAAAAACTTTAAGAGAAGAAGGCGAACATTTATTGCAAACAGTTTTTCAAGACTTTACTAACGCTAAAATTAAAGGTAATATTTTAGAAATCAGTTTTGAAAGTGATAATTATAAAAATATTTTAGAAAAAAAAGATAATTTATTAAAAATTAATGATATAATAAAAAAAGATGGCTTAAAAGTTAAATATAATTATTCTTTTAGCAAAAAAGAAAATGATGTAATAGACATTTTAAAAGAAAAATTTAATAAACTAAATATAAAGGAGTAAATTTATGAATAATTTTAGAGGTGGTTTTGGTGGTGGAATGCAAATGCAACAACTATTAAAACAAGCACAAAAAATGCAAGAAGATTTAGCAAAAAAACAAGAAGAATTAGAAAGTTCAACCTTTTCTGCTAGTAGTGGTGGTGGAATGGTTAATATTGAACTTAACGGCAAAAAAGAAATTTTAAGTTTAAAGATTAATAAAGATATTGTTGACCCAGAAGACACTGAAATGCTTGAAGATATGATTATAGCTTGTTTTAACGAAGCCAGCAAAAAAGTTGACGAAACTAAAAAATCTACAATGGGAGATATGGGTGGACTTCCCTTTTAATTTATGATAAGTAACGATTTTGAAAAATTAATAAATAGTTTTACTAAACTTCCATCTGTTGGTATGCGTAGTGCTGAACGATATGCTTATTCTATAATAAATATGAAAACCGAAGATGCCGAAAATTTAGCAAAAAATATTATGGCTGTAAAAAATAATATTAAATTATGCAAAATTTGTGGAAATTTTACAACCGAAGATGTTTGCGATATTTGTAAAAATCGAAAAAGTGATATAATTTGCGTTGTTAAAGAACCAAAAGATATAATAAATTTTGAAAAAATTAAAAATTTTAATGCAAAGTTTCACGTTTTGCACGGAACACTTAGTCCTATGAAAAACATAACCCCTAACGACTTAAATATTAATTCTTTATTAAAACGAATAAGTGAAGACAATATTAAAGAAGTAATAATCAGTTTAAGTAGTGATGTAGAAGGCGAAGCGACAAGTATGTATTTAGCAAAATTATTAAAGCCATTAGATATAAAAGTAACAAGACTAGCACAAGGAATTAGTTTGGGTACTGAAATTGAATATGTTGATAGTGCAACGCTTCAACGAGCATTTTTAGATAGAAAAGAATTATAAAAACGCCTTAAATTATAAGGCGTTTTTATTATGTTAAACTTTCAAAATATGTTTTTATATTTTCAAAACTAGTTTCAAAAGTTAAATTGTTTAAAT
>CAKVEY010000068.1 GCA_934746185.1 uncultured Clostridia bacterium
AAGAAGAAAAAGAAAAGTACGGGGTAGAGATTATTCCATTAAAAGTGTTAATTAAAGATAAAGAATATTTAGATGGGGTAGATTTAACTATTGACGAATTTTATAATCTTCTAGATAAAAAATCTTTTCCTAAAACTTCACTACCTAATTTAGTTGAAACAAAAGAAAAGGTTGAAAATGAAACAAAACAAGGTAATGATGTGATTATTTTAACAATTTCAGCAGAAATTTCAGGGGAGTATAACGCTTTAAAACTATTGTTTGAAGATAATAGTAAAGTTAGAGTAGTAGATACTAAATCGGTAGTTGGTGGAATACGTATTTTAGTGGAAGAAATTAACAAATATAAGAATAATGACATAGATTTTATATTAGAAAAAATAAATAATCTTATTCCAAAAATAAAAATTATCGCAATCCCTGAAACTCTTGATTATTTATTAAAAGGTGGTAGACTTTCTAAAACTGAATGGTTATTTGGCACAATTTTAAATATTAAACCAATAATTAGTATAATTGATGGCAAAGTTAAAGTTTTAACTAAAAAAATAGGTATAAATAACTCAATTAAATTTTTAGCATCTAGTTTAGAAAATTTTAATTGTGATGAAAATTATCCAATAATTGCTTCTTACACAAAAGATAGAAAAAATTTAGATAAATTAATATCTTCTACTAATCAAAAATTTGTAAAACTTATAAATTCTTATGATAATTTAGACCCAGTTATTGCAAGCCATTGGGGAGAAAACGCTTTTGGCTATGTTTTTGTTAGTAAATAAAAAGAATATTAATAAATAAACTAGTAAAATATTTCCTTTAAAAAAATCTATATTTTAAATTTAAAACCACATTAAATTAAAAAAAATAATTTTTTTAAATCTATTTTAGCATAAAATTAAAAAACAAATCTTAAAAAACTTGAATAAGTAAAAAAATTATTCAAGTTTTTTAATTAATTTGCTATTTGAATAACTGTAAGCATTACACTGGGAGCACCCGAATTAGTTAAAGTTTTACCATAAGTAAGAGTAGGGACTAGGGTAATAATATCATTTCTACTTAAACTAACAACAAAAGTACAACTAACATTTGTACTAGAAGTTAATGGTCTTTGAGTTCCTTGTATTAAAACATTATTTTTATAAACACCTATACAATCACCAGCAGTCGCACTAGAACCATTATTTATAGAAAAACTTATTATATAAGTACCAGGAGATGTAATAGTTATTGATGAATTATTAATATTTAAAGCATTATTTGTTAAAGTTGTATCATATATTAATGGTCGTGCATTAGAAATTTCTTGCGATTGTGAATTAAGAACTGTTGCATTTATATTGTTAGTAGATCCTGGTGGACCAGCAACTCCAGTAGGACCTTGTGACCCACGTTCACCAGTTTCGCCTTTTGGGCCAGTTTTCCCTTGAGGAATTTTAAAATCTAAATAATGCACACCACTTTCATATCTATCTACAACACTAGCTTTTTCATTTTCGCCAAGTTGAATAGTTGTTCCTGCTACTAAAACTTCACCTTTTTCACCTTTTTCACCTTTTTCACCTTTATCTCCTTTTGGAATATAAAATGTTAAGTGATGAACTAAATTTTCAAAATCATCTAAAACTTGTGCTTCTTCGTTCGGTCCTATTGTTTCAGTTGTGTCAATCGAAATCATTTCACCTCTACCAATTTCTCCTGGCAAACCTCTTGGACCAGTTTCACCTTTTTCGCCTTGTGGTCCTTGTATTCCTTGCTTGCCAGCATCGCCTTGTGGTCCACGTTCACCAGTTTCACCTTTTGGACCTGTTTCACCTTTTGGACCTGTTTCTCCTTTTGGGCCAGTTTCACCCCGTAGTCCAATATCTCCTTTAAGTCCTTGTATCCCTTGTTTACCTTGTTTACCTTCAGGTATATAAAAATCTAAGTAGTTAATTCCATTTTCATATCTACTTTCAACTTTTGCTTGTTCATTTTCTTTTAGCTGTATAGTATTTCCTGCCTTAATTTCTTCTGGTTTACCATCAATTCCACGTGGAATCATAAATTCTAAATAAGTAGTATTTCCATCATGTGTGGCAATTACATTCGCTTGTTCAGTAGGATTTAATGTTTTAGTAGACTTTACAATCAAATTTTCTCCACTAGGACCTCTCGGGCCAGTAGTTCCCGTTGCACCTGTTGCACCTGTTGGTCCAGTAGGACCTATTAAACCTTGTGGACCAATATCACCCTTTTCACCTTTATCACCTTTAGGACCATTTATAATTTTTTCTATTATAATATCTTTGTAAAATTTGCTCTTGTATTTTTTACAGCTTTTATTATTGACATAATTTAAATATTTTTCCTTCATTTTAACTCCTTTATTATAATAATATTATTCATAAAAAATATATGAAAAAAAGAGTTAAAGCGTGCTTTAACAAAAATATAATATAAAATAAAAATTTTTAAAATCTTTGCTTTAAAAAGTAATTTATTCAAAGTGAATTTTAAAGAAAAAGCAGATATATCATTGTAATGATTTCGATAGTTCCTATATAGCCTAAAAAAAATTACATTTGTTATTCTGGTGGAAAAGAAGCAACAAAATTAAGAATATTTTTTTATTTAATAAAAGTATTTAAAATTAAATTTAAAAAAACACTTAGGTTCAGTTTAGAAACCAAAGTGTGTTTTTGTTTACTATAAAAATTTTTTCTAATAATAAAAGTTAAATAGTATAAAAATTTAAGTGTTTTAATGTGAATTTAACTCTTAATTATGTATAAAAAATCCAAACTCGCTCAATGCATCGGTTCGGATTATTCCTGTGTGGTGCACCGTAAGGAAGTCGAATCCCTAACCTTTGGTTCCGTAGACCAACGCTCTATCCAATTGAGCTAACGGTGCATATAATTTAATTAATATTCTTTTTTTTACCTAAAAGAACCAAAGGTTACAGGGGGTCCTAAAAAGTATTACTTGTAAACTTTTTGGGGTGCGCAGTGTTTGTGCTAAAAGTGAAGTTTTAATTTTTTAAAACGAACAATAGCACATAATAACGAGCAGGTTCCGTAGACCAACGCTCTTATGAGTTAAGCTAACGGTGCAAGTATATTTAGTTTTGTTCCATTTATTTAATGGTATTTGTAGACCAACATTCTATTTGTTGAATCACATATTTTCTTATATTAGCCTTAAAACATATAGGTTTAATAAAAAGTAAATTATTTTTATAAAATGCAAACCTTGTTTATTTTTTTTAACAATTTTTACAAATTACCTTTATATAATATCACAAAAAATTAGTTTTTTCAAGTATTTTTTATCTAAATTATTTTTTTAACAAATATTTGATTTAATATTTAAAATTTAGCACAAAGTGTTAAGTTATAAGAGTTATTTTAGCAAGTAAAAGTCCTAGAAAAAAGAATTATTACAAACAAGGTTTATGAAATTTGTAAAAGTCTAAATGTTTTATAAATAAATAAAAAAAACATTAAAATTCATTAATGTTCTTTTTTATTAAAAGTATAACCAATCAGCTAAAAAATTTGATGGTTGTATACCTTTATTTATTGCATCTTCTATAACATCATCAGTTATAGAGTTTAATATTTCATTTAATTCTCCGTCGTAATAATCTAATCTTTCTAATAATTCAATAACTTTATTTCTATATTCACTAATAGTCATAAATTTTTCTCCTTTTTAATAATTTTATCCTATATATCTTATTTTTTAAATTGTAAATAGTTAAATTTATTTTTTTTATTTTATATAATCATATTTATATAAAAAGTATGCTAAAACATCGCTATTATTTATAACTATATTAAGTTCTTCTTTAATATTATTTATAATTTTTATATCGGCATAGTCATCATTATAATCGTAACTTACAACTACATCTTCAATTTCTTGATTTTTGTAAAACAAATCACAATTTAAAATTTCATTAAATAATTTTCCAAAATCAGTTTTTTGTATTTTAAAATATTGTGCAAATTTTTTGTCTACTTTTTCTTGTATTAATTTTTTATTAAAATCTTTAAATTCAATATTTTTCATTTTTTTCCCTCTTTGTATATGGTTTAATTTTAGTTAGTTCTTTAAAATTTGCAATAATTCATTTAAGTCAACTGATTTTTGTTCAAACTTGTTTAAGTCTTTTAAAGTATAAGTATTATTTTTAACTTCATCTTCACCTATAATTATAGCATATTTAGCGTTTAATTTTGTTGCGTACAATATTTTATTTTTAAATTTTGTATCTTCAAAATATATTGTATTATTAATTCCTTCACTACGAAGTATGTTACCAATTTTAATACATTCATCAATTGTATTACCCATAGGAAGTATAACGGCTTTACTGATTGCACCTTTTTCTTCTTTTAACAATTTATTTTCTTTTAACTGATAAAATAATCTTGTTAAACCGATACTCATTCCAACGCCCGGTAATTTTTCCTTTGTATAAAATCCTGCAAGATTATCGAATCTACCACCACTACAAACGCTACCTAATTTTTCATAGCCAGTTATAAATGTTTCATAAACTGTGCCTGTGTAATAGTCTAAACCACGAGCAATAGATAGGTTAATATCAAAATATTCGTCTTCCACATTAAATGCACGCATATATTTTACAACTTGTTCAAGTTCGTTTATGCCAGAAATAAAGTTTTCATTTTCTATCTTCATATTTCTTAATTTTTCTAACTGATTTTCTGGCGAACCCTTAATTTTAATAAATTCAAGTAGTTTATTTATTTTTTCTTCTTCTATTTTAAAATCTAAACGCAAAGTTAAAATAAAGTCTTCTTCTTTAATTTTAGCAAATTTATCTATTAGTCTTAATATCTCTGCTGATTGTT
>CAKVEY010000069.1 GCA_934746185.1 uncultured Clostridia bacterium
TAATAGAACAGGTAAAAAAACTGATAAACTTTTTCCTAAAACGAAAAAAGATAAATTGGTTTCATAACTTTCTTTTGAAGTTTTATAATTTTTAGCACCAAGAGATTTGCTTTCGGCACTCAAAGTTAGAGAATCAAAAAGTTTATCACTTCCATAGTTATCTAAAATTTTATTTAATTGTTTTTTAGTTCTATTTTTAAGCATAAAAATTCCTTATTTAATACAAATATCTTCTTTTGTTTTTGTTAAATTTTTATAATTTTTTTCAATATGATTTATAAAATCTCTTTTTTCACTTTTGCTTAAATTGAAAACAAGTTTTAAAGAATTTAAAGTGCTTAACTCGTTTTCTTTAATTTTGCTTATATCTTCATTTGCGCTTTTTAAAATAGTCATATAATGTTCGCTTTTAACAATATAATCGCCAAAATAGTTAAATAATTCAACTCTATCCATTGAATAATTTTCAATATATGTTTCAATAGTGCTTAAATAGTTATCATAATAGTTTTTAATATCTTTAAAATCAAGATTTTCAAAATCTTTACTATTAAATTCATTTTTCATTTCGTCTAATTTTTTGTTAATTGTGCCTTTTGGAAAGTTTAATTTAATCTCATTTTTTATTTCATCAAATATATTCATAAAAATATCTCCTATAAATATATATTAAATCATTTACTTTATATTGTCAATATCAAACATTAAAAAATATAGTAAAAAATTAATATTTTAATCAAAATAAGCAAAACTAAATTATATGAATGTTTATATTTTTTGTGGAATAGTTTTTATAGTTTTATTGCTAATTTTTCCTATAAAAGCAAAGAGTAAAATAACCTATAATGTTTTAAAAAATAAAGGTCAAATTAAGTTTTATTTATTTAAGTGGAATTTTTTAACTTTTAATGTTAAGTTTAAAAAGAATTATATTTATTTAACCACAAAAAAAGGTAAAGTTATTTTAGTTCCGTTAGAATTAGATAATCAAACAAATTTAGAAATGGTTGATATAACATATATTTTACTTGATAAAACAGTTATTAACACTTTAAAAATAACTATGAATATAGGAGTAGAAAATAGCCCATTTTACACGGCACTATTATATGGACTTTTTCAAACAATAAATTCAATTATACTTTCTATTTTAAAAACAAAAAAATTAAGCGTAATTGTGAGTAATAAAATAAATCCAGTATATACTAATGATGTTGGAATAGTAAATATTAGTAGTAGTTTAACTTTTTCAATATTTGATTACATTTGGGGAATACTACTTTATATTATTAAATTAAAAAAGGTTGGTAAAAGATATGAAACAAGATGAAACAAAAAATCCAGTTGAAAGCATTATGGCAGAAGCAATGAGCAAATTAAAAAGCGTTATAGATGTCAATACAGTAGTTGGAAATCCTATAACAACATTCGACGGAACAACTATTATTCCTATAAGTAAAGTTAGTGCAGGTTTTGTTGCTGGTGGTGGCGAATATAATCAAAACAAAGATATGAAGAAAAATAAAGATTTAGATTTCCCATTTGCTGGTGGTTCTGGTACAGGCTTTTCAATTAATCCAGTAGGCTTTTTAGTACAAAACAACAATGGTTTAAAACTAATTAGCATAGATAATAAAAGTGCATATGAAAATATGTTAGAAATAGTGAAGAATGTAACAGACAAATTAAAAAAATAGGTGAATTATGAAGAAAATAATATGTTTTTTATTAATAATATGCTCGTTATGTTGTTTTAATTTTGTAAACTCAATAAAAGTTAGCGCAGAACCTTATAAGGCAAGCGTTGTTATAGAAAGTTCTAGTAACAGAGTTTTAAGTGAATATAATAAAGACGATAGATTAGCGATGGCAAGTACAACAAAAATTATGACAGCATTAATAACGCTTGAAAATTGTGAAGATTTACAAACTGTTGTTGATGTTGATGACAGAGCAGTAGGAATTGAAGGAACAAGTATATATTTAAAAAAAGGCGAAAAATTAACTGTTGAAGAGTTATTATATGGTTTAATACTTCCGTCAGGTAATGATGCAAGTTTAGCGTTAGCATACTTTATAGGAAAAGGAAATTTAGAAGATTTTGTACGCCTTATGAACGAAAAAGCCGAAAATCTAGGGTTAAAAAATACTCATTTTGCAAATCCACACGGTTTAGATGCAAAAGAGCATTATACAAGTGCTTACGATTTAGCAGTTATTACAAGTAGCGCCCTAAAATTTGATGCTTTTAGAGAAATAGTTTCTACAAAAAATAAACAAATTTCGGGCAATAGTGAAGTTCCACATAGATTTTTAAGAAATAAACAACGATTATTAAGAACCTTAGAAGGTTGTAACGGAGTAAAAACTGGTTTTACAGATAATGCAGGCAGATGCCTAGTTACAAGTTGCAAAAGGGGTGATATGGAAGTAATTTCGGTTGTTTTAAATTGCCCAGATATGTTTAACGAAAGTGCAAGATTAATTGAAAATGCTTATAAAACTTATGAAATGGTAAGTTTACTAGAACCTTATAGTTTTATCACAAATATTTCAGTAGAAGAAGGCGAAATTGAAAGCGTAAAAGTGTATTCAATGAAAGGCTTTAAATATCCATTAAAAGAAGAAGAACTTTCTAAAATAAATATTGAAAGAGAATTGCCAGAAATTTTGAGCGCACCAGTTGAAAAAGAACAAATTGTTGGCGAAATTAAAATTTTTTACGATAAAGACTTGATTTTTTTAGAAAAAGTTTATACTATGGAAAGTGTAAAAAGTTTAGATATTAAAGACAAAATGAAAGATATAATTGATAAATGGTTTTACGAATAAATTGCAAAGGATAATTTTATGAGAATTAATAAATTTATAGCACAAAGTGGTGTGTGTAGTAGAAGAAAAGCCGATGAATTGATAGAAAAAGGCGAAGTTAAGGTAAACGATAAAGTTTTATTTTCACCGGGTTATGATGTTAAAAGCAACGATAAGGTTGAAGTAAGTGGAAAAGTTATAAATAAAAGCGAAAATTTAGTTTATTTTATGCTAAATAAACCAAAAGGTATAATTTGTTCTAGTAGTGATGAAAAAGGTCGTAAAACAGCCGTAGATTTAATTAAAACTAACGAAAGAATATTTTGCGTTGGTAGATTAGATTATGATAGTGAAGGTTTAATTCTTCTTACTAACGACGGAGAACTTGCTTATAATTTAACTCACCCTAGTAAAGAAATTCCTAAAACTTATATTGTAAAAATAAAGGGCGAAATAAAAGAAAGCGAACTAGCAGTTTTAAGAAATGGCGTTAAAATTAAAGATGTTAAATATAATAAATGTAAAATTAATGTTTTAGAAAAAACAAAAGATTTTACAAAACTTGAAATAGTTTTAACCGAAGGTAAAAATCGAGAAATAAGACGAATGTTTGAGTTTATCGGCAAAGAAATAACTTTATTAAAGAGAAATAAACTAGCTGATTTAAAATTAGGTAGTTTAAATAGGGGAGAATACCGAGAACTACGAGATTATGAAGTTGAATATTTAAAAAATTTATAGGAACATTTTGTTCCTATTTTTAATAAAAAAGGAATAAAATATTTTTATCCCTTAATTTTTATCTATATATTTAATTAATTAAATTAATTTATCTTTTTATTCTTTTTTTATTTTGCTAATTCTTCATTATTTGTTTTATTTATATAGTCTATAATTTCAATAAGTGATGATATGTCAAAATATTGTTTTTCTAAATTGTTTCTATTAATTCTAAATGCTTTAAATCCTAATTTTTCTGCTCCTTTCACTTCTTCATCATAATCGTCAACATAAATACATTCATTTGCTTTCAAATTTAATTTAGAAAGTGCCAAGTTGTAAATTTTAGGGTCTGGTTTCATAACTCCTGCTTCGGTAGAACTCGTGTAGCAATCTATATAATTACCAATATTTAGAGTTTGTAAAGTTTTTTGTAGTGAAGGAGTAGTGTCGCTAATTATTCCTATTTTTAAGTTTAAATGTTTTAATTCTTTTAAAACGAATTTTACTTCATCAAACAACTCTATCTTTTAACCACATCATATTAAATAATTCTAAACCATATTTATCTATAATATTTTCATTGGTTAAACCTTCTACTCTTAAAAGTTCTTTGTAGTATTCTTTATAAAAAGCAACTTCATTTTCGTAAGTTTTGCAATTATAACCTTTTGATTTTATAATTTTAAATATGTTAAACATTTTATCATTATTCATTATATAATCTTTGTGCGTAATGCTTTCAATTTTATTTTTTAATTTTTCATTTAATTCAAGATTTTTCTTCGTTAATGTATTATCTCTATCAAAATAAACTGCTTTAATTTTCATAATACTCCTAATAAATAATTTTATTAATAATATTATATTTAAAAAGATTAGTCAATAAAATTAAAAAAATGATAATAAAAATAGCAATAAAAAATAATGTAAATTTTAACAAAAATAAAAAGATAAAAATTTTTTGAAATATTTTGAAAAAATCGTTGACAAAGTTTTGAAAATATTATATCATATCTAAGTCAATCGATTTCGGGGTGTAGCGCAGTTGGTAGCGCACGTGGTTTGGGACCATGGGGCCGGGAGTTCGAGTCTCTTCACCCCGAC
>CAKVEY010000070.1 GCA_934746185.1 uncultured Clostridia bacterium
GATATAATTTATTTACAAGGAGAAAATTATGAACTTATTATTAAGTAGTACAACGGATATTTTAAGTATTGTTGCTACTTCAATTTATGTTTTGGGATTAATATTTTTAATAATTGAAGCGTTTATTCCTGGCTTTGGCTTCTTTGGAATTAGTGGTTTTAGTATGGTTGGCGTTGGTATAATTATTAAAATTTGCATTGGCGAAAGTTTAATTTCTATTATTTTAGTGCTTGCTGTGGCATTAATTGTAGTTGTTGGATTTTTAATTATTTTAATTGTTTCGGCTAAAAAAGGCAAAGGGCTTTTAATTTCAAAAGGTACAGCTATTCCAACCTTTTATAACGACGACAATTTGCGTATTTTTGTTGGTCTTAGTGGCGAAACAGTTACTACTTGTAAACCTATTGGCAAAATTAGAATAGATAACGAAATTTATCAAGCTGTTAGCATTTCTGGCTTTTTAGAAATTGGCACAAAAATTAAAGTTGTTTCTGTTAAAGATAACTTGCTTGAAATAGAAAGAGAGAAGGAGAATTAGTATGGGATTATATTTATTAAACTCAGCAATCGGTTGGGTTATTGGCGCAGGCGTCTTTGTAGTTTTACTTGCTGTATTACTAGCAATACTTCCTATGAAATATTGGTTTAGATGTTTGGTTAGTGGAACATATTTACCTATGAGCAAACTTTTTGGTATGAAGTTAAGGGGTATTAACCTAAACGCTATTATTGATAGTTACATTAACGCTAAAAAGGCTGGACTTGATGTTAATGTTTCCGACTTAGAAAACCACGTTTTAGCAGGTGGAAATGTAAACAAAGTTGTTATGGCTTTAATTTCTGCCCATAGTGCTAAAATAGATTTAACAACAGAACAAGCAAAAGCAATCGACCTTGCTGGTAGAGATGTTTTACAAGCAGTTAAGGATAGCGTTACTCCAAAAGTTATTCAAACTCCTAAAATTACTGCAACAGCAAAAGATGGCATTGAATTAATTGTTGTTGCTAAGGTTACTGTAAGAACAAATTTACAACGTTTAGTTGGTGGTGCAGGCGAAGAAACTATTGTTGCTCGTGTTGGTGAAGGTATTGTTACTACTATTGGTGAAACTGACACATATAGCGAAGTAAAAGAACAACCAGATAAAATTTCTAGTAAAATTTTATGGAACGGCAACTTAGCAAACGGCACTGCTTATGATATTTTATCTGTTGATATTGCCGATGTTGACTTAGGAAGAAACGTTGGTGCTGAACTACTTAAAAATCAAGCAGAAGCAGATAAACAAATTGCACAAGCAAAAGCTGAAGAAAGAAAAGCTATGGCTCTTGCTGCTGAACAAGAAAGAAAAGTTGAATTAGTTGAAGCACAAACCGAAGTTCCAAAAGCAATAGCAGGGGCTTTTAAAGAAGGCAAACTTGGTGTTTACGATTATTATAGATTACAAAACATTTTAGCTGATACTGATATGCGTAAAGCATTCTCAAACTCAAACGATAGTAAAGAAGGTTAATTATGAATGTTGCTGAAATTATTGTAGTAGTTGTAATTTGCGTAGCGTTAGTTTTGTATCTTCTACTATACTTATTCCACTTATCAAGAATAAAAAAGCGTAACGCTGGTGGCGAAGCAAAACCAAAAAAAGAAGAAAAAGCAAGCGAAGAGAACGATTCAACACCAGAGCAAAAGCCTGTTCCTGTTGGAATTATTAAAGAAAGTACATTGAAGAAAAAAGATGATGAAGAATACGATTTAGCACCACTTAAAGAACCTATTAAAACTGATAAAAAAGAAGAAATTAAAAAAGAAGTTAAATCGCTTAGCACAGATATGAAAAAGGTTATTATGAGTGATATATTAAAACCAAAATTTTAAAAATGTCAATTTATTGGCATTTTTTGTTTTTTTAATTAAATTAATTTACAAATTATTTGTAAAATATCATAAAAATAGTTATACTAAATTAGGAGAGTATTATGCAAAGTAAAATTTTAAATAGTGGTGCAAGATTATTAGTCCACGAAATGAAAGGATTTGAAGGAGTTTCATTTAAACTTTTTGTTCAAGTTGGTTCAGGTAATGAAAAATTAGAAAATGAGTATGGAATTAGCCATTTAATTGAGCATATGTTTTTTAAAGGCACAAAAACTCGAACAAGTTTAGATATTGTTAAAGAATTTGATAAATATGGCATACAATCTAACGCCTATACAACAAAAAATAGCACGTGTTATTTTGTTTATGGAACAAAGAATGCACTAGAAAAAGGCGTTGAATTAATTAGTGATATGCTTTTTAATTCTACTTTTGACGAAGAAGAATTAAAGAAAGAAAAGCAAGTTGTTATTGAAGAAATTAATATGTATCAAGATATGCCAGATGCCTTGTGTGAAATATTGCTTGATAGCGTGTTTTTTGATAAAACAAATTATGCACACGATATTGCAGGAACACAGCAAACTGTTACTAACATTTCGCGTGAACAAATTTTAAATTATATTCACAAAAATTACACACCTAAAAATATAATTTTGTCTTTTGCTGGAAATATCAGTTTTGAAGAAGCCGAAAATTTAGCAAATACTTATTTTGAAAACAATTTTACAATAAAAGAAGATTTTGAATACAACTTAAAACCATCAAATTATGAAATACAAAAAAGTCAAAAAATATTAGTTAAAGATACAAATCAAGCACAGGTAAGAATCGCATATCCTACTTGTAATTCTTTTAACCAAAAAGAATATTTGTTAAACCGATTTGTTGCAAGTATGTTAGGTAACGGAATGAGTAGTAGATTATTCCAAGAAGTTAGAGAAAAACTAGGATTAGTTTATACAGTTTATGCTGATAATTCTTCGTATGATTTAACTGGCGTTTTTACTATTGCGTTTGGTGCTAGTTTAAAAAATGTAGATTTAGCACTAAAAACAATTAAAAAAGTTATAGACGAAGTGGTAACTGTGGGCTTTAATATGCAAGAATTAGAGCAAACAAAAACCGTGCTTATTAGCAATTTAAAACTTAATAGTGATAGTCCATCTAATATGACAAGTCGAATGATAAATTATTTAGTTTTATATAACAAACTAATTAGCAAAGACGACTATATTAAAATGCTTGAAGATGTAACTTTATTTGATGTGAATAATCAAGTTAAAAAAATATTTAGTAATAACTATTGCATAACAATGGTTAGTCCTAACAATGAGATTAATTTAATAGAAAGTTTTGAAAACTAATTTAAAAACTAATTAAAAACTACTTTTATAGTAGTTTTTTTATGAAAAAAATTCCACAAAAATTTTAAAAATTTTCGTGTAATCTTATTTAACTTTTGTTATTTTTGTGTTATAATTCTTGTGGAGGGAAAATGGACTACATTTCGTCAAACACTCAAAAGCCAAAGAAATCGGCAAGAAAGATAATTGCAATTATTTTAATAATTATATCAAGTATAGGCTACTTTGCTTTATTTAGTGGCTTTTTAGGCTTTTTAAAACACTTTTTACTAGGTTTTTTTGGAGTATTTGCTTATCCTTTGTTCTTTGCTGGCTATTGTTTAAGTTATATGCTATTTAAAGACAAAAAATTTGTTATGCCTAAAAAATTTGTAGTGTATATATGTTTAGCACTTTTTAGTTTGCTTTGTATTTTTCACTTAGCATTTTCAACTCATTTAAGTGTATCTAGTTATGGAACATATTTAAGTCAAACATATAATGGGTTAAGCGTTGGTGGACTACTTATCTCACTATTTACTTATCCATTAGTAATTTCAATTCAATATTTTGGCGCTTTTGTTTTGTTTGGCGTTTTATTAATATTTTCTGCATACAAAATAATTGATTATTTTATAATTAATAAAGGTTCAATTAATTTTCCAAAAATTAATAAAAAACAAAAAACGAGAATTGAAGAAGTTAAAATTTCTTCCAGTGCATCTAATTATTTAAACGACCAAATTTTTAGTAAACCTGAAGAAAGTGCTAACATTGTTTTAAACGCTGAAATAAATAGTGAAGAAGTGAGAAGATTAGAAGCGAAACGAAAACTTGGAATCGGCGAAGTTAGGAATAAACCTGCTGAAACTAATAACAACAAACAATTAAACACTTTTAATAAATTTTACGCACAAGAAGATGCGCCTATTTTTAATGATGAAGAAAGTGAAAATTTAGACGAAAAATTGTCTAACTTTAATGCGTTTAATTATTCAACATTTAATAAAACTCCTAATAAAGAAAATAATAAAAATCGTAAAGAAAAGAATTTAGAGTTTTTTAGAGCAACAATCGACCCTAATTTTAGAAAGAGCAGTATGGAAGATATTGCTAAACAAAAAAAGCGAAATTTGAATTTAGACGATAATTTAAAAAATTTACCTATTAACGATTTAATTAAAGAAAGTGAAGAGTTAAAACAGCAACAACAAAATGAATTAAACTTAAAAAATGAAACAAATAATTACAATTCTACTGAACAAAATCAACCTAATAATTTAATTGATGAAAATCAAAATAAAAAAGAAGAAACAACAAATAGTGGCGATAAAATAAGTGATGTAAAAATAGATGATTTAATTAATAAAGTTAAAAATATGGAGCAAAATGAAGATGTTCCAAAG
>CAKVEY010000071.1 GCA_934746185.1 uncultured Clostridia bacterium
GAGTTAAAGCAGTGGCCGAAGGTGCAAGAAGTGCCGGCTTAGAGTTTTAGGAGGGTATAATGGCTGAAAGAAAAGAATTCAATAAAGTTAGAAAAGACGACGAATTAGAAAAACGAACAGTTGCTGTTCGTAGAGTAACAAAAGTTGTTAAAGGTGGAAGAAAAATGCATTTTAGCGCCTTCGTAGTAGTTGGCGATAAAAAAGGTAAAGTAGGTATTGGCAGTGGTAAAGCAGCTGATGTTCCTACAGCTACTGATAAAGCAACACAATCTGCTAAAAAGAATATGAAAGCATATAGTTTAGTTGGTTCAACTATTCCACACGAAGTTTTAGGTAAATTTGGTACTTCAACTGTTTTATTGTTACCTGCAAAAGAAGGTACTGGTGTTATTGCATCAGGTGCTGTAAGAGCAGTTATCGACTCAGTTGGTATTAAAGATATTGTTGCCAAATCTTATGGTGGCAGAAATATGTTAAATGTTGTAAAAGCAACACTAAATGGTTTATCACAACTACGAACTCGTGAACAAGTTGCAAGTCTTCGTGGTAAAAAACCAGAAGAAATTTAATAGGAGGGTAATATGGAAAATAAATTAAAAGTAACTTATGTAAAAAGTTCTATTGGTTTTAATAAAAATCAAGCGAAAGTTTTAGAAAGTTTAGGTTTAAGAAAATTAAATGATGAAAATATTTTACCAGATAACCCTGCTGTTAATGGTATGATTTTCAAAGTTAAACATTTAGTTAAAGTAGAAAAAATTTAAGGAGAAAGAAAGATATGAGAATTAATGAATTATCTCCTGCTGAAAATTCAAGAAAAAGTCCTAAGCGTTTAGGTCGTGGTATTGGTTCAGGTATTGGTAAAACAAGTGGTAAAGGTCACAAAGGTCAAAATGCTCGTAGTGGCGGTGGCGTTCGTCCTGGCTTTGAAGGCGGTCAAATGCCTATTACAAGAAGATTACCACAAAGAGGTTTTAACAACCTATTTAAAAAGGTATTTTCAGTAGTTAATGTTGAAGATTTAAATGCACTAGAAGATAATACAGTTGTTACACAAGAAGTTTTAAAAGAAAAAAACATTATTTCTAAAATAGAACCAAATGGTTTAAAAGTTTTAGGTAATGGTGAATTAAATAAAGCTTTACAAGTTAAAGCTGCAAAATTTTCTAAGTCTGCAATTGAAAAAATTGAAAAAGCGGGCGGAAGTATTGAGGTGTTATAATGTTTACAACATTAAAAAATGCTTTTAAAGTTAAAGAAATTCGTAGAAAAATTTTTATAACTTTAGGATTATTAGTAATATTTCGTTTAGGTTGTTGGCTTCCAGTTCCTGGAATAACAACCGAAACTTTTAGACAATCTATTAACGGACAAAGTTTCTTAAACTTGTTAAGTAGTATTGGCGGTGGTGCTTTGGCTAATGGTACATTTTTAGCACTTGGTGTTGCGCCATATATTAATGCTTCAATTATATTGCAATTATTAACCTTTGCAATACCTAGACTACAAAGATTATCTCAAATGGGTGAAGATGGCAGAAAGAAGATAGCAAAATATACAAAATTTACTGCTTTAATTCTTGCTATTGCTCAAAGTGTTGGTATTGTGGTTGGATTTAGTAGTTCAATTAGTTTAAGTATGTTTGGTACAGTACTTCCTACTTGGCTTGCTTGCACATTTGTTGCAATTTGCTTAGTTGCTGGTGCTATGTTTACTTGTTGGTTAGGTGAAAAAATTACTGAAATTGGTGTTGCTAACGGATTATCTATGTTAATCTTTGTTGGTATTTTATCAACAGCAGGAACATCTTTACTTGCAAGTTTCACTGATGTATTTAATGGTAATATTGATGCACTATGGAATATTTTATTATTCATAGCAGTTTTAATTTTAGTTTTTGGTTTAATCGTATTTATGGATTTAGCCGAAAGAAAAATTCAAGTTCAATACGCTAAACAAATTAAGGGTAGAAAAATGTATGGTGGTCAAAGCAACTATATTCCTATTAAACTTTTAGGAACTGGTGTTTTACCTATCATATTTGCAATGACTTTTTTAAGTTTCCCACAATTAATTATGAGTATGTTCTGGCCAACAAGTGATGCTGCTACTTGGTATGCAATGCATATGGGTGCTGGTACTTGGCCATACACATTAGTAATGGGCTTATTAATTTTAGCATTTGCTTATTTCTCTTCTCAAATGATGTTCAATCCAGAAGATGTTGCAAAACAAATTCAAGGAAATGGTGGATTTATTATTGGTATTCGTCCAGGTAAACCTACTGCTGAATATTTAAAGAGAATTAACAATCGTATCGTATTCTTTGGTGCGCTATTCTTAGCATTCATCTCTATTGTACCAACACTAGTATTTGGTTTTGTTAGTGGTAGTACAGGTTTGACTGGTGCATTTAGTGCAACAGGTATGTTGATTGTTGTAAGCGTTGCACTTGAATTTAATAAACAATTAGAAGCACAAGTATTAATGAAAAATTATAAAGGATTTTTAAAATAAAAAATGAATTTTGTTTTAATAGGTGCTCCACTTAGTGGAAAAGGTACTATTGGAAAACTTTTAAGTGAAAAATATCAAATTCCTCATATCGGTATGGGGGATTTGTTGCGTAAAGCGAGCGCTGGGGACAACAAGTACTCAAAATATATTGCTGAACAAATTGAAAATGGTCAGTTAATTAATGACGATTTAGTTAAGGTTGTTTTAGAAGATAGACTATCTAAAAATGACTGTAAAAACGGTTATATTTTAGATGGCTATCCTAGAAACCTTGATCAAGCAAATAAACTTGATGAAATAACAAAAGTAGATAAAGTTATTTTTACATCGGTAAGCAAAATGACAATTATGAAAAGAATGAGAAGTCGTTTTGTTTGTCCTAAGTGTTATACAAGTTATAATGTAGAAACTTATGACAAAAATTATTGTGAAAAATGTGGTTTACATTTAATTAAACGAGAAGATGACACAGAAGAAACATTGCTAGATAGAATAAAAACATATAATACAAATTCTTATTCTATTTTAGAAAAATATTCAAAAGAAAACAAACTTATAACAATTGCTAATGATGGAAGAATAGAAGATGTTTTTAGAGAACTCGTTGGGAAGATTGAAAAATGATTACATTAAAAACAGAAGAACAAATTGAAAAAATGTATATAGCAAATCAAATTGTTTTACACACATTAGAATTAGTTGAAAAACACATAAAACCTGGTGTTTCAACTAAATATTTAGATGAAATAGCCGAAGACTATATTCGTAGTCAAAACGCTATTCCTAATTTTAAGAACTATGAAGGTTATCCTGCTAGCATTTGTGCTAGTATAAACGATGTTGTCGTTCACGGAATACCTAGTAGCGAAATTATTTTAAAAGAAGGCGACATCATTTCTATTGATTGTGGCGCAACAAAAGGTGGCTACAATGGAGATGCTGCTCGAACTTTTCCCGTTGGTAAAATTAGTAAAGAAAAACAAAAATTAATTGATGTAACTAGGGAATGTTTCTTTAAAGGAATTGAAAATATCAAAATTGGTGATAAATTAGGTACTATAGGTTACCAAATTCAAAAACACGCAGAAAGCAATGGCTTTTCGGTAGTTAGAGAAATGGTTGGACACGGAATAGGAAAACAAATGCACGAAGACCCAGAAGTTCCAAACTATGGTCGAAAAGACACAGGGATTGTTATTGAAGAAGGATTAACTATTGCTATTGAACCTATGATAAATATGGGCAAAAAAGACATTTATATTGATTATGATGGTTGGACTTGCCGTACTGATGATGGTAGTCCTAGCGCACATTATGAAAATACTATTGCCTTTACTAAAAACGGAATAAGAATTTTAAGTTTATAAAATAAAAATATGTATAAAAAATACATAAAATTATAGAAATAATCGACGAAAATTTGAAAAATTTTAGGTTAAATTATATACTTTTTTAAAAAATTATAAAATCCCTTGAATTTTTTAAATTTATATGATATAATAGTTAGGTTAAGGGGGTTTTAATGCCAAAAGACGATGTTATTGAACTAGAAGGTGAAGTTATCGATGTTGTTAGAAGCGACGTTAAGGTAAAATTATCTAATGGTCATATTATTATTGCTTATATTTCTGGAAAATTAAAGACTAACAATATCAAAATCATTATTGGTGATAAAGTCCGTTGTGAACTTTCTCCTTACGATTTAACAAAAGGTAGAATTACCTATCGTTTAAAGAAAGAAAGCAACCAAATTAACTAAAGATTTAATTTAAAAGGAGAAGGTGTTATGAAAGTTAGACCATCTGTTAAACCTATTTGTGATAAATGCAAAGTTATTAAAAGAGAAGGTAAAGTTTTAGTAATTTGCAAAGATAAAAAACATAAACAAAGACAAGGTTAATTTTGCTTGCCTTTTGTTTGTTTTTAATTTAAGTATGAAAACAACCTGTTTGTAGCGGCTGAAAATTACAAACAGTTTAAATAAATTATATTATTTTGGAGGAAAATATGGCTCGTATTGCTGGAATAGATTTGCCTAAAGATAAAAGGGTTGAAATTGGTTTAACCTATA
>CAKVEY010000072.1 GCA_934746185.1 uncultured Clostridia bacterium
CATTTAATTTATGTTGAAGCAGGATTAAATTATTTAGATAAGTTAGAAAAAGGCGAAATTTT
The DNA here is from genome assembly GCA_934746185.1 of uncultured Clostridia bacterium. Taxonomy (GTDB): domain Bacteria; phylum Bacillota; class Clostridia; order Christensenellales; family UBA1242; genus UBA7868. Next base: position 63 of record CAKVEY010000072.1, read on the forward strand.
AGAAAGAAAAAGAAGGAAGTTTTTATAATGGAAGAATTATATAAATATCAACAATTAGACATTGAATTAAAAAAAATAGAAAAAAAATATACTGCAAGTGATTATAACAAAAGAATAAACGCTAGCAAAGAAACGGCTAAAAAAAGTCAAATGCGTATAGAATCTATTAACGAAGAATCTAAAAAAATTATTGATGAAATTAACAAAATTAGTCAAGTTAAAAATAAAGGGATAGAACTAGTAAATAAATACACAACAACTGATATTAGTAACTTAGACGAAAAGTCTTGTATGGAAATTGTTAATAAAATAAAACCAATACTTAAAAATTTAGATGAATTAGTTAATAGATTAAATTCATTAGAAAAAAATATGAATAGATTATTAGACGAATTTGATAATAGCAAAAAACAAATTATTTCTAGTAAAAAAATTTTTGATGAAAATAAAGTTGAACTTGATAAACTAAAAAAACAAGTTGAACCAGAAGTAAATATCATTAAAGAAAAACTTTTAAAGCAAGAAAAAAATATTAAACCCGAACTTCTTATGAAATATCGAAATGTAAAACGCGAAGGTATTTTTCCGGTGATTGTAAAACTTACTGATGGTAAAAGTTGTGGATATTGCAGAATGGCACAATCTATTCATAAATTAGATGATATAAAATCTAAGGGTTACACCGAATGTGAACAATGCCATAGAATTATAATTCAAGATTAGTGAAAAAACTTTAATTTGAACATTATGTTTAGGTTAAAGTTTTTTTATTAATAAAAATATATTTATTTAATATAATATTTTGTGAAGTGCTTAGATTTTAGTTTTATACTTTTAATTGTTGGTTCTATTATAGGCGCTGGATTTTCATCTGGTCAAGAAATTTGGGCATTTTTTTCAAGTTATGGAATTTATAGTTATTTTATAATAATACTTTCTAGTATTTTTTTATATTTTATAGTTAAATCGTTAACTAAATTTGGCAAAACTACTAACTCTAAAAACATAAAAGATATTAATAAAATATTGTTTAAAAATGATAAACTTTTTAACGCCCTTATGCTTATAGGATTATTTATTTTTGTTTGTGCAATGGTAGCAGGACTAAATAGCATAGGTACACTTATTTTTAAAAATATTCGTTTTCCTATATTTACAATAATTAGTCTATTTTTTGCTTTTTTTATTTGTCAAATAGGTTATAATGCGATAAAAAGAGTAAACAACATTTTAATGCCAGTAGTAGTAATGTTATTAATTTTTGTAGCGATTTTTAATTTAGTTGTGGGGTTTAAAACTGCAAGTTTTAACGACTTTAACTTTTTAAGTTTAATTAAATGTTTATTAATGGGATTATGTTACATTAGTTATAATATAGTTTTTTCTAGTAGTTTAATAGTTGAAAATTCAAATAGTTTTAATAAAAAACAAGCAAAATATAACAGTTTAATTATTTCACTTATTTTAGGTGGTTTAATTTTTATAATTAATTTAGCACTTATAAATTCTAATGTGGATATTTCTAAAACGCTACCTATGTTAAGTTTAGCGTTTAATATAAATAATGTTGTGGGGTATGTATTTGGATTTATTTTATGGTTTTCAGTTCTTACAAGTTTAATATCATCGCTTTATATTTTAGTAAATAACTTTAAAATGAATAAATTTTTGTCATCGGCTATTATTTTAACTTTAAGTTTTGTGTTTAGTAGTTTTGGATTTAACTCTATTGTAAATTTTGTATATCCAATTCAAGGAGTTATAGGTTTAATATTTATTTTTAAAGTTTTTAAATTTAACATAAAACAACAAAATAGAAAAATAAAAAAACCTAAAATTATAGGTTTTTATTCTAAGTTATAAAATTACTTGATTTTTGCTTCCGTTTTTAGCAAGTATTTCTTGACTAAATGGGTCTATAATAATCGACATACTTTCGCCATTATTAGTTATCAAACAAACATAAAAATAATTTTTATTTTCTACAAAATTAGGGTCGTTTAAAATTTTTATGTAAACTTCAAAATCTATATTATTTTTAAGTAGATTTTTTATTTCTTTTTTATATTCTTTAATAAAAATATTTAACGCTTTACTATGGTTAATGTTAAAATTTTTTGAAATGTTTTTTAAAGTGCTTTCAAACGAATAATTATTCCACATAACTTTAATTGATATTGTTGCATCATCTAAAACGAAAGTTTCTATATCTTGCACATAAGTTTGGTCAAACGGGTTTAACTCTAATTCACCATCAAAGTCCATATCATTAATAGTTATAACAAAACTAGGCAAGGTGTTTTTATCTTCTATTTCTTTTAAAAATGTTATTGTAACAACTCCAAATTCCTTTTTGTTTTCGCTTTTTCCGTTCAATATATAAGGGTCTTCTCTAAATCCACTGGTAAAATCAATGTTTATTTCATCGGTGTTTACATTAAATAAATTAAATCTTACTTCACTTATTTTGTCTTGAATAACTTCGTTAATTTTATTATTGCAACCACATAAAAGAAAAGTAAAACAAATTAAAAAAATAATAAATATATTTTTAAGTTTTTTCATAATATAATATATTTTAATTTTGCCCGATTATAACTATAAAATTTTAATATTAATTTAACATTGTTTAAAAATTTTAAAGAAGAATTCGTTTTGAAAAATATTTTACTTTTGATATACTCTTTTTATACAAAAGGGAAGTTATGTTTTATTTATTTTTTTTACTGAGTTTTTTAATAATTTTTGCTACATATTTAATTTTAAAATTTGTAGTTTTTAAAAATAATGAGAAATTTAAAATAGTTATCAGTAAAATATTAAAAGTTTTATCAGTAATTTACTCTTTTATTGTGTTTTTTTCAATTTTGCTACCTGATGCTTTTACACTTTGCTTTGATGAAAGTTATAAGGTTAATACAAAAAATGTTTTGTTTTCACTAGTTAGATGGGCAAACTATATTCCTTTTATAGTTTTGCCTATTAGTATATTCTTAAAAAATAAATACATAAAAAATATTTCAGTTTATTTTTGCTTTTTTGTAACAGTTATTAATTTAATTAGTTATCCTACATTTTTAGAATTTGCAACGTCAAGTTTAGGTCGTGGAATAAACTCTATTCCTGTTGTAAGTGATAGCGTTAAAGTTTTTTTATTAAATTCTACTTTTAGAAGTGTTATTTTTGGCGTAACTTGGATAATTCCATTACTTTGCTCGCTTACTCTTTTTGTTGAAGAATTTAAAGAGTTCAAATTAAGTAGTTTTAAAGAAGTTTTACAAACTTTGTTAATATTTATTGCAATATGTTTTTCTGCTATTCCTATTTTTGTTCCACAACATTTGTTTGGCTATTCTAATATTTTGTTTAAACCTTGGAGTTTTCCACATATTTTATGGCTTTTGATTGTAGTTTGTGAACTTTTCTCTTTATACTTTATTTTTAGGAATAAAACGACTGAAACAAAATATATAGTGTGTTTAATTTTAAGTTTAGCGTTATTTTTACAGTATAACCAAATGTTTAGTGCAATATCTATTAACATCGAACGATTGCCACTACAACTATGTAACATTGGGGCATATTTAATATTGGTGTCATTAATATTTAAAAATCAAAAATTGTTTAACTTTTCAATAATTGTTAATTTAACAGGGGCGATTCTTGCCTTAGCAGCGCCAGATTTAGAAGGTAAAGGACTATTTTATTTATGGAATATGCACTTTATTTTTGAACATACAAATATAATTATTATTCCTATTTTAGCACTATGTTTTAAACTATTTAAAAAGCTAGATAAATATGCTTTAAGAGATTGCATTGTCGGTTTTAGTTGCTACTTTTTATTAGTTTTAATATTGGGAACATCATTTAACGCTATTGCCCTAAAAACAGGAAATAACTTTTATAAAGCAAATTATCTATTTATGTTTGATAAAGTAAAAGCCGAAAAAGTTATTAAAGGAATAGGTACGATATTTGATATTAAATTTAATATCGGTGAATTTATAGTTTTTTATCCAGTAGTTCAACTTTTAATATTTATTGTGTTTGCAACTAGTTGCGTATTAGTTTACTTTTTAATAAAATTAGTTTATTTAATTAACGATAACATTAATAAAAAAAGATTATCAAAAACACAGAACATATCATAAATAAAAATATGGACTTAAAAAATTTTTGTCCCGAAAATATAATAAAATTATCGGCAAGTATTAGTTTAGTTTTGATTGATAAGTATGATTTAGAAGAACTGAATGTAATTAAAAATATATTATGTAGTGTTTCAAATAATATTTCATCTTATCAATCACAATGCTATATTAACAAAAATTATAAAAAGAAAAAGTGATTTGTGCAAAAAATTAATATTTTTGTAAAATATTTTAAAAAAATTATTGACAAACTATTAATTATTCGCTATAATATCATAGTTTGGTCCCATGGTCAAGCGGTTAAGACACCACCCTTTCACGGTGGTATCAGGGGTTCGATTCCCCTTGGGACTACC
>CAKVEY010000073.1 GCA_934746185.1 uncultured Clostridia bacterium
TGAAAAAGAACAAAATATAGAAAAAGAAATTGAAAAAGCAACTAATAAATATAATGATAGAATTGCTAAATTAAATGAAGAAATTGACAAAAAACGAAAAGAAATTGAAGATAGTAAATTAATTGCAGAAAAATCTTTAACTGACGAATTTAAACATTTTAGTGATAAAACTTATAAAGATTTAAGAAAAGTTGCCGAAGATGAAGTTAAAAACGAAGTTCAAGATTTGGTAAATCAAAGAGATGATTTGGCTGTAACAATGGAAGAAAAAGATAAACTTGTTGCTGAAAAATTGGCTTTATATGAAGATAAAGTTAATAGTTATGATAAACTACAAGAACAAGTTGAAAATAATAACGCTTTAATTAATGAATTAAAAGACCAAATTAGCGAATTAAAACAAAATCTTGAAGATAAAAATCAAGAAGTTGTTGAAGCAAAACAAGAAGTTGAAAGTAAAGATAAAGTTATTTTAAAACAAGAAAATATCATTGAAAATTACAAAAAGAAAAAATCAGTAGAAGTTTACAGATATTTTGATGCAAATGGAAACGAATTCTATTTTGACGAAAATGATAATTCTTATTATTTAGATGAAGAAGGCAATCCTATTTACTTCAATAATTTAAACGAAGTGGGTAGTAGTGCTGAAAGTGAAAATGCTGAAAGTGAAAATGCTGAAAATGTTGAAAGCGAAAATGCTAATACGCAAGAAGAAAACGCTAGTAATGAATTAAATGAAGAAGTTCAAAATGGCGAAAATGCTGATGAAACTAAATTAGATGCTGAAACAGAAGTTGAGGAAAAACCTAAAAAGAAAAGTAAGAAAAAATCTAAAAAGGTTGAAGAGCAAGTTGAAGAAAATGTAGAAGAAGAAAACGAAGATAATGTTGAAGATGCTAATAATGATTTATCATTAAATGACGGCAAAGAAGAAGGATATAAAGGTATTCAAGATACATTAAATAAACTTGCAAAAGCAGCAGAAGAAAAGATGAAACAAGATAGCAAAAAAACTGAACAATCATCTAAAAAAAGAAGGAAAAAATAAAGTAAAATAAAAAGAAGGTTAGTACCTTCTTTTTTATGTTAATGTAAATTTAACTTTATTATTAAGTTGAGTTAAATGTTAAATTAATTTTTATTTTAGTTTGTGTTTGAATGATGATTTTTTTATAAGTTATTTTTCTATATAGCCATTAGAAATGTGATATTCTTTTGAAATGTTTAGATAAGGGCAAAGATAACTATTTTGATTATCTATTGCGAAAATAACATTGGCATCAGGATTAATATTATCGACTAAAACTTTTGCTATCTTTTTGTTCGTTTCCATATCAAAAGCGAAAATGTCATCTATTAAATAAATATTGGCTTCTCGAAGTAGGGAACGAGCGATATTAACTATTTGTTTTTCGGCTTGCGACAAATGTTTTATTTTCGTTTCTTTTAAACCTTCAATACCAAGTGAGTCGACTGCTCTATTAATTTTTTGATTAATAAGTTCTAATGGGAAATTACGAAGTTTTAATGGATATGCTAAATTGTAGTAAACAGTTTTATTATTAAAGAAAACTGGATTTGATGAAAGGTATACTAAATTTACATCTTTTTTAAAATTTATTTTTTTTACATTGATTTTATTGATGTAAATTTCACCTTTATTAAATTTTTCTAAGCCACAAATACAACGAATTAAACTTGTTTTACCACTATCGTTATCACCGATTAGGGCGATTTTTTCTTTATCTTCTAAAACTAAATTGATATTGCAAAGGGCAGAATATTCTTTAATATAATTTAAGTATAAATTTTTTACTTCTAACATAATATCTCCAATTACAAATATAATACTATAATTCAAAAAATTTTACAACAAAAATGGCACTAAAACTTTATTTTTGTAAAAATAAGAGATAAAATTATGGCGAATTAAGATTTTTGTAAATTTTAATTCAAAAAAAAGAAAAGCGATTATTTATGCTTATCTTTTTTAAATTTTATTATTAGTACTAATAAAACTATTAAAGAAATTAATGACAAAATTATAGTGATAGGAATGATATATGTATTTTTGTTTGCAATATATTTACTTTCTATATATCCTTTTACTATTTGATTGTCTAAAATTAATTCAATTTCGGTTAATTCACCATAAGTTTTTATAACTTTTATATTGTATTCTTTATCTAAAACTTTAATTACGGTGTCTTTATTTACATTATCATATAAATTAATAGTCTTCTTATCGTATAAGTTTAATTTTGAGTTTGTTTCTAAATAAACATTGATATATTCTTTTGATGTGTCTAAGACTTCGGTTTCTTGCGCGTAAACAAAACTGTTTTCTAAACTTAATTCAACAAAAGAGCGATTATTGATTGTAATTTTACGAGTTTGAGTGTAAGTGCTTAAAGGTGATAAGGTGTTAAGTTTAACATTGTTTTCTAGGTTAGATATAGGATATTTATAATAACTTATATCACTTCGAACTGGTTTAACTTGAATTTCTTGTTCTTCTATTTCTTTCGTGGTTAAAAAACTTTCTTCAATATAGCCTATATAAGTTTGATTATCTTTTTCAAATATGCAATAAATAAAGTTTGTGCTTAAATTTTCGGTTTGTGATAATTTTAAAATAATATCGTCTTTATTTAATTTTATTATAGATGAGTTTGAATAAGGGTTTTTTAAAAGATTTGCTTGTGTATTTATTGTGAATAATTCTACACCTAATGTTAATGCAGAGTTTTCTAAATAATTAATAGGTGGGCCATAATCTTTTACATTGCTAGCAAAGTTTTCTATTTTTGTTATTTGATTATTTAAAATATAATAAATTATGCCATTTTCTAAATCTACATTATATTCTGTGCCTTTTAAAACTGATTTTGGTTCGTCAATTAAAGTTAGGTTACTATTATATTTTTCAATTTTATCATCGTAAACTATAAAAATATTATCTAAAACATCGCTAAAAATATAAGATGGCGTATCTTGTAGTGTTATTGATTGTTCGCCAGAAATTAGTGAGTTATTTTGTAGATACACAAAAGTGTGAGAACTATTAAGTAGTGTTACCTTAGTGTTAGAAAGTGTAACATTTTCTTTAAATACTTCGGCGTATTTCATACCAGAATTTGCTTTTAAAATATAATTATTTGAAGAATCTAGCAAATAAACATTTGAGTATATGTCTGTTAGCATTTGAGTTAGGTTAAGTAGTGGGTAGTAAGTATTATTAAAATAAATAGATTCTATTGTGTTTATATAGGTAAAATTTTCGTCAAAGAAATGCAATTTATTTAAGTTATCTAAAATACAAAATTCACCATTTTGTAATTTTTTGAAAAATTTAACATCGGTAAATTCGCCTTTATTAACACCGTATTCACCAAATAAGGTTACATTGCCGTTATTAAAATATTCTATCTTTTTTGTTATTGTATTTACCGTATAAAATTCGTTTTCGTTTAAAATATTGTATTCTATGTAATCGGTTGTATTATAGTCGTTTATATCTTTAGTTTCGGCAAAAATTATGTTTACACTATAATTAAACATAAAAAGAGAGAGTATTAAGAGTGAAAATATAAACAATCTTTTCATTGTTTATATTATAACATAATTATTTATAATTGTATATAATTTTACAAAAATTTTATTAAATGGCGATTTTTGTAAAATTTTGTAAAAAAATGTAATTTTTTACAAAATTGTGGCACAAAACTTTGACACTTAAAACATTGGTATTTTATAATGTTGTCGTGGAGATTTCGAATTGACTCACAAAATTAACTTAATCTACGGAGGATTATATGGAATTAAAGGTTTGGAGTAAAACATTATTAAATATTTATGGCTGTTTAGGAAAGCTGACGAATGCTATTGATAAACTTGTTTTAGAGTTTGGCATAAATAGTGGGAATAACTATGGATTTAATAGCGCATTTAACGATGCACAAAAAATTATAGAACTAACTGATAGGAAAGTTACTTTAATTAATTTAAAAGTATTAATTAGTAAATCGTTAACTTCTATGGACGAAACTTTATGCAAAATTTTAGTTTTAAAATTTATGGATAAAATGTCGGTTGAAACTATTTTAAAAGTTTTAAACTTAAAAAGAAGAACTTTTTATAGAAAATTTAACAGTGCTTTAAGTAGTTTTGCAAATCTATTATTAATTAATGGTTTTAATAAAGATTGTATTTCACATTTTATTGGAAATGAAACTTGGATATATGATGTTTATGATGAAATTATGAGTAAAGAATTAAATGTTAAAAATGAAGAAGAAATTTCTAAAATAAGTATTTTATCGAGAGCAGTTAGAGATTATAGTCTTATAAGAAAAAATAAATTTATGCTTTAAACTTTTTTAAATCCTTTAAGTAGAATTATAAGTAAAATAAAAACTGGTAAACTAATTGAAATTATTATGATTGTTTGTGACGATAAATTTAAGTTAAGCAAAGAATTGACTTGGGTTTTATTTATATATTTTGAAGAATATTCGGTGTTTTGAACGATTGGTGATAAATTGTTTGTGTAGCTAGAATG
>CAKVEY010000074.1 GCA_934746185.1 uncultured Clostridia bacterium
GCTTGGGACGCAAAACAAACTAACGAAAACTTAAAATATAAAACAAAGATTTACAAAAAATCAGCAACTGAAATTGCAGTTGCTAGTGATTACAAACTAAATGCACCAGAAAGTTGCAGTAATATGTTTTTTATGAATTATAGTTTAGTAAGTTTGAATTTTAGCAATTTTAATACAAGTAAAGTAACAGATATGAGTAGTATGTTTGGAGAGTGTTCAAGTTTAACCAATTTAGATGTAACCGGCTTTGATACAAGTAAGGTAACAAATATGAGTAGTATGTTTTCAGTTTGCGAAAGTTTAACTAAATTAGATGTAAGTAATTTTGATACAAGCAAAGTAACAACTATGGAATATATGTTTGAAGAATGTTCAGGTTTAACCAGTTTAGATGTAAGTAAATTTAATACAAGTAATGTAACAACTATGGAATATATGTTTGACGTTTGTTCGGGTTTAACTAGTTTAGATGTAAGTAATTTTGATACAAGCAAAGTAACTAATATGTATTATATGTTTAGTAGTTGTAAAAAAATAACAAATTTAGATGTAAGTAATTTTAATACCAGCAAGGTAACTAATATGAGTGGTATGTTTCATAATTGTTCGTCATTAACCACTTTAGATTTAACAAACTTTAACACAAGCAATGTAACTAATTCAAATGGTACGAATAGTATGTTTTATAATTGCTCAGCATTAACAAAATTAGATTTAAGTAGTTTTGATACAAGCAAGGTAACTAACTTTACTAATATGTTAAAGAACGCATTTAGCAATAATCCAACTGCAAGCACTTTAATAATAAGTAACAAATTTGTTATTAATAATGCGTTAGCTACAAAAGCAACTTTAACAGTGACTAGTGGTAAATATGCAGTAAGTTTAAATTCAAGTGTTAAAGTTATGTTAGATGGTGTTGAATTAACTGCATAAATTCAATTTAATCCTTTTTAAAATTTTATATAAAAAGAGTATTGAAAATCAATACTCTTTTTTTGTTTATTAATTTAAAAATTTAAAAAGTTAATTCTTTATCGTTTTTTAAAAGTTTATTATCACTTAAAAATTTTGTAACCATTTCTGTATTTAAAGCGTTATTTTGAATGTTAGGTTTAATAATTTTTGTAGTATTAAAATATTTTGCAAAGTCAAAACTTTCGTCATCTATAATTACATAATTATTTGGGTTTTTACGATGTTTTAAATAACTTAAAATATCTTCACCACGAGTAAATGGGCGAATAGATTCGTGTGTTTTATGAATATCTTTTGCATAATTTAAACCACTATATTCTAGCATACTAAGTAGTGTTTGAAATTTATATAATCTCCAAGTAGAAGTTATAACTATATCAACATCATACTTTTTTTCTAAATTAGAAATTAGTAAATTTAATGCGTCAATGCTTTCTTTTTTGAACTTTCTTATAGTTCTAACATCTTTATTATTTTTTTTAATCCAAGCGTAATCATATAGTACGCCGTCAACATCTAAAAATATGTAATATCGTTCTTTTTCCATAAAGTAAGTATAAACCAGATTTATTTAATTTGTCAATAGGTGGTATAGGGCTAGACATAATTTTTTTATTGTAGGTATAAATAAATTTACAAAAACATTCAAAGTTATAAAAGTTAAAATTAAAAAGTAATAAAAGTAAAATATTTTTTAAAAATAATTAAATTTAATATATAAAAAATTGGTTATAAAATTAATATAACCAAAATTTTTTAAAATAAAAATTTATTAAACAATATAAAACTAATCGACTTATAATTATTTATAAAAGCAAACTATATTGTTGGTTCAAAGTCTTCAAAAATAATATTATCGCAATATTTAACAACTTTCATATATTCTTCTTGACTTCTAACTGTCCACGCCAAAATAGGAAGATTTGTACGATTACAATATTTATTAGGTAAATCTTCGGCTTTATAACTAATAAAATGTGGGGAACTTATTTTATTTAATCTTAATTTCTTTAAAAACATTTTTTTAATAAAACTTAAATTTTCACCTTTAAAGAAACTTGATAGTTGACCACGCAAAATATTAGGTGCGTTCTTTTTAAACCACTCTAATGAATATGGGTTAAAACTTTGAATAGCAAATTCGCCTTTATAGTCTTTTAAAAGTTCATAAGTTTTGCTCTCTAATTCGCCAACTTTTAAATTGTTTTTAATTTCAATTAAAAGGGGAACTTTGCCGTCAACAAGTTCTAAAACTTCTTTTAAAGTTGGAATAGAGTATTTGCTATTTAAAACCCTTAAATCTTTTATGTCTTCTAGCGTAGAATTAGAAATATATCTATCTTCGCCACAAAGTCTGCTTAATTTATTATCGTGAATAACAACAACAGTGTTATCTTTTAAAAGTTGCACATCAAGTTCAATAACATAACCCTTTTCAATTGCTCTACTAAAAGCACCAAGAGTATTTTCAGGATTTTCTTCATTATGAAAGCCACGATGGGCAATATATTTATCTATTAAAAAATTTTCTTGATTAAACATTTTATCTCCAACAAAAATTATACAGTAAAATATATAAATTTACAAATTATTTTTTGGTTTATTTTGTCGATTTATTATTAGTATATCAAAAAAATGTCGAAAATAAAACTATTTTTAAATTTTTATTTGTTTTCTTGCTATTTTTTTTATTTATTTATATAATTAGTTCTATGAATGATTACCAAAAAAATATTAGGAACTTTTGTATAGTTGCTCATATCGACCACGGAAAAAGCACTCTTGCCGATAGGTTGTTAGAATATACAGGAACAGTTAGCAAACGAGATATGGAAAGTCAACTTTTAGATAGTATGGATTTAGAGCGTGAAAGGGGAATTACAATTAAACTTGCCACTACTAAAATGAAATATACAAAAGATGGCATTGATTACGAACTAAACTTAATTGATACTCCGGGGCACGTCGATTTTACTTACGAAGTTTCTCGTTCTCTTGCTGCTTGCGAAGGGGCAATTTTAATTGTTGACGCTTCACAGGGCGTTGAAGCACAAACTCTTGCTAATTTATATTTAGCACTAGAAAACAATCTAGAAATTTTGCCAGTTATAAACAAAATTGACTTACCTAGTGCCGATATAGAAAATACTAAAAAAGAAATTGAAGATGTAATAGGTCTTCCTAGTGATATTGCACCACAAATTAGTGCAAAAGAAGGGACAAACATAAAACAAGTTTTAGATAGTATTGTTGATTTCTTCCCAAGCCCAAAGGGTGATATTAATAAACCTTTAAAAGCTTTAATTTTTGATAGTTTTTATGATAGTTATAAAGGTGCAGTTTGTTTAATAAGAGTTGTTGATGGAATTTTGAATGCTGGCGACAAAATTTTGATGATGAGTTCAAATAAAAGTTTTGATAGCGTTGAAGTTGGTGTTTTTACGCCCAAAATGAACTCTACGGGCGTTTTAAGAGCTGGCGAAGTTGGTTATGTTACGGCAAGCATTAAAAATGTTGCAGACACAAAAGTAGGCGACACAATTACACTTGTTGAAAATAAGTGCGATAAAGCACTTCCTGGATATAAAGAAGTACAACCGGTTGTTTTTTGTGGAATTTTTCCAGCCGAAGGTGATAAATACCCTGAACTTAAAGATGCACTAGAAAAATTAAAGTTAAGCGACGCATCACTTCACTTTGAAGTAGAAAGTTCAAAGGCACTTGGTTTTGGTTTTAGATGTGGTTTTTTAGGACTACTTCATATGGAAATTATAACTGAAAGACTAGAAAGAGAATTTAATTTAGACATTATAACAACAGCTCCTAGCGTTAATTATTTGGTTCATAAAGTAAACGGCGAAGTGTTAGAAATTTCTAATCCAACAAATCTACCTAAACCACAAGAAATAGATTATTTAGAAGAACCAGTTTGTAAATTGCAAGTTTACACGCCACCAGAATATGTGGGTGCAATTATGGACTTATGCACAGAAAAGCGTGGAATACAATTAAATTTACATTATATTGATGAAAAAAGAGTAGAATTAACTTATCAAATGCCTTTAAACGAAGTAATTTACGACTTTTTTGATAGTTTAAAGAGCCGAACAAAAGGTTATGCTAGTTTAGATTATGAAATAACTGGTTATCAAAAAAGCAATTTAGTAAAACTTGATATTTTGTTAAATGGTGAAACTTGCGATGCACTTTCTTTAAT
>CAKVEY010000075.1 GCA_934746185.1 uncultured Clostridia bacterium
AATGAAAAATTTGATGGTTCAAATAAAGAAATTAATTCTATGAGAAAAAAGAAATTTGGTTTTTATTATAAATTTCCATTATTTATTAGGGCATGGTTATTATTTGTATATCAATATTACATTAAACTTGGCTTTCTAAATGGTAAAGAAGGATACATATATACATATATGTATTCAAGATTTTATAGAACTTTAGTAGATGCAAAAATTTATGAACATATGAAGTTTAACACAAAATTTGAGGAAACAGGTGATTTAAAATAAGTTTATAAAATTAACAAGATTTTTGGCAAATACTTAAAATAATTGATAATCCACTAATATTAAATTTAAAATTGTCAGGAGTTTAGCAATGAAAATTTTATTTGTATTAAAAAAATATAATGATTTGACTGCTCAAAATGCATTATGTGTAAAAGGAATTGTAAAGATTTTAAATAATAGACATAAAATAGATGTATTAACATTAGAAAATTCTGGTGAAAACAACAATAATACTTGTGTACATCAGATAAATGTGAATAATGAATTTTGTTTTTATGAAAAAATTAAGTTTGCTTTTACATTTCCCATACATAAAAAAGTAGAAAAACTTTTCTTAAAAAAGGCTGAAGAACTTTTAAAAGTCTTTAAATATGATGTAATAATCTCAGTAGAAAATCCTATAGAGGCAGTTTCTTCAATTACAAAATTGAAGAAAAAATTTAATTTTAAACATATTATTTACGAAATCGACCCTGCGTCAAATAAATATAAAAATCCTGAAAATATTTTAGAAAAAATTTGGAAAAAAAGATCTAGGCGATTAGAAAAAAATTTTTATAAAAATGCAGATTATATTTATCATATGGAATCTCATAAGAAATATTTTTCAGATATTTTTTATGCTTGTTTCAACTATAAATCTAGTTATTTAGATATTCCTTACATAGATGATTCTTTTTATTTCTCATCTATAAATGATTATACCTTATCAAAAACAAAATTAAAATTTATTTATGCAGGTTCATTTTATAAAAAAATCAGAGAACCATATATTCCGTTTAATATTTTAAATGAAGTGTTAAAAAAGACAGAGTCTAAGATATATATTTATACAAATAAACTTTTCTTGGATATACTTAAAAAGTCTTATGACAATAACTTTTTTGTAGTAGATGATATGATACCAAACGATATTTTAAAGAGAAGAATGGCTGATAGTGACATATTGGTAAGTATAGGAAATAAAAATTCTGATTTTTTGCCATCAAAAACTATTCAATATATATCAACAGGAAAACCAATCATACATTTTGTTTTTGATGAAAATGATACATCTATTTCATATTATAAAAAATATAAAAATGCTTTAATAATAGATTGTAATAATGATATTTGTAAAAACATTGAAAATATTAGTAGTTTCATATCAAAAAAAATTCATGGTATAACATTTTCAAGTATAAAAAACATATACTACAAAAACACTTTCGAATATACTGCATATGAAATAGAAAGGAAAATTAATGATTTACAGAAATAAAACTAAATCAAATTTTGATTCAATAATACTGATTATATTATTTTTTACTTCAGTTGATACAATTGGTTTTGGTACTAATGCTGTGATGATTTATAAATATATACCTAGGGCTATTGGTATGCTTGCAATTTTTGTTCTAATATTTAGACATATTTCAATGCCATCTAAAAAAAATTTTTTATTCTATTTAAGTTATATTATTATTTTTACTATTTATTTTATTTCATGTCTAGTTAATAAAGTTTCATTTAGTGGATTTATTTCGAGACTAATATCTATTACAGTAGGTTTTACAATTGCTTTATCTATAGATAAAAGAAATTTTTTAAATGCGTTTAAGAAAATTATGTATGTTATTTGCATAATATCAATTATTACAGAAGTAATTGCATATGCTTTTCCTTCAATTTTTTCGATTTTTCCAAAAGTATATAATACAGCTGGTAATGAATTTAAATTTTTTATACTTGGGTCAATAGAAACAATCGAGATTGGTAAAGAATTTATTAGAGCTAATGGAATTTTTTGGGAACCTGGAGCATTTGCAATTTATATAGTAATAAATTTAATTTTTGAATTGTTTAATAATAATCCCAATATAAAAAGAATAATTATAAACATAATAGCACTTTTAATTACATTTTCAACAACAGGATATGTGTGTTTGATTGTGCTTTTAATAACATTTTTATTATCAAAAAATAATACATTTACTAGAATAAAAACAAAAAAAGTGGTGATTTTTTCGTTGATAATTTTTTCTTTTTTATTTATCTTTTTTCAATTCAATTTATATGATGTAATATTTGGAAAAATAATAAGTGGCAATAGTTCTGCAGGATCTAGATTCTCATCTTTTTTTAACGGAATAAGTTTATCA
Source organism: uncultured Clostridia bacterium (assembly GCA_934746185.1). Classification (GTDB taxonomy): domain Bacteria; phylum Bacillota; class Clostridia; order Christensenellales; family UBA1242; genus UBA7868. The sequence continues at coordinate 2,406 of CAKVEY010000075.1, forward strand.
ATTAAAAACCCAATTTTTGGATTAGGAGAGAATACAGTATCTGAAATGGAAAAGTATATTTCATCAACATCAACTTGGTATAAAAATGGTGGAAATAATATCACAAATACAATTATTGGATACATGGCATCATATGGAATTCCATTTGCAATTTTAATGCTAATTGGGTCATTGAATTTTTTTACTGATATTGGAAGTAATAAATTTGAAAGTTTAATGCTATTTTTAGTTTTGATGCTTTGTTATATGGGAGAACGATTTTTTTCGTTTTTTCCGTTTATCTTTGTTTTTTATGGCTTTTCATCATCAAAAATAAAATAAAAAAATTATATCATAATCATTAAAAATAATAATGTCTGTATAAATATATATTTTACATGTGAAAGGTAAAACTAATGAAAATTGTAACTATAAATTTAACGCCTTATGGAAGCACTGGTAAAATAATGAGACAAATTTCTAAATTAGCTGTAGAATATAAAAATTCTGTTTATATTTTTACGAAAAACTGGTATGATTCTAAAATTAAAATGACTAACCATACGTATATTGGTAGTCTATTTGAAAACGCAGTTTCTAGAATTTTAAACCCTTTTTTTGGCCTTGATGGAAAATTCTCATATTTTTCAACAAAAAGGATGTTAAAAAAAATAAAAAAAATTAAACCCGATATTGTTCATTTGCATAATATTCATGGTTGGTATTTAGACTATCAAATGCTATTTGATTTTTTGCAAAAAAATAATTATAATGTCATTTGGACATTACACGATTGTTGGAGTTTTACTGGTCATTGTCCTAACTTTGATTCAATAGATTGTAAAAAATGGAAAACTGGTTGTTTTGATTGTAAACAATTAGGAAATTATCCTGCTATGAAAATTGATAACACAAATAAAATGTGGAACAATAAAAAGAAATGGTTTGCTTCATTAAGTAAATTGACAATTGTGACTCCATCTAGATGGCTTAAAGATTTAGTAAAACAGTCATACTTGAAGAAATTTGAGACAGTTGTAATAAATAATGGTATAGATTTGAATATTTTTAAGCCAGTAAAAAGTAATTTTAAAGAAAAAAATAATATAGCAAATAAAAAAATTTTACTTGGTGTATCTTTTGGATGGGGATATTTAAAAGGATTAGACGTAATTGTAACATTGTCACATTTAATTAACAATGAAATTTATCAAATTGTTTTAGTAGGAACAGATGATAATATTGACAAAATATTGCCAAGCAATATTATATCCGTTCATCGGACTAATAATCAAAAAGAACTGGCCGAAATTTATTCTTCTGCTTATGTTTTAATTAATCCTACTAGAGAGGATAATTATCCAACAGTTAATATGGAATCAATTGCTTGTGGCACACCAGTTATAACTTTTAATACAGGCGGTAGTCCAGAAATATTAACTGAAAAAACTGGCATTGTGACAAAAGATAAGACCGCTCAATCTATTTTGGTAGAACTTGACAATGTTGAAAAAATTAATCGTGAAGATTGTGTTAAAGCTGCCAAAATGTTTGATATGAATGAAAAGTTCAATGAATATATAAAATTGTATGAAAAAGTTATGGAGAAAAATTAATATGAGTATTTTTAAAGATAAAGTATTATTAATAACAGGAGGAACAGGATCATTTGGTAATGCTGTTCTTCATAGATTTTTAACTAGTGATATAAGGGAAATAAGAATTGTTTCAAGAGATGAAAAGAA
>CAKVEY010000076.1 GCA_934746185.1 uncultured Clostridia bacterium
AAGAAAATTAATGTGCAGATGTCTACGCAACCATTTAAGTTAATACCACAACCACAGTTGCCTAGTAATAACAATAAGATTATCCACATACCGTTGTTGTCACAACCGCATTCTCTTTGGCCACCACAGCCACCGAAACCATTGAATAACATATATGTACTCCTCCTTTTTAAAATTTTAAAAAATATGTAGTTTCTTCTTTTGTACTTCTCTTTTTATCTTCTGTATATATTTCATAGTATTTAATTTTTAAAAAAAGTGTGCATATATAACAAAAAATAAGCAAATTTTTTCACGCTTATTTTTTTACTTAATTTATTTTAATATTAAACATTATTATATTTATTATATTTATATAAATATATAATTTAATTTTATTAATTTAATTGTATTTTTTACTTTTATTATTGTTTATTATTATTTGTTATTTTTAAAATAATTTATTATAGTTTCTTTTAATTTATCTATATTTATATTATTTTTTGCCGATATACAAAGTTTATCTGGTTGTAGTAAGTGCAATTTGTCTATTTTATTATATATTGTTATAACCTTATCTAAATTAACGCCTAACTCTTGTAAAACTTCAAGCGTTATTTGTTCTTTCTTTTGACATTCAGGGTCGCTTATATCTACAACATTAATTAATAAGTCAGCCGATAAACTTTCTTCTAGTGTTGAATTAAAAGCATCTATAAGTTCGTGATTTAAGTCGCTAACAAATCCAACAGTATCTGTTAATAGTATTGTAAGTTTTTCGTTTAAATAAACTTTTCGAGTTGTAGTATCTAGCGTTGCAAATAGCATATCTTTTGCTAAAACATCGCTTTTAGTTATTGTATTCATTAATGTAGATTTACCTGAATTTGTATAACCTACTAAGGCAACCGTTTTTTGATTTGTTTGTAGTCTTTGTTTACGGCGTAAGTCCCTATTTTCTTTAAGTGCTTTTAATTCTTTTTGCTTAACATATATTTGATTTTCTATTTTTCTTCTATCTAGTTCTAACTTCGTTTCGCCAGGTCCACGCATACCAACCCCACTACCACCATACCGATTAGCCGAATTATTCAAACCTTTTAGTCTTGGCAATGTGTATTTTAATTGTGCAAGTTCTACTTGAAGTTTACCTTCACTGCTTTTAGCACGCTGAGCAAAAATATCAAGTATTAACATTGTTCTATCAATAACTTTACAACCTAAGTACTCTTCTAAATTGTTAATTTTGCTACCAGTTAATTCATTTTGAAAAACGACTAATGTCGCATTATTTTCATCAACTATTTTTTTTAACTCTTCTAACTTCCCTAAACCAATTAGGTATGATAAATCTGGCTGTTTAATATTTTGAACTAAACTGCCTACAACTTCAATATCATTTGCCTTAATTAAACTTTTTAGTTCGCTCATTTTCATTTCAACATCAACTCTCGTGTCAAAACAAGCGTAACACATAACGGCTTTATCTTTTGCTTTTTCACTATTAAAAAATTTACTCATAGTTATATTATAAAATAATTTAACTATAAAAATCAACTAATTTTTAAAAAGGTTTAACAATAGGTTTTCCATAACTATCATTATAATGATAAAATCCAGCAAATCCAGTAGAATTGTTATTTAATATCGCACGTGCATCATTTATGTTTTTTGCAAAAAACTTTACACATATTCCACAAGTAACTCCTGTTGCCTTTGGATTGTTAATAATCGAACACGCTATCTTTCGTCCTTTAAGTCTATTATAAAAAGCCATAGTTTGACTTCGTGAATTAAAAACTGCTAATACATAATTCATACGATTTCTCCTTTGTAACACATAAAATAGTTACATAATATATTATTAATATAACTTTGTATAAGTTACTAGGAGCATTATGATTTATTTAGATAATGGTGCAACAACCAATAAAAAACCTTTTAGGGTTAAACTTTGTGTTTTAAAATCAGTTTTAACAAAATTTTCAGCAAATCCACATAGAGCTGGATATAATTTAAGTAATAATTTAGCATATAAAATTTACGATATAAGAGAAAATCTTGCTAAATTTTTTGGTATTAATAACGCCGAAAATTGTATCTTTACAAGTGGTTGCACCGAAGCATTAAATTTGGCGATATTATCTACTGCCATTAATGGTGGCCATATCATTGCCTCAGCTTATGAACATAACTCTTGTTTAAGACCACTTTATGAATTAAAAAAACAAGGGAAAATAGACCTAACGATTGTTTATCCTAATAAAAAAGGTGAAATAAAGCCCGAAGATATTGAAAAAGAGATTAAAAGTAATACATATTTAATTGCTACAATTTACACATCGAATGTAACTGGCTACACTAATGATATAAAAAATATCGGTTTAATTTGCAAAAAACACAATATTTTATTTTTGGTTGATTGTGCACAAAGTGCTGGGCACGAAAAAATTGATATGCAAAAATTAAATATCGACTTTGTAACTATTGCAGGTCATAAAGGTTTTTACGCTACAACTGGAATAGGTGCATTAATAGTAAGCGATAAAGGTAAAAAGCAATTAAAACCCATTAAATTTGGTGGAACAGGAACTCAAAGCGATAAACCGATTCAACCGACCGACTTCCCTGATGGATTTGAAGCAGGAACACCAAATACAACTGGCATTTTAAGTTTAGGTGAAGGACTAAAATTTGTTGAAAAAAATCTTAATAAAATTAATGAACATATTTACAATTTAACAGATTACTTAATAAAAAGATTAAAAGAATTAAAAGATGTAACAATTTATCCAACAAATAACCTTAATAGTGGCGTTGTTTCTTTTAATTATAAAAATTTAGCATCAAACGAAGTTGGCAACTTTTTAAATGAACATAATATTTGTGTAAGAACAGGCTTACATTGTGCTCCCCTAGTGCATAAATTTTATGGAACTATAAATAGTGGAATGATAAGAGTAAGTTTTAGTTATTTTAACAAGAAAAAGGATATTGATAAATTAATCAATACCCTTAAACTAATATAAAATAAAATTTAATTTTAAACAATTTTTAAGGTTACACTTGTATTACTCGTGGTGAAGATATTTTAAGTTATTTAAAACATCGTAAAAACCCAAATAATTATGTAATTATAGATGACGAAAGTTTTGACTTTGCAAAATATTTTAATACTACAAAAATTATTAAACCTAACATTCAAAATAACGCTTTAAATACAGAAATGGTTACAAAATTTTTAAGTGATAATAAACTTTTAAAAAACGATAAAGAATTAACTTTTTAAATTTTTAAATTAATAAACAAAAAAAGAGTATTGATTTTCAATACTCTTTTTATATAAAATTTTAAAAAGGATTAAATTGAATTTATGCAGTTAATTCAACTCCATCTAACATAACTTTAACACTTGAATTTAAACTTGCTGCATATTCACCACTAGTCGCTGTTAAAATTGCTTTTGTAGCCACCGCATTATTAATAACAAATTTGTTACTTATTATTAAAGTGCTTGCAGTTGGATTATTGCTAAATGCGCCACTTAACATATAAGACATATTGGTTACCTTGCTTGTATCAAAACTACTTAAATCTAAATTTGTTAAATTTGAACACCCATAAAACATACTATTCATACTTGTTAATTTACTTGTATCAAAATTGCTTAAGTCCAAACTAGTTAAAGAAGGACAATAATTAAACATACTGTACATTCTAGTTACTTTGCTTGTATCAAAATTACTTAAATCTAAATTTGTTAAACTTGAACACGATATAAACATACTAGTCATATCGGTTACCTTGCTGGTGTTAAAATTGCTTAAATCTAATTTAGTTAATGCTGAGCAAAAGAAAAACATCTTAAACATATTAGTTACTTTGCTTGTATCAAAATTACTTAAATTTAAACTAGTTAAACTTGAACAATCTTCAAACATATTACTGCAACTTTCTGGTGCATTTAGTTTATAATCACTAGCAATAGCAATTTCAGTTGCTGATTTTTTGTAAATCTTTGTTTTATATTTTAAGTTTTCGTTAGTTTGTTTTGCGTCCCAAGC
>CAKVEY010000077.1 GCA_934746185.1 uncultured Clostridia bacterium
ATTTTAACAAAACCCAACAATGTTTTAGCATTAGAATATATAAAAAGTTTACTTAAAACTAAAAGCAAAATTAAACCAATTTTTATAAAAAGAGTTGATAATTATAACGAAAATTTTGTTATTCAAAATTTTGCTAGTAGCACTAAAATAAGAGAAGATTTGTATAATAAAAATTATTCTAATTGCATAAACTTTTTGCCACAAAATTCAGCCGAGTATTTTAAAAATATTAACTTAAATTTAGACCTATTTAATAACCTAATTTTGTACGAAATAAAGACTAAAAATTTAAGTTATTTAAAACAAATTTATTCAGTAAATGAAGGATTAGAAAATAAACTAAAAAACGAAGCAGAAAAAACAACAAACTTTGAAGAATTTTATAAAAACATAAATTCTAAACGATATAAACAAAATAAAATTAATGCCGTTTTACTTAATAGTTTATTAGGAATAACAAGAAACTTAGTAAAAAAAATATATACCATAAAAAGTAATATTTATGTTAAAACTCTTGCAATAAATAAGCAAAATAGCGATATTTTAAGCAAAATTAACCTAAAATATATAATAGTTAGAAAAAATGATATTAACAAAATTAAATATAATAGTTTTAATAAAAAAGTCTTTGAAATTGAAAATAAGGCAAACGCAATTTACAATTTAATAACTAATTCTAAATTATTAGAAAATGATATATATAATAAAATGCGATAATTTTTCATATATTATTTTATGAAAATTGAAGTTTTAAAAATTAAAAAAAATCGTATAAATTTAGAAAAATTTAAAGTCTATAAAAATCAAATAATTGTGTCAATTTTTTTGACCATTATTTCGATTTTTTTTATTATAAATTCAGGTAAATATATAAACGTAGTTTTAGACGGAATTTTACTTTACGGAACAAAAATTTTGCCTACCCTTTTACCCTTTTTCTTTATAACAAATATACTTTCAAATTTCAATTTAATTTATTTAATTTGCAATCAATTTTCTTCTCTTACAAAATTTTTATTTAACACAAAATCTATTAGTGCATACATATTTTTTATGAGCATAATTTCTGGCTACCCAATGGGCGCAAAATTAACAGCACAGTTTTATGAAAATAAATTAATTGATGAAATTGACGCACAAAAAATTTTATCGTTTTGTTCAACTTCTGGCCCACTATTTATAATAGGCACGGTTGGAATAGGATTTTTTCATAATCAATTTATAGGAATTATGTTACTTGTAGTTCACATAATTTCGAGCATAATTAATGGAATAATTTATAGAAATTTTAAAGGCAAAAATAACAGTTTAAATTTACAAAAAAATGAAATTAAAAATAGCAACAATATTGCCCAAAATTTACAAAATTTTTCATTACAAAATTGTATGTTTAACGCCATTAATTCAGTCTTAATTGTTGGTGGATATATTATTATTTTTTATGTATTAATAGAGATTATGCTAGACTACAATCTTCTCTTTCCTCTAACTAAATTATTAGAACTTTTAGGTATGCCTATGGTACAGGCAAAAGGACTAACGAGTGGTTTAATAGAAATTACAAAAGGAATAAGTATTCTTAGTTTAAGCCCAAATTTAAGGTTAAACTTTATAATTTCAAGTTTCCTTATTAGTTTTTCGGGAATAAGTATTTTGATGCAAGCAACCACCTTTTTAGATAAAAGTGGAGTTAATAAAAAACTATATGTGCTTCAAAAAATAACCCACGGTTTTATAGCATTAATTTTAAGTATAATTGTTAGTTTATTTATTTGTTAGTTAATTTGTTTTATTAAAAAAATTTATAAATTTATTTTAAAATCACCTTAATTATTAATAAAAAATCTATAATTTATCAATTTATTTTAAGTAAATATTTTATTTTTTTTAAGTGTTTTTATAAAATTTCACTCTTTTATTAAAATTTTACCAGCACAAATAAAATTTAATATTAAAATTAATATAAAACACTAAAATTTTACTAGTTAAAAAACATTGTAACTTTAAAATAGTTTATATATTATAGGATACTTATTTATTTTAAATAATTCAACAATAATATACTAGAATAATATTTACAACACAAATATTATTAATTTTAAATTAAATAAAAAAGAAGCGACATAAAATATCACTCCTTTCTTATTATTTTTAAAATTTGTTTAAACGCCTTTTTTACTATAGTAATTCATCAATTCGCTTTTAATATCTTTTAATGGCAATCTTAAACAAGCATATTTATCTGCTAAAATATCTAAAACAGCAATAAAAGCATTAACAACATTTAAGTCTTTATATCTCATACTATAAATTATGTTTTTAATAATATAATTCAAAGTTTCTTTATCGTTAGATTTTATTCTTCTTTCTAAAACAATATTATCTAACATTTGATTTAGATACACAGTTAAATTAGAAAAAATATCATTTACAACATTTTTTTCAACTGGTTGTTCTTCTACTTCTTCTGGTTCTTCTTCCCCATAAAAATGTCCCATAATAATTTCTTTAAAAGGTATTAAAAACGAATTGGCGAAGTTTACATAATTAGAAGCATTCTCAGTTTTAGCAAAGTTTTCTCTAATAAAATCAAAATAATTTATTCTTTTTGCATCACATTCAACTAAAAAACAGAAAACCATTGCAACAACTTTATTTCTATCAACTGGCATTTTAAATACGCCATTATTATTTTGAGTAGAAGCTTTTTTTAATTCTTCTTCAAAATTAAAATTAGTTAATGTGCTTTTTATGTAGTTATATAAACTTTGATTTTGAGCGATTAATTTTAAAATATTAGAAATTTTAATATCGGCTAAAATAAATTTGCCACTAATTAATCCATCAACACTATTTAAAAATTCTGCTAATTTGTTAAATTCTTCATCTGTTAAATTTTGCATAAGTCTTTTCTCCTATACTTTATTATAGCATATTTTTTTAATTTGTAAAATGTTTTATTTACTTTTAATAAAATTTATGTTATTATATACATAGGAGTTTTTATGAATTTTAGACCTGATACAATGCAAAGTAAGTTAATACTACTTTATGTGTTCGACAAAATTGAAATCGCATTAACAGAAAATACAATAATGGATATTTGTTGGAGTAGAAATAACTGGCTAAACTATATGGAAATTGTAGATATTATGCCTAGCCTACTTGAAATGAAATTTCTATACAAAACAAAAGATGCCGATGGTGAAGAACGATTTATTATAACCGAACTTGGCAGAAATTGTTTAGAACATTTCTATTCTCAAATACCTGAAAATTTGCGTGAAGAAATAACTGAATTTTGTAAAAACAACCGTATGGAATTAAAGCGTTCACAAGAATATGTATCAAGTTTTACAAAAATAAATGATGACACGTATGTTGCAAGCTTAAAAATTAAAGATATAACCGAAACTAACACCATAGATATAAAAATAAAATTTAATAATCGAAACCAAGCCGTTGATGCTTGTAAAATTTGGAAGAAAAACGCTCCCCTTATTTATGAAGCATTATATGAAAATTTAAGCGAAAAAGAAACGCCTAATAATTAAAACAAAACTGTTTGTTTGAAATAGTGTAAATTTAGAGAATTAGAATAGAAAACTACTTCTCTTTTTTATTAGGTAATTTACACAAGAAAAGATACTTAAAAAAACCTAATTTAATATCAAAAACAAACTAACGCAAAGACTTAAACTAAATACTTATTCTCTATTTTAAAAAATAAAATTCTATTTTGTCTATTAAGCATATAATAGGAAAACCAACTATTTTAACCACAACAAAAATAAACTTAATTTATAATGCCAATACAATAATTTTTTTTAATGTAATGAACAAATTTTTATAATTTGTATAATACTTTAAAGGTGTATTATGGAATATGAGAATGATGAATTAATATTATTTTGAAAAAAATGTTTAAACTAAAAAGGACTTCAATTTTGAAGTTCTTTTTTCACAAAATTCAATTTGCCTAAACTTTTTAA
>CAKVEY010000078.1 GCA_934746185.1 uncultured Clostridia bacterium
GTTATATCTATAATATTTCCCCTCAAAGTAAACATAATTTGTTAAAGCGTCTGTGTCCTTAAAATTATCATCTATATTTATGTTATATTTATTTACAAAAGCATCAGTTAATCCTAAAACAATATTATCTAAATTATTACCAAAAGTGGCATCTGGGTTTTTTACAATATGGTTGTAACGATTTTTTATAGACAATTGTCCATTCATTCTTGTAAATTGTATGCTTATAGCACTTGTTCCATATTCATCTTGTCGTTTAGGGTCAGTAAAATCTTCTCTTTTAATTTCGTCAATATTCTTTTTTAAAGCGAACCAAACACGGCAAGTATTTAACCTTTCCCCCATATAAAAGGTGCAAAGTTCTTCGTCAGTTTCCCAATATTTTCTAAATTTTTGAATATCAGCTTCGGTTTGACATTCTGGATATAAAATGTAATCTGCTTCACTTAATAATTCTTCGGGAGAAATACCTGTGCTTTTAAAGTTTTTATTTACTTTTTTAGTTAATGCCCCATAACGATTTAAAACAACTCGTTTAAATGTTAATAAGTCTTCTTCTTTATCTTTTAAATCATCATATAAACTACGAGTTGGCACAAAAGTTGACGAAATAATTTCGCTAAGCAATCCTTCTTCTTCCAAAATTGTTGGAAACATAGTTCGGCATAAATGCATAAAATTTTCGCCATAATGTTTTTTAATATATTTTAAGTCTAAATTATCCATTAGCCGTAAATCCTTTCTAAAACAAAATTTTTATTATCTTTTGTGTGAATTAAAATATGTTCTAATTCTTCGCCAAAATCTTTCACTTTTTTGTTAGAATCTTTAAACGCATAAGGTTGACAAAAACCTTCAAACTTTTTGTCTAAAAGTTTTTCATTAATTACTATAACATCGTCAACTTTTGGTGAAAAATTAGAATAAAACTCTAAAATTAAACTAAAAGTTTTTTTAGTTTCATCATCTATTAATATATACTCACCATAAGCGTTTATTTTTTCTATTCTTAAAGATTTCATAAAATTCCCTTATACTAAAATTATTAGTTTAATTATATCACATAATAAAAATTTTTTATAAAATTTAAAAAAAGTAGCAAAAATGCTACAATTATTTAGTTAATTCTTCATTGTTTAAGTATGATTTTAAATAAGTTAATTTATTTTTATATCTTTTTGTTAATTCTTCTTTACAAAAGTTATAATTTTCGCCAATATTTAACGCAATTACATTTTCAAAAGCTTCAAATGTCATCTTTTTATTATTTACAATTTCATTCTTTAAAAAATTAACTAATTTTCTATTGCAAGAACTATAAATTTCATTAGTTATAACCGAACCATCATTACATAAAACAATATAATCTTTTTCATATTCGTAAGCATCTGTTTTTATAACATAAGAATAATCTTTGCAAGGAATAAATGAACCTTCAAACATACAAAAATCATATTTAAAAACTCTTGGATTTTTTCCTTTTAAATTTTTACCAAATTCTTCAATTAATTTATTTTTATCAACTAAACCTAATAAATCTACCATATAGTTTTCTCCTTTAATTTATATTAATTATATTTTGTTTAAACTTATTTGTCAATACCCTTTTTAGATAATTATTAGAAAAATAGACCTTAAAAAGTCTATTTTTAAAATTATTCGACAAAACCAAAATATTCACTTGTTGCAACAAAACTAATAGGTGTTGTTATGTTATCTCTAACAACTTCATAAGTTACGCTATCGCCAACCTTTATTGTTAAAGCCAAATCTATTGCGTTAAACATTCTATTTATGTTATAAGTTTTAGTTTCAGTTTCTGTTTCGCTAATTTTATGGCTAATTGTTATAGTTTTTAACACATCGTTTTCTTTAAAAGCACTTTTACTTGCAAGCGAATTATTTGCTACACTTCTAATAACAACTTTTTCTTTTATTTGAGTAGTTTTAGTTTCTAAATTATATACGCTTGTTGATTCTTTTATTTCTAGTCCTAAACCAACAGTTATTTTATAAACTTTGTTTGTGCTGTTTGTTTCAAAATTATATATCAAATTGTTTGCAATATTAATTGCAATATCTCGTGGAATAGCATAAGCGATATTTTCAATTTCAGTACTAACTAGTTTTGCATTTACTATGCCAATAAGTTCGCCGTGCTCATTGAATAATCCACCACCAGAATTACCTGAATTTATTGCTGTATCTATTCTAATTGTTCTAAAAGTTACATTAGTTACGCCGTCAACACCAGTCATAGAAATATATTCACTTTCTACACTAACAACGCCTTCTGTAACGCTTATTCCTTCGGCTTCGGGGTTACCTATTGCAATTGCAGTATCACCCACATAATAATTATCAGCAACTGTAACTGCTTCTGCACTACTATTTTTTAAAACGTCACTATTTGTTACTTTTAAAACAGCAATATCATAGTTTAATGAACCACCAACATAACTACATTCAATGGCATCTTCGCTATAAACTACAACCGGATAACCATTGCTGTCTAAAACTTTATTATTATTTTCGTCAGTTTTATAATAAACATTATTTAAAGCGCCATATAAAAATACTCGCGATTTTCCTATTTTATTATCTTGTCCGTTTTTGTTATAAACTACGTGATAGTTTGTTATTATATAAGCATCGCCACTAACTTTATCCAGTTTATAAATAACGCCACTACCAGCACCAACCTGCGTGTCTTTAACTTGTTTTGTGCCTACTTGCACTTGACCAAAAATAGTTTCACTATAAACTGGTTCTTCGGTTAGAACTTTACTTTCACTATAAACACTTACGGCAGAAAGTATTGCTTTATTTATGCTTTGAGTACGGTCGCTTGATTTTACTTCATAACTTAAATAATCTTTAATAAAATCGTCAAAACTACCAGTGTAGCCCTTTTCTTTAACTTTATTATAAATTTCTTCAATGCCTATTTTTTCAGCATCTTCACCATTTTTACCATTAGTTATATTAAAAGTGGTTGTTGTGTTGTCTGTATAATAAATTGTATATGTATCTACTAGCCCACTAGACGAAGTTTTTTCTATACTCCTAATTGTTTTTTCATTAGAAAAACTACAAGCACTTAATAAAACTATGCACGGAATAATTAAAATAATTAAAAAAATTTTTAAATAATTAGTAAAACTTTTTTTCATAAATCCCCCAAATTTAAGTTATTTTATCACTTATTTTTATTTTTACAAAATAAAATAAAAAGACTTATAAATATTTTTATAAGCCTTTATTTTTTTATTCAAATAGAGCATCAATAAAATCTTTGGCATTAAAAGGTAATAAATCGTCTATACCTTCACCAACACCGATAAATTTTACAGGTACATTTAATTCGCTAATAATAGGAATTATTATTCCACCTTTACTTGTTCCGTCTAGTTTAGTTAAAATTATGCCATCTATACCTACTGCTTCGTTAAATAATTCAACTTGACTAACAGCATTTTGACCAGTAGTTGCATCTAAAACTAAAATTTTTTTATAGTTGCATTCAGGATATTTATTTGCAACTATTTTAGATATTTTTTTAAGTTCTTCCATTAAGTTTACTTTGTTATGAAGCCTACCTGCTGTGTCTATTAACAAAACATCGCTCTTTTTTGCTTTCATACTTTCAACTGCATCATAAACTACACTTGCTGGGTCAGCCCCTTCGGTGTGTTTTATAATTTTAACTTTACTTCGGTTAGCCCATTCGGTTAATTGGTCACTCGCTGCTGCTCTAAAAGTATCTCCTGCTGCAAGAACAACTTCTTTTTTATTGCTTTTAAAATAATTTGCAAGTTTACCTATTGAAGTTGTTTTTCCTACTCCGTTTACGCCT
>CAKVEY010000079.1 GCA_934746185.1 uncultured Clostridia bacterium
CAAATTAATGTGGTGGTTATAAGTAGCAACCTAACTTGTTTATAATTTTACATCAATATAGTTTAAATTATTTTTTATATAAAAAACATTTAAAAATTAAAGTTTTTATTATTGCATAAATTTTTTATAAATTATGTTTTATTTTAAGATTTTTCTTTGTTTATCATCAGTAATCTACCCAGTTTGTTCATCATTTCTGTTTTATAAGACATAAGTGAGTGAGTATATCTTTGTAGTGTTATCATAGGGTTTTTATGCCCTAAAATTTCGGCTAATGTTTTAACATCCATACCTAGTTCTAGTGCCCTAGTAGCGAATGTGTGCCTTAATGAATGAAAGTTTTTATATGGAATATTTAACCTGTTTAAAATTCTTTCATAAGTTTTTTGGTACGACCTTGTTCCAACTATTCCTGCCGATTTAGTTGATAAAACATAACTCGATTTAGATTCTTTTTTTGCTTTCTTTAAAAAAGATATGAGTTGTTTAGGTAGTGGAATAACCCTAGTTGAATTGCGTGTTTTTGGTTTATCAATTATAATTTCCGTTTTGCCGTGATGTTTAACTTTATAGGCAGTTTTTGTAATACTCATTACGCCAGTAGAAAAATCTATATCATTCCAAGTTAATGCTAATAATTCCCCAAGTCTTATGCCAGAATATAAGCAAATTACAATTCCTATATAATTTCTGCGATTAACTTCTATGCAATATTTTTCTAATTTTTCTTGCTCGATTTTTTCAAACGCAGTTACTGGTTTCTCAGTAGATAATGGCATTTTGATTTTATTTGTATAATCTTTTTGTGTAATTTCAAGTTCTTTTGCCATAGAAAGTGCACATTTTATTACATTTACTATACCTATAACTGAATTATTTGCTAACCCCGTTTTCGTTAATAAGTTTCCACTTTCAAGTTCGGTTAAAACAAAATCCTGCAAAATATTAGAGTTTAATTCATCTAATTCATATTCCCCAAGTTTTGGATTTATATGTTTTTCAATGATGTACCTATATCTTTCATAAGTCCTAAGTTTCACCGAAAATTTTGTATATTTGTTAAGCCAAATATCAAGCCAATCTTTTAATTTCATATTAAATTCCTCCTAATTTTATTTTAACTTAAAATTAGTTCGAATTTAAGGTCTTAAAATGCCCAGCGATATTTTATTTTTAAATAAAAAAAGGGCTTTTGCTCCCCTTATTTTTATAAATTACAAGATTTTTCTATTGCCCTTCGTTTTAATTGTTCAAATTCTTCTTCGGTAATTAAATTTTTTGCTTTTAATATAATTAATTTATTAATTTCTTCTTCCAAAGCATCTAATTTACTATTAAATGTTGTTTGCTCTTGTGGTTGTTTTTCTTCAACTTTTGGTTGAACATTAGTTTGTTCTATTTTTTTAGCATTTTCAGTTTGTTCCAAAATATAAGCCTTTTTTAAACGACCTAAATCGACTAAAATTAAAATGTTTGATGCAATTAAGCCAAACATAAAAATTATATAAAACAACGAAGTTTCAACAATTCCTTGACTAATTGCTACACCTACTATTGACAATAAAAGTGAAATATTAACAAAATTAAATACAACGCTTGTTATAACAAGACCTTTCCTTTTTGTCATTTTAGTTGCATTAGTTGTTGCAGAAATTGAAATAGCGTTTAATGTTAGTGATGTAATCATCATTAAAACAATAATAGTCATAAATGAAACAACTGCACCCATACCAGCAGTATTATATCCAGTAATTATAGCCGTGTTTACTAAATCAATAGTAACTGCCCATTCTATAATTAGTAGCAATGATAAAATGGAAGCAAAGCAAGTAGCTAGAATAAAACCAACAAAAGCCAATTTTCTTCTCATAATTCCCCCTTAAATTAAAAAATAAATAAAAATTACCAATATTTGTTTATATTTTAATATTAATATATAATAGACACATTGTCAAGCAATTACTAAAAAAGATAAGGTGTTTTTAAATAAAAAAACAATAATTTATATATTATTGTCTTCTAAACATTTGTTATACAAAAACTTAATAATTTTATCCATTTTATCTTCGTTTTTTTCAAATTCTTTTAAGAGTTTTAATTGTGCTTTTGTCCTTTCTAAATTATGGTTAGGTCTTGTAGGGTCGCACTTAAAATAAATATTTCCATTTAAAAAATCGGTTAAAAATCTTAATGCTAATTCATAAGTTAAAACCATAGGTGCTTTACTTAATAAATTTAACTCATTAGTTGTTAAATCACCATAAGTTTGACTAATAAAACCATAAGTAAAAGCTACAAATTTTTTTAAATCAAATTTGATATTATCTAAATTTACATCGTCTTCGCTACCAGTATTTGCGCAATATCTTATTGCGTCACCATAGTCAAATAATAAACTGCCGGGCATAATAGTATCTAAATCTATAATGCATATTGCTTGATGAGTAAAGTCATCTAACATAACATTATTTAATTTTGTATCATTATGTACTACTCTTTTAGGAATATCGCCATTTAATAATGGTTTCATAATTACATCAGCATATTTATAACTTTTTAAAATTTCTTTTATTTCAGTTTTTGTTTTATTATATGTTTCAAAACTAATATTATCTAATACTTTTTCAAAAGTTTCAAATCGTTTAATCGTGTTATGAAAATTGGGAATACTTTCATATAAAGAGTCCACTTTAAAATCGGCAAGTTGTTTTTGAAATCTACCAAAACCAACACCTGCTTGATATAACAAAGTTTCATCTGCGTCATCGTAAGTGCTTGCGTTTTTTACATATTTATACGCTCTATAATAATGCCTTACATTTTTATCGTCAACATAAGAAAAATAATTTTGATTTTCAAATGGAATTATTGTTAAAACTTCCCTAGAAATATCTCCACCACTTAAAAGAATTTTGCTTTTAATATGATTAGTTACTCGACAAATATTATCCATTAAACTATCAATATTATCAAAAATTTTTGAGTTTATTTCTTGAACCACATACTCATCACCGACCAAATCGGTTACTTCCCACGAATTGTTTATAATGCCTTGTTTAATTGTTTTAATTGCAACAGCGTTAATTTTAAATTTAGAGCAGATTTCAAAAATATTCATAAATTATCCTTAAAAAGAAATTAATTAACAAAAATATGCTAACATTTTATCTTATTAATTTTCTATTTAAAATGTGAAAACGCTTTAATTTAAAAAAATCCCTAGAAATCTAGGGATTAAAATATTTTTTACTAAATTTTTAAAAATTAGAGATTTACTTTAATAATTTTAACACATAACTTACTTTTTTTAAATTTAATAAAAATTTATAGTGTAGCATTTTCTGGTTTCCACCAAACTTGTCTT
The DNA here is from genome assembly GCA_934746185.1 of uncultured Clostridia bacterium. GTDB lineage: Bacteria > Bacillota > Clostridia > Christensenellales > UBA1242 > UBA7868. The sequence goes on from CAKVEY010000079.1 coordinate 3,365, forward strand.
TATCATAACTACAAATTGAACTATGATTTATCTCATATCGCTTTTTGGGATTAAATAACTGATTTAATATTCAATTAATTTGGAGCTGATAGTCGGGATCGAACCGACGACCTACGCGTTACGAATGCGTTGCTCTACCAACTGAGCTATATCAGCATTTTAGCAAAAAGTGGGTTACTTCTTGCTTTTTGATTATTTAACTTTCCATTTTTAGGTAGAGCCCAAGGCTCTTCCACTCGTAGCCTTTCGGCTGCTCCCACTTCGGCTAAAAACTTGCCACCGGCAACTTTTCTTTACGCGTCGTGCCAACTGAGCTATATCAGCATTTTAGCAAAAAGTGGGTTACTTCTTGCTTTTTGATTATTTTTTATATTTAATAAGA
>CAKVEY010000080.1 GCA_934746185.1 uncultured Clostridia bacterium
AAAAATTTTTTAACTTTTTTATTTTTATTAAAATTTATGTGATTTTTTATATAATTTTATCGCTTTTTTGTTTAATTATTTTAATAAAAAAATTAACTAATCGTTCTAAATTAATACATAATTTCATAAATTAAATTAACGAAGGAGTTATAGAATGGTAAAAAAAATTTCTTTAAAAAATAATACAAGTTTTTTAACAATTTTAAAAGGTGCGTTATTTTCATTAATTTTAAGTTTATTGGCAATTTTAGTTTTTGCTTTTATTATTAAACTAACAGGTTTAAGTGATGGTTTTATTAAACCAATTAATCAAGTAATAAAAGTTGTTTCTATTTTATTTGGTTGTTTAATGGCTTTTAAAAAGGATAACGAAAAAACTTTAATTAAAGGTGCAATTATTGGGGCAGTTTATGTTGTTTTAGCATTTTTATTATTTAGTGCTTTAAACGGCAGTTTTGAATTTTCGCCTACAATTTTTATTGATATTTTATTTGGTTTAGCAGTGGGCGTTATTTCAAGTATTATTTTAAATATTTTTAGAAAAAAATAATTACAAAAATTAAGAGTAAAATTAACTATTTTTGTTAAAAATTATAGATAAACAAAACATAAGTTTATCTATTTTTTATTTAAAAAAAATTATTATTTAGTTGACTTAAATGTTTTATATGGTTATAATATAAAAGTTATAAGGAGCAATCTTTGATGAAAAAGAGAACAATTACTAAATTTATAGTTACTTCAATTCTAGTTGTTTTAGGCTTAATTTTAAGTATATTTAGTTTTGATATTGGCATATACACTTATAATGGTTTTGCTAAATCAATCAAACTTGGCATAGATTTGAAAGGTGGCGTACTTGCCGTATATAATGTTAAAAATATTGACGATAATGAATCTAATTTTAATGACCAAGTTGACGCAACAATTTCAAGAATTTCGGCTTTACTAACTAGTAAAGGTTTTTCGGAAGCAACAGTTGTAAAACAAGGCAATGGCTTAAACGCAACTCAAATTCGTGTTGAAGTTCCCGATGTTGAAGACCCCGAAGAAATTTTAAGTTTAATTGGTGAACCTGCTAGTTTAGAAATTAAAAAAGAACAAAGTGATACTGCCGAAGCAGTTTTAACTGGTAAACATATTAAAAGTGTTCAAGCAGGTCAACAAAATAATGTTTATGGTGTTTCTATTGAATTTACAGACGAAGGTGCTAAACTTTTTAAAGATTTAACTAGTGAACTTGCTGGTTCTAACGGCACGCTTTATATGTATATTGGTGGGGAATATTACTCTAAGGCTACTGTTCAAGAAACTATTTCTAATGGTAGAACTTTTATTAGTGGTGGTATGAGCACTATGGAAGAAGCTGAAAGTTATGCTACTAAAATTATGAGTGGTACTTTTGATGTAGAATTAACTTTATATTCTAACGAATATGTTAGTGCAACACTTGGTAAAGACGCTTTAAAATGGGCAATTATTGGTGGTGTTATTGGTTTATTATTAATTTTTATAATAATGTATATTCGTTATAAAGATTTTGGTTTAATTGCAAATTTAAGTTTAACTATTTATATTATTTTAATGTTATTCTTCTTGCAAGCAATCCCATTAGTTCAATTAACATTAGCAGGCATTGCAGGTATTATTTTAAGTTTAGGTATGGCAGTTGATGCTAACATTGTTATTTTTGAAAGAATGAGAGATGAATATAGTTTAGGTAAAAAAATTCCAACTTGCGTTGAAAACGGCTTTAAAAGGGGTTTGACTACAATTTTAGATAGCAATATTACAACTTTAATTGCTTGCTTAGTATTATATATTTTTGGTACAGGTACAATTCAAAGTTTTGCTATAACCTTAGCATTAGGTATATTAATCTCTATGTTTACTGCATTAGTATTAACAAGAGTTTTCTGTAAATGGTATTTACATTTAAACAGTAAAAATCCTAAAAAGTTAAACTTTAAAAGGGAGGATACTGTAGATGAAATCAAATAAATTTAAAAATGGTTTAGCAAAATTTGATTTTTGTTCTAAATTAAAAATATGTTCTATTATAAGTTTAGCTATTATTTTAATTGGCGTTATCGTTATTTCAATTTTTGGCTTTAATTTAGGTATCGACTTTACTGGTGGAACAGTTTTAAATGTTAAAGTGGGTTCTAAATTAGAAGAAGGCAATAATTATAGTATTGTGTCTAACCAAATTACTAACATTTTTAAAAATAAAGGCTTTGAAATAGGATATTTACAACAAGAAGGCGAAGGTGAAGAAGCACAAGTAGCCATAAGATTTAAAGATAAAAAAGGCTTAAATGAAACGCAAATGCAAGCCGAAATTGACGACTTAAAAACGGAACTTACTAATAATTTGGAACTTGACGGAACTAAACTAGAAGTTACAGTTTCTAATGGTTCAAGAATTGCTGGTTCTGCTAGTAAAACTTTGTTAATTAATTCTATTTTAGCAATTTTAGTTGCACTAGTATTAATTTTAATTTACATTGCTATTAGGTTTGAACTACTTAGTGGTTTAACGGCAATATTAATGCTAATTCACGATGTTTTAATTATGTGTGCGCTAGTTGCAGTGTTTAGAATACAAATCAATTCAGGTTTTATTGCAGCATTAATTACTATTATAGGTTATTCAATTAACAATGTTATTATGGTATTTGATAAAATTAGAGAAAATAAAAAGAGAGAAGACTATAAAACATTATCAAGTGGTGAACTTGCAAATATTAGTATTAAACAAGTTTTCAGTAGAACAATGCTTACAGCATTAACAACAATTATTTCAGTTCTAGCATTAGTATTTTTAGGCGTAACTAGTATTAGAGAATTCTTAATTCCTATCTTATTTGGATTATTATCTGGTGTTTATTCATCAACGATGCTTGCTGGTCCAGTATGGGCATTCATTAATGATAGAACAAAACAAAAAAATAAGAAAGGATAATTAAAAAACCTTTCTTATGAAAGGTTTTTATTTTTTATGGAGTTTAGAGAAGTAAATATAAAATCAATAGATGAAAAGGTCTTAAAAGATTATTCTAAAAAATTTAATATCAATGAAAAAATTGTTGAAATTTTATTTAAACGAAACATAGATACAGAAGAGAAAATCAATAGTTTTTTAAATAACGATATTAATAATTTAAAAGACCCTTTTTTGCTACTTAATATGCAAAAAGCTGTTGAAAGAATTGAAAACGCAGTTAAAAATAACGAAAAAATTTTAATTTTTGGCGATTATGATGTTGATGGAATATGTGCTACATCTATTTTGTATAACTATTTAATAACAAAAACAAAAAATGTTTTTACATATTTACCTAATAGGTTTGAAGATGGTTATGGTTTGACTTGTCCGTGTTTAGATAAGATTGCCGAAAAACAAAAACCGGACTTAATTATTAC
>CAKVEY010000081.1 GCA_934746185.1 uncultured Clostridia bacterium
TTATTAACTTAGTGTTTAGCACAAAACTTCACTTGTCGTTAGAGCGAACTTAACTTTTTTGTGTAACAAAAAACTTAAATTAATTTATCTTTATTTGTATATTCATAAAATTAACTTTTTGCCTTTGGCAAAAAATTAACTAACAAAAAGTACCTATTGGCACTTTTTTAAAACGCTACTGGCACTTTAAATTTATTAAAACATATTTTTACAAAATCTATAATTGTTAAAATTATAATTAGTGCAAAAAATATGCCTGCAAAATATTGAAAATATTTAAAGACTTCTCCCCCTGTAAAATTTAAAGCATAAAATAGCGAAAAAATTATTCCATATAAACTAAAAACTAGGTTAATTAGTCCCCTAACTATTTTTCCCATATAAAAATAATGTGCACCTAAAAAACCTAAAAGTCCACAATAAAGTAACAAACTTTTTTTGCTTAAATCTTGTGGCAAAGTTGTTGTATATAAAACTAAATCACCATCGCCACTACGAAAATTTTTTTTCGCTTTTGTGTTTGTTGCTTGTTTTAAATCGTCTATTTTAAACCCACAACGCTTACAAGTGCGTGTTAATTTATCTACACCACTATAACACTTAGGACATCTCATATTTTAACCCTTTCTTCTATTAAGTTTACTAATTCGCTAATGTTTTCTTTACTATCGCTAGAACAATAAACTATATCGTTTGTTCCAACATTACATTCTTTTGCTAGCATTAATTTTTGATTATTGCGTTGAACCTTAGAAAGTTTATCGCTTTTGGTCGCAACAATTTTAAACGGAAGATTGTAAAAGTTTAAGAATTTAAGCATTTGTCTATCTTGTTCGCTTGGTTTTAGCCTTATATCCAACAAAAGCAAAATTAATTTTCTATCTTCTTTAAACTTAAAATAGTCTTCAATTAAATTGCTCCATTTTTCTTCGTGTTGCTTTCCTGCTTGATGATAGCCATAACCTGGCAAGTCCACTAAATAAAATTTATCATCTACTAAAAAATAGTTAATAAGTTTTGTGTGCCCCGGTTTAGAACTTGTTTTTGCTAAACTCTTATTGTTAAAAATAGCGTTTAATAAACTACTTTTACCAACATTACTTCTTCCAACAAAAGCAACTTCAAATAAACTATCGTCAATAATATTCTTGCTATCTGCAACGCTTTTTAAAAATTTACAATTTCGCATATTTAATTATATCAAAATTTTAAACTATTGTAAAGTAACCTTATTATTTATTTATAAATATAATGAAATATCTCGTAGCAATCGAGATAAAAAGGATAATTATGAATAAATCTTTACTTACAATAGAAAATTTGAGTTTAACATATCACTCAAATCGTGGAGAAACCTTAGCAGTAGAAGATATATCTTTTAATGTTAATGTCGGCGATTTTATTGCTATTGTTGGTCCGTCAGGTTGTGGAAAAACTACCATACTTAATATGATTGGTGGTTTACTTCCAAAATCGAGTGGAAAAATTCTTTTAAATGGCGAAGAAATATACAATAATACTGGCAAAAAAACACATAATAGCGATATTGGTTATATGTTTCAAAAAGACCATTTATTTGAATGGCGAACGATTTTAGACAATGTTAAACTTGGATTGGAATTTGATAAAAAACTAAACAAACAGCAAAAAAAAGAAAAAGAAGACTATATTTTATTTTTGCTTGAAAAGTATGGACTAATAGACTTTAAAAACAAGTATCCTAGGGAACTTTCTGGTGGTATGCGACAAAGAGTTGCTTTAATTAGAACCTTAGCATTAAATCCTAAATTACTATTATTAGACGAACCATTTTCTGCCTTAGATTTTCAAACAAGACTAAAAGTTTGTGATGATATTAGTTCAATAATTTCAAAAGAGAACAAAACAGCAATTTTAGTTACTCACGATATAAGCGAAGCGATAAGTTTAGCAGATAAAGTTATAGTTTTAACAAAACGACCAGCAAAAATAAAAACAATAGTTGATATAGACTTAAAAGAAAGTGGACTTCCACTAAAAAGACGAGAGAATAAAAATTTTTCAAAATATTTTGAAGAAATTTGGAGAAATATTAAAGATGAAGAAAAAGAATAAAAATTTAATAGCGTACTCTAACGAACATAAACTCTATTTAAAAAAGCAAAAGCAAAAAAAATGGATAATTTTAATAAGTCAAATAATGGTTTTAGTAATATTTTTGGCTTTATGGGAACTTTTAACACAGGTTAAAATTTTAGATAGTTTTATAATGAGTAGCCCTAGTAGAATTTTTAATCAAACAATAAGATTATTTAATTCGGGTGAACTATTTTATCATATTTTTATAACACTTAAAGAAGCAATACTCGGTTTTGTAATTGCCACGCTTTTAGGAACTTTTGTTGCAATAATATTATGGTGGAGCGAATATACTAGAAAAATTTTAGAACCTTATATTGTTGTTTTAAATAGTTTGCCTAAAATAGCCTTAGGACCAATAATTATTATTTGGTTTGGTGCAGGAACAAAAAGTATTGTAGTTATGGCAATATTAATAACAATAATTATAACTACTCTAACAATGTTAAATGCCTTTATATCTTGCGATAATGATAAAATTATGTTACTAAAAAGTATGGGTGCTAACAAATTTCAAATACTAACAAAACTAATTATTCCTAATGCTATGCCTGAATTTATAAGTATGTTAAAAATAAATGTTGGTATGACCTGGGTTGGCACAATTATGGGTGAATATTTAGTAAGTAAAGCTGGTCTTGGATATTTAATTGTTTATGGTGGTCAAGTTTTCCAATTAGATTTGGTTATGACTTCAACGGTGATTTTGTGTATTTTGGCAGGTTTAATGTATTTTGCTGTTGCATTTTTAGAAAAGAAATTAAAAAAATATTAACTATTTAATTAAAAAAGGTGCTTTATCGCACCTTTTTATTTTATAAAAGAAATTATTTATATAATTTTATTTATTTATTGTTTTTTAGATTTATTATAATTAAGATTTATTTATATACTTTCAGTTTTTAACTTGTTAATTGATTATTAATGTAAAAATTAATATAAAATCTTACACAAAATAGAAAATTATAAAAGCAAATTTATAAGTTTGCAATTATAAATTAAATTGCAAATTTTTAATTCTCTCTTAAAGCAATAACTGGGTCTTTTTTAGCAGCAATTTTTGCTGGAATAAAGCCTGCAATTAAAGTTAAAACAACAGAAATTGCTATTAATATTACACCTGCTAGTACTGGAAGTGTTGCAATGCCCACTAAACCTGTATAGTGCTTTAAAACAATGTTTATAGGAATAATTAAAATTAATGAAATTAAAATTCCAAATATACCACTCGTTAAACCTATAATAAAACTTTCTGCCGTAAATACCCTGCTAACATCTTTTTTCGATGCACCAACACTACGA
>CAKVEY010000082.1 GCA_934746185.1 uncultured Clostridia bacterium
TTATTATTTTGTGTTAAAAAAGCAAGTAATTTGTCGGTAATCATTTGTCCGTAAATTCTATTAAAGAATTCTTCATTCAAACCTTTTTTCAAATCTTCTACTTTCATATTTCTTTGGTTAGCCATATCTTGTAATTTTAAGTTTAATTCTTCTTCGCTAACTTCAATTTTTTCTCTTTTAATAATTTCTTCTAATACTAATTTTGTTTTTGCTGTTTTTTGAGCATCATCTTTTCTTGAATCTCTTAATTGTTGCATAGACATATTCATATGTTTTAAATAATCGTCTAATTTTAATCCTTGATACATTAATCTATATTCAAAATCTTTAATAAAATCATCAATTTGATGTTCTACAATTGTGTTTGAAACTTCTACTGTTGCTAAATTTGTAATTTTGTCAATTAATTCATTTTCTGCTTTATATTCTGCTTGTTTTTCTTTTTCAGCAAGTAAGTTTTTTTCAATATCTTTTTTATATTCTTCTAAACTATCAAATTCGCTATAATTTTTTGCAAATTCATCATCTAATGCAGGAAGTTGTTTTTCTCTAACTTCTTTAATTGTTACTTCAAAATCTGCTGGTTTGTTTTTTAAACTTGCTTCAAAATAATTTTCTGGGAATTTAACTGTAATAGTTTTTTTATCGCCTTTTTTCATACCAACTAATTGGTCTTCAAAATTATCTATAAAACTATGTGAACCGATTTCTAAATCGTAGTCTTTACCCTCGCCACCATCAAATTTTTTGCCGTCCATAAAACCAACAAAATCTATTGTAGCAGTGTCGCCCATTTTAACTTCTCTATCTACAACTACTAATCTGCTTGCTTTTTCTTGCGCAAGTTTTAATTCTGTTTCAACTTCTTCTGGTTTAACGCTACATTCGTCTTTTTTAATTTCTAAATTTTTATATTCGCCTAAAATAACTTCGGGTTTAACTTCTACGCTAATTTCATATTTTAAACCATTTTTAACATCTAAAATATTAACTTTTGGAGAATCTACTGGTTCAATTTCATTTTCTTTTTCTAAAATTTCTGTGTAGTTATGACCAAAAGCGTGATTGATTGCTTCATCATAAAAAACATATTCCCCATAATTTTTTTCTATAATATGTCTTGGTGCTTTGCCTTTTCTAAAACCTTGAACTGTGTATTTTTCTTTTAAATGTTCATAAGCGTGGTCTAAGCAATGCTCCCATTCTGCTTTATCAATATCAACTGTAAATTTAACTTGATTTTTTTCTAATAATTCTTTTGTGTATTTCATACTAACTCCTTTAATTTTTAAACAACTTATTATAGCACAAAAAAAAATATATAACAATTAGATTTTTAACTTTTTTTTATAATTTTTAAAAATAAATCTACATTGTTTATATTTTTTTGCAAAATTATACAAAATTTACTTAACTAAGTTTATTATGCTAATAATTAAAAATGAAAGCATACATAAACCAAACACAACACTTAATATAAAAGGTGAAAATATTTTTGTGTTATCTATAAACTTTTTAAATTTACTTTGTTTTTTCTCTGCTGGAACATAAGTTTCAACTCCATCTTCCATACTTAATTCCATTATAATTTCTTCTTTATCGCTACTCAAATAAGCGTTTTTTCTTACACAATATTTATATAAACTTATTGATAACATTACAAAAGCCACTACAAACAAAATTAATGCAACTAAATTCAAATATGGCGTTAAAAAGTTTAATAGAACTAAAATAAAGCCTAAAACAAACAATATTCCCGTTATTAAGTTAAATTTATTAAAATTCATATAATCTCCTAAATAAAAAATGGAAGTATAAAGCAAATAGTTAAAAGCAATGCACCTAAAACAAATAACACATTATAAATATTGTTTCGTTTAGTTCTTATAAAGAAAAATGAATTTGCTAAAATAACAAAATACATTAAGCCATTTGCAATTATTTTCATAACATAAATAACATTAGGTATTTGAGTTTTAAATAGTAATTCAATTAGCAAAACAATACCTACATAAAACAATGTTATAAAAGAAATAAATTGTACAATTTTTCTTGATTTTCTTTCCATAAAAAATATATTAACATAAATTAAAATTTTTAACAACCTAAAAATTAAAATTTATAAAAGTTTATTTAATTAACTTTCTCTTAACTTATTTAAAACATTTTGAAAATAATCTGGTAGTGGAATTTCAAAATTTAATTCTTCGTTTGTTGAAGGAGAAAAAATTGTTAATTTATAACTTGTTAATAATTGCCCTTTTAAGTTAAATTTATCGCTAACGCCATATAGTTTATCGCCAACTACTGAATGACCTAAATATGCACTATGGACACGAATTTGGTGCGTTCTTCCCGTTTTTAATTCAAATTCAACTAAACTATAACCTTTAAATATTTCAAGCGTTCTATAATAGGTTAAAGCCGTTCGACCTTCATAATCAGCGCACACTTCATACTTTAACCGATTTTTTAAACTGCGTTTTAAATTTTTTTCAATTTTTCCGTCTTTTTCCTTAAAACTACCAACAACTAATGCCAAATATTTACGTTTACATTTTTTTGTTTGAATTTGTTTTGCTAAATTTAAGTGTGCTTTATTATTTTTAGCAACAACCATTAATCCCGATGTATCTTTATCTAACCTATGAACAATACCTGGTCTAAACTCGCCGTTAATGTCACTCAAATTTTTATATCTATACATTAAAGCATTAACTAAGGTGTGGCTTTCGTTTTTAACTGCTGGGTGAACACATAAACCTTGTGGCTTGTTTATAACTAGCATATCGTCATCTTCATAAATAACATCAAGTTCTATGTTTTCTGCATTAAAACTTAGTTTTGGTTTTTCTTCTAAATCTACAACTATTTCGTCATTTAAACTTAATTTATATCCATTTTTAACTTTTTTATTATTTACTAATATTTTACCATCATCATTTAAGTTAGAAATAAAACTACGAGTTACATCTTTAAAATTTTCACTTAAATAAGAATCTAACCTTTTATTTACATCTTCACTACTTACTTTCAAGTTCTTTATCATCTTTTTTATGCTCTCTTTTGAATAAAATTTCTATTATAAACAATATTACGCCAATTGTTAAAAATATATCGGCAAAATTAAAATAATATGGCATTATGCTAATATTTATATGTATGAAATCTCGCACATAACCAAAAATTATTCGGTCAATTAAATTGCCAATCGCTCCACTTAAAATAAAACAAAAAGCAATTATATATAATTTATTTTTATTTTTACTATAAACATCGTAAAAAACAAATAATCCTAAAAAAACAAAGGTTAAAACTATTAGTAAAACAGTTTGCCCATTTAAAATACCTAATCCTGCAC
>CAKVEY010000083.1 GCA_934746185.1 uncultured Clostridia bacterium
AGACCATTCTCTAATCTTTTCTGGTGAAGCAAGACCAATTTTCATTGCATAAAAGTTACTTAATTCAAACATTTATTTTTTTACCTCTTATATAAATTTTTATGGAGTAGATTATTCTTCGTCATCAAAATCATCAAATAGACTTGATTCGTCGAATTCATCGCTAGTATCATTTTGTTGTTCTTCTTCGATATTAGATAAATTAAATACATCTTCATCAATATCTAATTCTTTCAATTCTTCCTCAGTAGCCTTTTGAGTATCCATAGTGCTATCTGTTGGAGCAATATCGTTGACATTAATTTCTTTATTATTTTCAGTAAGAATTTTAACATCTAAGCCGATGCTTTGTAATTCTTTAACTAAAACTTTAAAGCCTTCTGGGATACCTGGTTCTGGAATAGGTTCACCTTTAACGATTGCTTCGTAAGTTTTTGTTCTTCCAATATAATCATCGGATTTAACAGTAAGCATTTCTTGAAGTAAATGACTTGCACCATACGCTTCTAACGCCCAAACTTCCATTTCACCGAATCTTTGACCACCGAACATTGCTTTACCACCAAGTGGTTGACGAGTAACAACGGCATAACTACCGATACTACGTGCGTGAATTTTTGTTTCACTCATATGTTCTAGTTTAATCATATACATTGTACCAACTGTAACTTTATCGTGGAAAGGTTCGCCTGTTCTACCATCGTATAATTGGAATTTACCATCTTCTGGTAGTTTATTTTCAACAAGCATTTCTTGAATATCTCTTTCAGTTGCTCCGTTAAAGTTAGGAGTTGCAACTTTCCAACCAAGAGTTTTTGCAATTAATCCTAAATGAACTTCTAGCACCTGACCAATGTTCATACGAGAAGGAACGCCTAATGGGTTTAATACGATGTCAACTGGTTGACCGTTTGCCATAAATGGCATATCTGCTTCTGGTAAAACACGAGATACAACACCTTTGTTACCGTGTCGTCCTGCCATTTTATCACCAACAGAAATTTTACGTTTTTTAGCAATAAATACTTTAACCATAGTATTTACGCCAGCATCTAATTCATCTTTATTTTTTCTTGAAAAGATTTGAACATCTACAACAACACCACCACTACCATGTGGAACTTTTAAGCTGTTATCTCTAACTTCTCTTGCTTTTTCACCAAATATAGCACGAAGTAATCTTTCTTCTGGGGTAAGTTCAGTTTCACCTTTTGGAGTTACTTTACCAACTAGATAATCACCACTTCTTACTTCACTACCGATTCTTACAATACCATTTTCATCTAAGTTTCTTAACATTTCTTCGCTAACGTTTGGAATATCACGAGTGATTTCTTCATCACCAAGTTTTGTACTTCTAGCGCAACATTCTTCTTCTTTAATAGCGATTGAAGTGAAAGTATCTTCTTTAACTAGTTTTTCACTAATAAGTATTGCATCTTCGTAGTTATAACCTTCCCAGTTCATAAATGCGATTGTAACATTTTTACCTAATGCTAGTTCTCCGTTTTGAGTTGAGAAACCATCGGCTAAAACATCACCTTTTTTAACCATATCACCTTTTTTTACAATAGGCTTTTGGTTATAGCAAGTTTCTTTATTTGTTTTACGAAATTTAGTTAATGTGTAAGGAACTACTTTACCATCATTTTCTTTAACAATAACTTGTGTACCATCAACATAAGTTACAACGCCATCATTTTGTGCTAATACCATTGCACCAGAGTCAACAGCAATTTTGTGTTCAATACCTGTACCAACAATTGGTGAATCTGCACGAAGTAGTGGAACTGCTTGTCGTTGCATATTTGAACCTGTTAAGGCACGAACTGTATCGTCGTTTTCTAGGAATGGAATTAATGAAGTGATAGCTGAAATAAATTGACGTGGAGAAATATCCATATAATCTACTTGATTTGGGCTAAGTTCATACAAAATTCCCTTTTTACGACACAAAATTTTGTCATTTAATAATTTACCATTTTCATCAGTTGGTTCAACTGCTTGGCAAATATAATATTTTTCTTCTTCACCAGCCATCATATAGGTAATTTCTTTACCTACTGTGCCAGTTTCTTTATCTATTTTTCTATATCCTGTTTCAATAAATCCGTATTCATTAACCTTAGCATAAGCTGCTAAACCGTTAATCAAACCGATACCGTTACCTTCGGGAGTTTCAATAGCACAAATTCTACCATAGTGAGAATAGTGTACGTCACGAACTTCAGCACCAGCACGTTCTTTTTTAATACCACCAGGACCAACAGCAGAAATTCTACGTTTATTTGTTAAAGTTGTAACAGGGTTGAAATCTTCTGCATATTGACATAATTGGCTCGAATTCATAAATGCTTTTAACGCTTTATTTACTTCACTAGCACTAATTAAACTAGATGGTGTCATTTCGTTAATATCTTTGTTTTGCATTGATTCACGAATTTTATCTTTTGTTTTGTTAATTCCTTTACGGAATTCATTACATATCAATTCGCCAACTGTTGCAATTCTACGATTTTCCAAATGGTCGATATTATCAGTAGTACCTAAACCAATGTTTAAGTCTAAAATATAACTAATTGTTGCAATTATATCTTCTAATGTTAAGTGAGTAGTAATTAACTCTCTAGCATTTTGTTTAATTGCTTGCATTCTTTTTTCTTTAGTTTTGTTTTCTTCTAAAATTCTTTTTAGTAGTGGATAATAAACTAATTCGTTAATTCCCAAATCTTCTTCTATACAAGGGAAAACATTAGAAAGTTTAACACGAGCATTACCGATAATTTTATGAGGATTACCTTCGTGTAAAATATAAACTTCGTTAATACCACTATCTTGAATTTTATAAGCGTTTTCCTTAGAAATAACTTCGCCTTTTTTAACTAAAACTTCATCGTTTACTTTAATATCTTTGGCACTAACTTGATTAGCAATTCTTCCAGCTAATCCTAATTTTTTATTGTATTTATATCTACCAACACGACTAAAATTATAGTAAGCGTTACTAAAAAATGTATCGTTTAAATATTTACGAGTGTTTTCTGCGTCTGCAACATCGGCAGGACGAGTTTTTTTAGCAATTTCTATTAAACTATCTTCTTCTGTTTCTTGTGGTTCTTTATCAAGAGTGTTAATTAATAATTGATTATTATCAAATATTCTTAAAATTTCATCTTTACTTAATCCACACGCTTTTAAGAATACACCAGCACTAACTTTACTAGATGCATTAATGATGAATTTTAAAGTTTCTTGATTAGAACTTATTAAATCGAATGAAAAAAGAGATAATAAGTAGTCATTACAAACTTTCT
>CAKVEY010000084.1 GCA_934746185.1 uncultured Clostridia bacterium
CTGTAATACCTTCATTACTTGGAATTCCTAATTCATTTTTCAAAAAATCATTATTATGTTTTCTTAATTCTTTCAGAATATCATCATTCATTGTTTGATAATTCATTTTGTACTTCTCTTCAGCATTACTTAATTCAACTTTTGATATTATTTTTTTCAAAAAAAGACTAATTTTGTATTAGTCTTTTTTTACTTACAACAAATTTTAGAAAACTTTTTAATATATTTCTTATCTTTAAAATTTATTTTTTAATATTTTAATAAAACATTTTACTAATCTATAATTTTAAAGATTATACTTACATTCGCTGTTACTTTTATTGTTCCAAAATTATTATAATCGTAAATATTCTCTTCGCAAATTTCTACAATTTGATAATTTGAAGAGATTGATGCCATTTTATCCTTTGCATTTTTTATTGCTAAATTTAGGGCTTTTTTATAAGCACTATTTTTATTAATTAAATCATAGTTATTACAATAACAATTTGTAGCACCATTTTTTAAGCAAATTGAAGTGATTTCATCTACTAAATTAACATCGTTAGATTTTATATATATTGTTAAACTACCTTGATATATTTTTATATCATCGCAAAAAGAATCGTATATTGAAATGCTTTTGTTTGATATTTCTAAGTTTGAATTAAAATTTTTAAGTTCTAAACTTATTTTTTTATAAATATCAATCAACCTTGCCCTTAAATTATTTGCGTCAACATCTTTTATGTTTACATTAGCGTTAATATTAACGCTGTCGGCAACTTCGCTTATTTCGCTACTTCCCAATATTTTAATTTTAATCGGTTCGTTATCGGCATAAACTTTATTAATGTTTATTAATCCTACACTTAAAATTAACATCAATGATAAAAAAATGACTAAATACTTTTTCATAATTTTAATTTGAATAAATTAGTTTAAAATATTCGTAATTACTTTATTAAGATAAAAATAGACAAATTACAACAAAAAAACCTAGTAAAAACTAGGCTTTTTTATATTATTTATTTAACAATTTTATGTATTTATCTAGTGCTAACAAAACTTTTGGGTCGTCAACTTCTTTAATTAAAGTTGCAAGCATAACAAGTTGAGCATTAATCGCTTTTTTGTCTTCAAGTTCTTTTGCTTTATCTGTTAGTGGATTTGAACAATATGGGCAAAACTCAAAATCTTCTTCTACTAAATTTCTGCAATTATCACAAATCTTTTCCATAAACTACTCCTTTTCAACCATTAAATTTAAACTATCTAATTGTTTTTTAAATAAATTTTCGCACGCTTTAAGTAAGTAATCTTTTTTCTTTTCAGCTTTATATATTTCATTTTGAAGTGGCAATCCTACTGGAAAAATATTTGCTCCACCTTCTTGAACTGTTAATTCGTTTTCGCCTTCTAAATATACTGTAAAAACATTATATCCTTTTGGTGCTAATTGTGGTTTTTTACCTTTTGTTGTTCGTAAAAATTGTGATTGACCAGATACGTGATAACTATTATCATTTAACTTTCCAGCAAAGTTACCATTACATACAAATTTTACTGTTGTAGGTAAAGTTCCGTTATAGTTATAACTTGCACTTTCTTCACCTTTTGCAGTTAAACTTTTATTTCTCATATTTGTTTGTAAACCGATAGTTGCGTTTAAAACTGCATTTTTCTTTTTCTTAACTAAATTTAGTGCTAAACTTACGCCGTCATCTAAATAATGTAATCTTGAAGTTTTATTACGCATATATTTATCTTTAAGTTCGCTTTCTACTTCGCCTAAAATATCTCGACCTAATTCTTTATATATATGATGTTCTTGATAACCACGCATTAAATATAAATCTATATCTAAATCTAATTTACTAGAATAATTAAAGAATTTTTTAATATCATTTATTAATCTTGCTTTTCTTTTATTTAAACCAAAATATAAAGCCTTATTATTTTCAATTCTTGCGTTTTTCAAATATTTTATTTGCCATTCTTCGCCAAGTAAATCGCCACCAAACACAACCACGGTTTTTCCGTTTGGATTTACACTTGCTAAACTTGCAATAATATCTTCATTTTTACCACTGCAAATACCTTTTTGTGGATTAGACATATCAAAATAGTTTGTTGAACAATAGAAAATTAAGTTTAAACATTCTTGATTTTTATCAAGTGTTATAGTTTTATTTGAAACAATGTTTGTTTTTTTAGCAAAAACTTCATTAACATAATCTTCAACAAGTGGAGTATCTAATTTTTCAACTACATCGTTAGTAGTTAAATTTACTTTACTAATTTTATAGTTTTCAAGTTTTCTTGGGTCTTTCTTTTGAAAGTTTTCTTCATACCATTTATCTAAAATTAAGTCAATTTTAATTTGGTTATTTAAAGGGCCTTTTTTATCTATATTTTCCATTATAAACTTTTAACCTCCTCTGCTAATTTTTTAACGCTTTTATTTAAACCTTCTAAGTCTAAACCTTTTTTAGAAACAATTTTATCAACATTAACTTCTAAATTTTGTGGTTCTAAATATTTTTCCATATAAGTTTTAGCAGGGGTTGTAAATTCATCTTTTGTTGCTCTTAAAAGTGGAAATTTATTTACAGACCAAATTATTGGACTTTCGCTATTTTGATTTTGAGTGTTGTAGAAAGGATTTTTCTTAAAAGTTATATCAAAAGCATTAATATTAGGTTTTGTCATATCCATATTATTGCTTGTTGTAAACTCACTATCGCCTTGAAGTGCTGGGGCGCTTTCAATTATCATCTCTTGAGTTTTTGTTGAAATTAATTTACCGTTTTTATAAACTGGAACTTGCATTAAGTATCTACCATTAACATCGGCGTGAAAATGACCAGTTAAAACTAAGTTAGGAAAAACTCCAAAACGCGAACAAACTGCCATACATTTTTGTTTAATGTTGTCTAGTGCTGCTGCCTTTGTGCTTCCTTTACCACTGCCGTGAGTAACAAACACATAGAAAGGATTTTTGTAAATATTAATTTTTAAAAGTGCATTATATTGAAAATAAGGAACATTTAAACTCTTTAAAACTTGACGAGTTAAACTTATGTTAGTATCTCGGTTACGAGAACCTTGTTCGCCGTCGTGATTTCCACCAACACCAAATAAAATTTTATCTTTAACTTCACTTAAAAGTTTTTCACCTAAAATTGCTGAGTTTGTGTTATTAATTTTGTTTACGTGAACATTGCTTGCACCATTTAATGTGCTTATTGTAAAAGTATCACCTGCTAAAACGGAATAAGCA
>CAKVEY010000085.1 GCA_934746185.1 uncultured Clostridia bacterium
CGTTATGAGTGAAGAGAAAACTGGGGTATTTAAAATAGCTTTTAGAAGCAAAACTACCGATGTAGGAAAACTTGCCATTTTGTTTGGTGGTGGTGGACACAAATATGCGTCTGGTTGCAAACTTTATGGCACAAAAAACACTGTAAAAAATAAAATTATAAGTAAGGTTAAAGAGTTTTTATGCACGGAATAATTAATGTTTATAAACCTTGTGGAATGAGTAGCAACTTTTGTTTAACACTTTTAAAAAAGCAACTAAACATTAAAAAAGTTGGTCATTTAGGAACATTAGACCCCTTAGCGTGTGGCGTATTACCAGTTATGATAAACAAAGGTACAAAACTATTTGATTATTATTTGAATAAAGATAAAATTTATCGTGCAGTTTTCACTTTTGGAAAGGAAACTGATACATTAGATAGTGAAGGAAAGATTATCAAAACTGGTAATATTCCAAATATTAACGATATTAACAACGCTTTAACTAAATTAGTAGGAGTTTGCGACCAAATACCCCCAATATTTAGTGCTAAATGCGTAAATGGTGAAAAGGCGTATAATTTAGCAAGACAAGGTAAAACGGTTGAATTAAAGCCTAAAAAAGTCGTTATTTATTACATTAAGTTAATAACTCAAATAAACGAAGATAGTTTTTTATTTGAAATAAAATGTTCAAGTGGAACTTATATTCGTTCTATTGCACGAGATTTAGGAAATTTACTAAATTCTTGTGCCTTTATGAGTGCATTAATTAGAGTTGAGAGTGGAAATTTTAATATTTTAAAATCAACTTATATTAAAGATTTGACAAATAATAATATAAATGATAAACTAATTAAGTTAGAATACTTGTTTGAAGATAAAGAAAAAATTTATTTGGAAAAAAACTTATTTAAACAAATTTCTAATGGAGTTAGCGTAAAAACTAACTACAAAAACATAAAATATATAATCGTTTTTTGTGATGATAAATTAATTGGAATTGGCGAAATTTATAATAATATTTTAAAAATTAAAACCAATTTGATGTACTAGGAGTTTATGGTAAAATTTGGACCTTCGGGGAATGATGAGCAATTTTATAGTGATGGATTTTCTAAAACAATAGACGCTTTTAAATGGGTTAAAAATTTAGGATTAGACCTATTTGAATACTCTCTTGGAAATGGAATTACTTTAAAAATGGATACTGCCGAAAAAATGGGCATAGAAGCTGAAAAAAATGAAATTGAAGTTAGTATTCACGCACCTTATTTTATTAATTTTGCTAATCCTAGCGAAGAATCTAAACAAAAATCAATTAATTATTGCATAAATAGTTTAAAATTATTAAGGGCTTTTAAAGGCAAAAAGTGCGTTGTTCATAGTGGCTCGCAGTTAAAACAAGAGCGAAATGAAGCTTTAAAAGTTTTATATAACGGCTATGATGCACTCTTAAACGAAATTTATAAACAAAATTTAGGTGATATGTATATTTGTCCTGAAACTATGGGTAAATATACTCAAATAGGTAGTTATAAGGAAATAATAGATTTATGCACTTTGGATAAATGCTTAATTCCAACACTAGATTTTGGTCATATAAATTGCGTTATGCAAGGCAAATTAAAAACCGAAGATGATTATAAACAAATTATTGATTATAGTTTAGAAAAATTAGGAAGATTTAAAACTGAAAATTTACATATTCATTTTTCTAAAATTGAATATAGTGAAAAAGGCGAGATGAAACATTTGGATTATTCAAACGAAATTTATGGTCCAGATTTTGCGCCACTTGCAAAAGTTTTAAAAGAGTATAATCTTTCACCAACAGTTATTTGTGAGTCTAAGGGAAAAATGGCAACTGATGCCCTTATACTTAAAAATATATATAATAATATTTAAAAAGGAGATAAAATTATGTTAACAGCAGATGTTAGAGTAGGAACAACTTTTGAAATGGAGGGTAAAATTTATACTGCTATTGAATGGCAACACGTTTGTCAACCAAGACTAGCAGCATTTATTCGTGGAAGAATAAAAAACATCGAAACTGGTCAAGTTATTGAAAGAAACTTCAAAACTAACGAAAAAGTTGAAGCAGTTCAAGTAGAAAGAAAAGAAATGCAATATCTTTATAACGATGGCGAAATTTACTACTTTATGGACCCTGAAACTTATGAACAAATCCCTGTAAATGCAAAAGATTGCGACAAAATTTTAGACTACTTAATGGACGGTTTAATGTGTACTATTTCTACTGCAAATGGTAAATTAATTTCTGTTGAACCACCACTATTTGTAGAACTTGAAATTGTTGAATGCGACCCAGCCGTTGCTGGCAATACTGCAACAAGTGCATCTAAAATGGCAAAAGTTGAAACTGGTAAAGAATTAAGAGTTCCACTATTTGTTAATAACCACGATAGAATTAGAATTGATACTAGAACTGGCGAATATATGGAAAGAGTTTAAAATTTTTAATTTAAAAAAATTGTTAAAAACACAAGAAAAATGTAATCTTGTGTTTTTTTATTTGCTTTTATCATAAAGCACTTTTTTTATAAATATGTTTATATAAGAAAAGGAGTGTTATGTTAGATAAATTGTTTCCAACCGAAATTTTTGAAGCCTTAAAAAATAACTTAAAATTTAATTATTTGTACGAGATAAGGTTGCGTATTGATAGACCTATTACAATAAATTATTCTAATAAATTTTACTTTTTAGGTATAGAAGGTTTAACTACCGATGAAAACAACGCAATTATATGTTCTAAAAACTTACTCGAAAGCGTTATTTTAAAAGCCAGCAACTATTCAATTTATTCAGTAAATGAAGATATAAAAAAGGGATTTATTACTTTAAATGGGGGAATTAGATTAGGTATTTGTGGTGAAATTGTTACAGAAAATGGTTATATAAAAACTATGAAAGATTTTAGCAGTATTAACCTAAGATTTCCACACGAAGTAAGAAATTGCAGTTTAAATGTTTTAAATTATTTAATTGATAACGGACAAGTTTTAAATACATTAGTTATTTCTTCGCCTTGTGGTGGCAAAACAACATTTATTCGAGATATTTGTTATCAATTAGGAAAAAGAGATTTCGCTTTAAATGTGCTTATTTTAGATGAAAGAAATGAAATAAGTGCTTCTATTAAAGGCGTTCCTACAATGGACGTTGGAAAATTTAGCGATATTTTGGTTT
>CAKVEY010000086.1 GCA_934746185.1 uncultured Clostridia bacterium
GTGGCAAAAGTACTCAAACATTATATGAAGCAGTAATTTTAGCCGGCAAATGTTGGGAAGAATTAACTTTTAAATATTGGCTATATAAAGGGCGAAAAGACGAACAACTAAGCGAGTTTGAAAAAATAGAAAAACAAGAAGTTATCGAAGCTTACGAGTTCTATTTGCGTGAAGGTACTATTCCTTGCCTATGGACTAATGTTCCAGTTAAAGACGAACAAGGACGATATTCAAATAAATTAACAAGAAAACACTTATTACAAGAAGAAAAATTACCATATTTATCTGTTCTATTTAGTGACGAAATTGGCGCTGAGTTTGAAGCTCAAAAAGGCAAAGTTGATAAAAAGTTAAAGAATTTAAGTTTGCTTGGTAGATTTATACGACACATATTTGACGGATATTGGAGATTAACCGAACAAGACGAAAAGAAGAGTTTTATTGATATTAGACGTGTAGTTGAAAGGGTTGTTCTATGTATAAGTCAAACTTGGGTTATGAAGCCGATACTCTTAGACGCTTTCTATAATTGGTTGAAGAAAAAACGGATTAAACAAACAAACGAAGTCTATAACTACAAAGAAGGTAGCAAAACATATAACAAACTACAAAGCAAAGTTTATCGAACAAGTAAACGCCACTCAAAATTTATGATGAGATTAAAACATTATATTAATTGTGTTGGTTTTAGACGCTATTTAGTCGAAGAACGAGAGTACAACGAAAGTGACGGAACATTGTTATCTTCTAATCAAAAAAGGTTCTTTACACCTAGTTGCTTAAATGTGAAGTATAACGATAGATGTTTTCATAACATTTACAAATGTAAAGACAAACCATTAAAGCCTAACCACTTTAATGCCGATTATTTAACTGATAAAGATATTGAAGATATGTATAAGGAGGAATAAATGAACGATACAAAAAATGGTTTAAGACTAATTAAACTCTCAATAGATTTAATAATTGCAAGCGTTAGTTCAATTGTTATTTACTTAATCAATTTAGATTTAATAAAACAGGCAAGCAAAGACGCTTTAACGCAGTTAGGTCTAGGATTTGGAAAAATTGTTCTTATTCCCCTTTATATTATCTTTTACATAATTTGTATAGGTTTTACTATTCGTTCGTTCTTTTTAAGTATTGGTTTATTTAAAGCAGATTCTAAGTTAATTAAAGTATTAGGCGTTATTCTATTTATCTTAACATTAGTTTTAATTGCTTTTGTTGGCGTTAATATATGCCAAACAATAAAAGTATTTTAGGGGGTGATGTAAAAACGATTTCAAACAGAAAAACAAATAAAATAGGGGGTGAACAAGATGAAAGTTTTTAAAAGTATATTAACAGTAATTGTTTGTTTAGTTATGGCTTGTGCTATTGGCTGTGGTGTATGGGCAATATATGATAAAGATGGTTTTGTTGAAACTTGGAACTCTATATTCCATCCACAAAATAGTGGTGCAATAGTTGGCTGTTACAAAATAGTTGATAAAACGGGAGAAGAAGTTATTTCTTATATGAAAATAGATAAGGAAAATATAACCTTTATTTATGACGCAAAATACAATCCACAAGAAACTGTGACTATCATAGATGATTGTTTATCAGAAGACAACAAAATAACTGTTATTAATAGTTATTATACCTTTGCGCCTGAATACAAAAAACGCAACTATAAGGTAATCTTAAAAGACGGTTATGAAGATATAGATTTTAGCAAAATAACAGTTACTCGAATTTCTAATAACGAATTTACAAAACAAACAACAAATTAGATAAAGGAGAAATAAAATGAGTGCAGTAAAAAATTTAATTATAGCATCTTTATTAACTATTGGTATAGGTGTACCGAGTGGAGTTGCAGCAGCAAACGCTGTTAAAAATAAATCATTAACAAAGACAGTCGCTGAAATCACCGAAGAAAATAATAACCTTAAAAATGATATTGAAAATAAAGATATTTTAATTACAATTAAAAATAATCAATTAAAAGCATATAAAACAGGTCTATTTGCATCAAACACTGATAATCTTATAAAATCTTGGTCACAGTTATTTATTGACGGTGATATAACCTACACTAATGGTTCATTAATGATTGTTAATAAAGAACTTTCGGGCGATTTAATTTGTGGTAATGTTGATAATTTAACAAATTTAGAATTATGCTTTGAAAGTTGTAGTAAATTAACTTCAATAGATTTAACAAATTTAGACACTTCAAATGTTGTTAAAATGAATGGTTTGTTTGCTAATTGCAGTAACCTTACAAAAATAAATTTTGATAATTTTAAAACTCAAAATGTAACAAATATGAATTCAATGTTTAGTTATTGTACAAATTTACAAGAACTAAACTTATCTAATTTTGATACATCAAATGTAACTGATATGGGGGCTATGTTTGCTTGTTGTTTAAAATTACAAAATTTAAACATATCAAATTGGGATACTTCTAATGTGGAAGATATGTCTTCAATGTTTTCAAATTGTCAAAATATTAGAAATTTAGATTTGTCAAATTTTAATACTTCAAAAGTAAATAATATGAATGCAATGTTTTCGTCTTGTAAAAATTTAGACTACTTAAATTTATCTAATTTTAATACAAGCAATGTTACAGACATAACATTTATGTTTGCTTATTGTCAAAAGTTATTAGAATTAGATATATCTAATTTTAATGTTTCAAAAGTTACAACTGCCGAACGATGCTTTGAAGATTGTTTAAATTTATCATTTGTCAACTTTGGTGGGTCTATTAACGATTGGGAAAAGTTAAATTTAACTACAAATGTTACGGCAATTAATAGTCATTTTGCAAACGATATGATTACTATTCAATGTAACGACGGCTGTATATCTATTTTAACAACAAGAGAAAGTTTATTTCAAAAAGACTTTTTACAATATAATACAAAAATATTAGATGTATCACATATTAATTTTTATTCCATAGAAAACTTAGAAGAATGTTTTAGTAACTTTTTCGGTTATAAAATGTATGTTGGAAATTTAGATTTTTCTAATAACGCAAATATAAATAATATGTTTGCAAATTGCGAAAATCTAAATGAAATAGTATATGCTAGAACTATTGAAGAATGGAAAGCGAAGAACATAACTAATGCGACTACTGGAATTAAAGAAGATGGAACTGTTACTGTT
>CAKVEY010000087.1 GCA_934746185.1 uncultured Clostridia bacterium
GCTGATGTTGTAAAAAAATTTGAATTAGGTTATAGCAAAGATTATAATAGTTTGGTAACTTTTTTAAATGCTAATAAAGTAAGTTTAAATGCTATGAAATTAGCAGGATTACTCGGCGAGAAAAATGGGCACTACTATGATAGTATGTATGAAAGGCTAACCTTTCCTATAAAAAATAGTTTTGGCGAAGTTATAGGTTTTTCTTCTCGTATTTTAGAAGATAATCCTAAAATGGCAAAATACAAAAATTCGCCACAAACTATTGTGTTTGATAAAAGTAAAATTGTGTTTGGAATTCAGTTTTTAAAACAATTAAAAAATGAAGGTAAACTTAATGAAATAATTATTGTAGAAGGTCAAATGGACGTTATTGGAATGCACAACGCTGGATTTATAAATGCCGTTGCTACTATGGGGACAGCCTTTACTCAACTACACGCAAAAGAATTAAAAAGATTTTGCAACAAAATTATTTTATGTTTTGACGGAGATAGTGCAGGACAAAAAGCCACAATAAAAGCGATTGATGTTTTAAAAAATGAAGACTTTGACATTTATTGCGTTACGCTACCTGATAATTTAGACCCAGACGAATATGTTAAAAAATTCGGTGCAGAAAAAATGCAAGAGCAAATAAAAAATGCAAAAGATTGTTATGAGTATAGAATAATTAATTTATCTAAGGGATATAATTTAAGTGATAAATTAATGCTTAGTAAATTTATTAAAGAAAGTTTAAATATTGTAAGGGAAATAAAAACTAATAGCGAAAGAGAAATTTATTTAAAATTAATAAAAGATATAAGTAAAGTTGCGATAGATGTTTTAAAAAGTGATTTGTTAAATTTAGAATTGCCAACTAAAAAAGAAAATAAAGAAAACTTTATTCCTATGATATTAACTGACAATGTTTATAAAAGTCAACTTTTTATATTAGCAAGTTTGCTCCATAAAAAGCCTTATGCTAGATTTATTGAAATGAATAACTTTAATGAGTTTTCGTTTAAAGCCACTTATGAGTATTTAAAACAATGTAAAAATGATGGGAAAGAACCGATTATTGGAGCGTTGTTTGATAACTTAGAAAGCGAAGATAAAGCGTTTAATGAATTAATTAACTATAATTTTTCTAGCGATGAGATAAGTAGTAAATATTTTGAAGATTGCGTTAAAGTTTTAAAATTAGACGAATTAAATAAACAACAAACTCTTTACACAAATAAAATTATGGAAACAGATAATATTGATGAGAGAAAAGAGTTAGGAAGAAAATTACAAGAAATTACAAAAGAAATTTCAAAAATAAAATTGGAGGATAAAATTGATTAACGAAAAATTTGAACCAGAAATTAAAAAAATCTTGGAGATTGCAAAAAAGAAAAATAATATTTTAAATGAAGATGACGATATTGTATCTAAATTTATTAAATATGAAAACGAAATAAATAGTGATGAAATTAACGAAATTATAGAAAAAATTAAATCAAAGGGCGTAAAAGTTATAAAAGAAAATCCAAAAGATGAAGAAATAGATATTGAACAACTTGAAAATTTAGTAAAAAACGCAGCTAGTGATGACCCTGTTAAAATTTATTTAAAAGAAATTGGACGAGCCCCACTACTTTCTGCCGATGAAGAAATTGAACTTGCTAAAAGAATACAAGAAGGCGATGAAGAAGCAAAAAAACGACTTTGTGAATGCAATTTAAGACTAGTTGTTGCTATTGCAAAAAAATATGCTGGTAAAAACTTACAATTACTAGATTTAATTCAAGAAGGAAATTTAGGACTTTTAAAAGCCGTTGAAAAATTTGATTACACTCGTGGATTTAAGTTTTCTACCTATGGCACTTGGTGGATTCGTCAACATATAACTCGTGCGATTGCTGACCAATCTCGTCAAATTCGTTTGCCAGTTCATATGGTTGAAACTATTAATAAACTTTCTCGTGCAACAAAAGAATTGCAACAAGAATTAGGACGCGACCCTAGCATTGAAGAACTTGCTAAAAAAATGGGTATAACGGAAGAAAAAGTAAGCGAAATTAAACGAATTCAAATGGAACCATTATCACTTGAAAGCCCTATGGGAAACGATGAAGACGGTGGTAAAATTGCCGATAAAGCCGTTGATGAAACTTCGATTTCACCTTTTGAAGCAACAACAAGAAGTTTACTTCGTCAACAACTTTTATCTGTAATAGATACATTAACACCAAGAGAACAAAAAGTTATTCGTATGCGTTATGGACTAGATGACGGTTTTCCTAAAACACTAGAACAAGTTGGATTAGAATTTAATGTAACAAGAGAAAGAATTCGTCAAATAGAAGCAAAAGCACTTAGAAAATTAAGGAACCCTTCTCGTAGTAAAAAATTAAAGGATTTCTTTTAAAGGAGAAAACTAATGAGCACATTATTAAATTTAAGTACAAGATTAGAAAACATTGTAGAGTTATGTGATAAAACTTCAGTTATTGCCGATATTGGTTGCGACCACGGTTATGTTACAGCAGAATTGATTTTATCTAATAGATGCGACAGAGTTATTGCAACAGATATTAGTGCCCCTAGTTTAGACAAAGCAATTGTTTTTTGCGATTCTTTAAACATTAATGGTTATGTTAGTTTTAGAGAAGGCGATGGTTTTTCTGTTATTTATAAAAGCGATAAAGTTAAACAAGCCGTTATTGCTGGAATGGGTGGAATGGAAATTATTAAAATATTAGAAGAAAAAAATAACAATTTAAAGAATTTTGTTCTTCAACCTATGAGAGATGTTGTAAAATTAAGGGAATATTTGATAAATAATAAATATAAAATTGTTTATGATTATTTGGTATATGATGACGAAATATATTATAATGTTTTAAAAGTAACCAAAGGAAGAAATCATTTAAAACCTATGGAAATTTATTTTGGTAAAGATAACTTTGATTTTAATAGAGAAGTTTTTAAAAAATATCTTTTAAGCGAAAAAGCAAAGTTAGAAAAACTAAAAAATAAAATTAATGGGCTAACTAAATCTAACGAAGCA
>CAKVEY010000088.1 GCA_934746185.1 uncultured Clostridia bacterium
CCATAATTGTTCTCCATGTAAAAGTATACCATAAAAGTGTGAAATTTGATAGAAATTTACTTATTTTATGGAGAAAAAATATCGAGCAGGATAAGGAAATTGGCTCAAAATCGATTTTTGAACCCCAAAAAGTCCCATTTTATCGGGCTTTCCGGTGACTCACACCAAAAATATAAAAGAGTCGATTTTGAGTCTATTTCCCCAAGGCTTAAACCAAGTGTGAAACCCACTTGTTTTATGTTAAAAATATAGTAATTTTTGCTTGTATATGTTATAATAAATTTGGACTTCAAAATTGAAGTCTGGATTGAAATTGGTATCACTGCTAACAAGTTTTTATATGAAAATATAAATGCTTATGACTGATACCAAAACAAAATGTTTTGTTGATTGTGAAAAATTACAAGAGAACACAGCCAAGTTTAATTTTGAAGAAAACACTTTAAAGTTAGGTAAACTAAGTTTGTCAAATCAGCAACTTAAACGAATAAGTTTAATGTTTGCAACCGACTTAAAAAACTTTGCCGAAACCTTTGGCAACTCTCAAAATCTTACCGCAAAAGAAGTTTATTCTCACTTGCAAAACAATCAATAAAACAATTACGAGAAGAAGTTGAAAAATACTTCTTCTTTTTTTCTTGTATATCTTTAACTTTTAAACAAAATATGTTATAATATTCACATATTAATGGGGTTTTTATGGAAATAGATGAGCTTTTGATACATACAACTATTAGAATTGAAGCAGATTTAGGGAATGGAATACAAAGCACTGGGACAGGATTTTTTTATACTTTTTTTGATGATGAAAAATTGAAAGTGCCTTGTATTATTACCAATAAACATGTGGTAAATGGTGCAAAGTGTTTAAAATTAAGATTTTCCTTGAGCGAAAATGAAAAATTAACAAACAAGCAATTTACTTTTGAATTAAACGACCTTGAAAATTTTATTATAAACCACCCTGATAATTCAATTGATTTATGTATTATCCTTATTGCGAGTTTAATTAATTTTTTTAAAGACAAAAAAGAAAGTTTATATTACACTACTCTTACAAACAAAAATATTCCTGATGAGAAATACATTCAAGACAAAGTCTCTAATATTGAAGATATAACAGTTATTGGTTATCCAGATGGTATATGGGATTATGCAAATAATCTACCAATTGTAAGAAAAGGAATTACAGCCACATCATTAAAATACGATTTTGAAAATACTCCTAAATTCTTAATAGATTCTGCAATTTATGGTGGTTCTAGTGGTTCTCCTGTTTTTATTTATAATCAAGGAGCATATAGTATAAAAAACACACTATATACTGGTGGAAGAGTGAAATTAATTGGAATAGTTTATGCTGTAGCTCAACACAAAGTTAATGGTGAAATTAAAATCGTGTTAGCACCAGCTGTCAATACTAAACCAATAGCGGAAACCCATATTCCGAACAACCTAGGTGTCGTTATAAAAGCTAAAAAAATATTTGATTTTGAAACAATACTAAAAACAAGGATTACTCAAGGACCTCAAAAAGTTAATGATAAAAATGAATAATAACTCTAATCCACCTAGCACCGATATGGATTTTGATGTTAGAATTGGATAGCGTTGACTCCACCAATATGACTAAACCAGTGCAAAAAAAATTTAAAGCGAATATTGTTTTAATTTTAGAAAATTTTGAACACGAAGAAAACATCGGCTCAGCTTTTAGGCTTGCCGATGCTTTTAATTGCAGTAAAATTTATATTATATCTAACGATTCTAACATAAACTTTAAAAAGATTGAAAAAACTGCTCGTAATTGTAATAAAACTGTTAGTTACGAAATATGTTCTAATATTTTAGATGTAATTAATAAACTAAAAAATGACGATTTTTCTATTATAAGTGTTGAAGTTTGTAATGATAGTAAACCACTTAGAAGCATTAATTTTTGTAAATTTAATAAACTAGCATTAATATTTGGCAATGAAAGATTTGGAGTATCACAAACTTCATTAGATAATTCTCAAATATGTACACATATAGATATGTTCGGCAATAATTCTTCAATGAATGTATCTAGTAGCATAGCAATAACGCTTTACAAAATTTGCGAAGACATTTTAAAAACAAAAAGACTTCCTTTTTTTTACATATTTAATCGACCAATTCACAAATAAATTATACACATTTTATTTAATAGTTGTGAAAAATTTTTGTAAAAAAATTGCCTAAATTTAGGCAATTTATAAAATATTTAATTAATTTTAATAATTTTCTATATTATTTTTTATTGTTAAATATAGGTCTTCAATATTTTCAATATTTATAGAGTCAAAATTCCCATAATTTGATATTTTTTCATTGCTAATAAATTTCAAAAAATCTTCAATGGTAGATTTTATAAAAACATCTTTTTCATTTTTCTTTTGGTAAAAATTTATTAATGATTTATTAGCATCAGCACTTTTAGTTAATTCAATTAAAAACTTATAATGGCAAATTGAATTTCTTATTGCTCTTAAAATAAATTTTTTATCTTCTAAACTATAATTTCTTTCTTGGTTATTAAAAGTACTATCACCAATAATAAAAAAGTTAGAAAAATCTAAATTATCTAATATTTCAAGGGCAATTTTATCATTATTTTTAACCTTTTCTTCAAACTGATTTTGCACTAAATTTAAGTAAGCAATAAACCAAGAACAAACAAATAATGCTTCTCTATTATGATAATTTAATATATCAATATATTTGCCATTATATTGTTTTATTGTATAATTTCCTTTGCCAATATTCCTAATTAATTCACAAGTTACCCTTATTATACCCTTTCTTTTTATTTTACTACTTTTCACATCTCCAAATTTTTTAATGATGTTTGAATTAATAAAGAGATTAGAATCATAAAAGTCTTTAAATAAAAAATTTATAGAATATTTTAACGAAGATACAAAAAAATTTATTGAAAAGATAGATAACGCATCTTTAGA
>CAKVEY010000089.1 GCA_934746185.1 uncultured Clostridia bacterium
ACTTAAGTTACTATATTGTTCAATTAATTTATCAAACTCACCTAATGTATTATCAGTATCATTTATATATACAGGATTATCTAAAATATCTTTACTATCTAAATATATTTTATTATCTTTAAAAGCTACTTGTGCATTAATACTTGCATCTTTTTGCTTAATATCAAGATCTAGGTCTAAATATTTATTTTTTGTACTAATATTTTCTAGAAGATTTAATTCTAAATTATTAAACCCTTTTAAAGCATTACTATCTGTTTTTAATGCTAAATTAATATTTTGTTTAACATCATACTTATCCATATTATTAATATAATCTTGATTAACATTAATTCGTTCTAATGCTTCATTAACATAAGAAGTTAAATTTTTTGCTCCCTTTTCTAAAAAGCTATTAGCAGAATAATTAAGTTTTAAATATATAAAACCAATAACCACTAACAAAACAATACCTATTAAAACATATAATAGAACGTTTTTCTTTGGACTCTTAGCCCCTACTTGACCATTTTCTGGCACTACATTTTCATAATTTTCATTCATAAACTACCTCACTACTTTCTTCTACTTTATTATATCATTTATAAATATAAATGCTACATTTTTTTAGGTAATTTGCCTAAATTTTACAAATAGCAAAAATAACAAAACTCTAAGCTAACTTGCAGACACTGTAAAATCACAAATTTGACCATTTTCCTTATTAATGTTATTATTAAAGCACAAACAAATGGATTATTTATATTTATCAAACAATCCATTTGAATTATTTTGTAATATAAAGGGGATATATTATGGAATTAGAAATTTTAGAACTTATTTATGATTATTCTATTAATTGGAAACTTGTAGATCAGCGATTTATTGACAAGTTAATTGAAATTATTGTAACAAGAAAAAGTCTTGATAATTATGTAAGT
The DNA here is from genome assembly GCA_934746185.1 of uncultured Clostridia bacterium. Taxonomy (GTDB): domain Bacteria; phylum Bacillota; class Clostridia; order Christensenellales; family UBA1242; genus UBA7868. The sequence continues at coordinate 921 of CAKVEY010000089.1, forward strand.
GGTGTTACATTTACTAATGAATTAATAAACGGTATTGGTGTCGCTGCTTATAATTTTCTAACTCAAAAAATTTTAATAAATTATCAATCACTGCAAACGCTTATGAGAGATGAAAGTAAATATGATTGTTTGTTTAACGTTTTCTTAGAAAGAACTATGTATAAAAATTTAACAATTACACAAATAATATTACATGAATTAGAACATGCTTATCAAAATAAACAAACTGATAATAAATCAAGTAATTCTATTGAAGTAAAATTGGTTAAAGCTTGCTTAGTTCTAGAACAAGTTTTAAAAAATCCAAAATTTCAATCAACATTTTTGAATGACAAAATTTTCAGTCAGGACTTTTTGGCATACGCACAATTTCGAAGAAAATTATATGAACAATATTATGTACTAAATCCAACTGAAAGATTAGCACAAATTAATTCTTTTAGAACAATAGTAGATACAATTAAACCAATAGAAGAATACATTCCTAGTTTATATGAGTTTAACACTTCTTCATTAGTTGAAAATCTACTAAGAGGTTATCAAGAATCATGGCTTGATGGCTTTTGCCCTACTCAAGTTTACCTAGTAGGAACTGGCCAAAGCAAAACTTGGTCCGGATTAGATTTTTATAGCCAAGATTATATACAATTATTTAAAAATGTTTGTGATCAATATAGTTTAAATGAAAGGTTATCTTTGGGCCTACCAATTAATTATGAAGAATACCGAGAAACTGACGATTCTTTGCGATCAACCAATAGATTTAAAATTTAAAAATAATTAACATAACTTAAAAAGATGATATTTAGTATTAATACTAATATCGTCTTTTTCAATTGTAAATTATTTTCTCATACTCATATCAACTCCTGATCTATTATGAGATAATACAAGTATAACAAAAATAGTCATAAATATCTTAAAATTATGACTTTTTAACTTTAAAATATTTATGACTTTCTATTATACAATTTATATTTTAAACAAAATGGCGTCCCCGGGGTGACTCGAACACCCAGTCTACCGCTTAGGAGGCGATTGCATTTTCCTGTTATGCTACGGGGACATTTATTCACAAAACATCTATTTAATTTTATCATATTTTTTTAATTTTGTATATTTTAAATTTAGGCAAATATTTGTTTGACTTTTAAACACATTTATTATAAAATCTATTTAACGAGGTGATAATAGTGGAAGAAAGAAAAGAACTAACCAAAAGACAAGAAGATGTGCTACAATTTATCAAAAGATATATAGCCAGCCATGGATATCCACCTGCAATTAGAGAGATATGTGCAGGTGTAGGATTAAATAGTCCTGCTACAGTATTTGTTCATGTTAAAAATCTAGAAAAAGAAGGCTATATAAGATCTACTAATAATAAGTTTAGAACATTAGAATTACTTGTAGAAAACGAATACTTAGAGAAAAATGAAGATGTTGTAAAAGTTCCTTTACTTGGGAAAATTACAGCAGGAAACCCAATTACAGCGATTGAACAACCAGATGAATATTTTGATTTACCCGCTTCCCTAGTTCCTAGAAACAGTGAAGTATTTACACTTCATGTAAGTGGCGAATCAATGATTAACAAAGGAATTTATGATAATGATTATGTTATTATAAAAAGACAAAATACAGCTAGAAATGGGGAAGTTGTAGTGGCTATGACTGAAGATAATGAAGTAACACTAAAAACATTTTATAAAGAAAATGATCACATTAGACTTCAACCAGAAAACGATACAATGGAACCTTTTATTTATAATAATGTTAAAATTTTAGGCATTGCCGTAGGACTTTACAGAAAGATATAAAAAAACATTTGCTTCTCATAAAAGCAAGTGTTTTATTTTACCCAAAATATTATATAACTTAAAAATCCTAAATAAAGAATTAAAACAATCCAACCATTCACGGAATTTTTCGTAGTACTTTTGTTTTCAATTCCTAAAGCCATCAAAGCTAAAAAGCCTCCAATTAAGCCCCCAATGTGCGCCGCATTATCAATTCCGCTCACCATAAAACCAAGTAATAAATTTAATGC
>CAKVEY010000090.1 GCA_934746185.1 uncultured Clostridia bacterium
ATGCGGGTGTAGCTCAATGGTAGAGTTCCAGCCTTCCAAGCTGGCCGCGTGGGTTCGATTCCCATCACCCGCTCCAAATTTAATTTTATTGTGTTATAAAATTTTACTAAATACTATTAATAGTATAAATGAGATTAAACAGTTTTTAACCTCATTTTTTTATTTTTTGTGAGTAGAGTAATAAATCATATTATAATTTGCAATTTTTTCTGTCTATTGCCTTATAAAAGCATCATTTTAATATGAGTAAAACCTAGCATTTATATAATTATCTTTTAAATTATTTACTTTAAATAAATATAGTAATTAGTTTAGATTATCCATTTAACTAAATTCTTCGGTTGCTCGTTTATATAAAGACACTAATATTCCATATTTAAAATTGATAATAAATCAAAAATATTTGAAAATAAAAGTAAACTTATTAAATTATTAATAACCTTAGTAAAAATTATAAAAAAATTAAATTATATTTTATAATTAAGCAATTTTTATTTAGTTAAAGGCTAGTAATGTTGAAACTAACATAATAAAAATAGGAACAGTGCAGATTAAAAGCAAAGTTCCTTTTTATATTAGTTACAAAAGTTATAGTTAATAACTATATTTTTTATTTTGTTTGATTTGATATTTGCAAAGAAAAGTTAATAAATTGCTTTAAAGTCGCACCTAATTCATCATAAGAAAAAGTTATATTATTTTTTAAATAATCTAAATATAATCCAGAAATCCCATTTACAATTAGATATAACGACAAATTATCAATTCCAGGTTTTAATTCTACAATTTTATTGATAAATTCTTGTTTCATTTTATCTATTACAGACATAGGAATTGCATCAACTATTTTTCTGTATTCTAAATCATTCTTTTTAAAATGCTCTAAAATAATGTTAATAAAACTATCTACATCATTCTTTTCTTTACTTAATTTTAGTGCGTTTGATAATTTTTGCATTAATTCTTCTTTTATCTCTTCTAAAACATCAATAGGGTTACCATAATGGTTATAGAATGTTCCCCTATTAATATCGGCTGTTTTTACTATGTCCGAAACAGTTATTTCTGTTAAAGATTTTTTATTTAATAAGGAAATCATCGCTTCTCTTATTAATTGTTTAGAACGAATTGAATTTCTATATGTTGCTCTCATAAATAATTCTCCTTTAAAATATAAACAAAATTAACACGGTGTGCAATATTATTAAAACTGTGTAAAATATTTTTAAATTTCTTTTATATAATAACACAGTATTCAATTTTAATCAAGTGTTTATAATTGAAAATTTAAAAAGTTATTCATTAAACATTGGTGGAATCAAATTTAGAAAGAATATTTAGCATTAAAAAAATAGTTATAAAAAAACCAAAGATTTTTATCTTTGGTTTTTTATTTTAATCCTATTGCTTTTGTTGCTCTACTTAGCGTTTCTTGTGCTACAATTTTTGCATTTTTTGCTCCTTTTTTTAAGATTTTATTCAATACTTCTTCGTTATTAAATTTATTATATTTATTTTGAATTTTAGTTAATAATTTTGCAACAACTTCGGCAACTTCTTTTTTAAATTCGCCATATCCTTTATTTATATATCTTTTTTCAATACTTTCAAAACTTTCATTTGTTATTTTACTTAAAATACTCATAAGGTTAGAAATACCTGGTTGATTTTCTTCATCGAAATGAACTTTATTAAGATTATCTGTTTTTGCCGACATAATCTTTTTCTTAGCAACTTCTATATCATCTAGCAAGAAAATAGTACCTTTGTTATCATTATTATCCGATTTGTTCATTTTTTCTAGTGGATTTTGTAAATTTAATATTTTATTGCCAATAGGTGCAACATAAACATCGGGCTTCGCAAAGGTTTCACCATATCTTTTATTAAATCTTTCAGCTAAATCACGCGTTAATTCTACGTGCTGTTGCTGGTCTTTGCCAACAGGAACTATTGCTGTGTTATACAACAAAATATCTGCAACCATAAGCGTAGGATACACAAATAATCCAGTATCTACCCCCTGTTTTGTAAGTTGAGCCGATTTACACTTAAACTGTGTCATTCGAGATAATTCGCCCATTTTTGTTTGAAAAGTCATAATAAAACCTAATGTTCCGTGTTCTAGCACATCACTTTGCTTAAAAATTGTAGTAACTTGGGGATTAACTCCACACGCTAGATAAATAGCAATAGAACTTTTAATAGATTCTTTTAATTTTTGTGGTTCAATATAACTAGTTATTGCGTGCAAATCTGCTAGAAAAATATAACTATCATATTCTTCTTGTCTATCCACAAAATTTTTAATTGCTCCTAAATAATTTCCTAATGTTAAACTTCCACTTGGTCTAACACCTGTTAACATTGTTTTTTTCATAATATAAATCTCCTTTTAATTAAAAATAAAAAACCCGTTGTGAAATTTTTTAACAAAACATACCAACGGGCAACAAGATTTATATTAAATATTTTAATCCATTTATATGTTTTGTGACGCACTAAAAAGCATTCACAAAACATAAATTTTTGTAAATGCTAAATTATTTACGCCACCACATAAATAAATTAAACATATTTTTCTCCTTTTTTATTATATTTTATTTTATACAACTTTTATATTATTGTCAATAGTTTTAAATAAATTTAACATAATTTAACTTTTTAAATCTCTATATAAACAGTAAACGGCACAGTTAAATTTAGGTCTAACCCATAAAGAGTAAACATAACAAGAAATTATTGATAAGATAAAATCAACAATATACGCCCAAACTAAACTAATATAATGTTTTCTATATCCTTTTAAATAATCTTTACTTAATCTAAACGCATCGCCAACTTTCATTTCA
>CAKVEY010000091.1 GCA_934746185.1 uncultured Clostridia bacterium
ATTTAAGGCTTGTTTGTTTGCTCGTCCTGAAATTTTAACCACAACAACTTTTGTACACGAACTTTTGCACGCAATTTCAAGTCAAAAAATTGAAACTTATAAAGCAAATATATTTAGAAAAAGTGGATTAGCTCGTTTTATTTTTAATGGTGTTAGTAAACAAGGTTATTATAAATATAACTATTTAGATGAAATTTGCACTGATTATTTCGCAAATGAAATAAGTTTAAAAATAGTGCACGATAAGCATCAAAGTCTTTTTTTAGCAAAACATAATGATAGTTTATATAGTTTTTGCTTTGTTTTAGTAAAAAAATTATTTAAAAAACACATTGATTTATTAAAAGAATGTTATATAACAGATGATTTTAATAAAATAAACGAAGTTTTTGGAAAAGAAAATTTACAACAGTTAAATGATTTACTTTTAGATTATACAAGTTATTTAGATAATATGGCAAAAAACAAAGTAAATTTTAAGTTGCCAAAAAAATTTGATGAAGCATTAAATAAATATAAAAGTCTAAAACCAGAAGATGTATCTTGCGATGAATACAAATACTTTGAATGTTTTGATAGAATGGACAAATTAACTGAAAAAATTGAAAGAAATATAAAAAAATATAATGAAGCCGATAAAGATGAAGAGATGAGATAGGAGTAAAATGTATTATTTAGACGAATTAGCAAAAGATGAATTTAACTATTTAAAAAATTGTAAAGAAATAATGAAAAAATACTTTACAAAATTTTTTGGTGAAAAATATTTTAATCAAATTAGCGAGCGTATAGATATAACTTCTATAATTTGTGTAAATGATAAAATAAATGTTGCTATTGTCGATTTAATTGATGATGAGATTGATTTACTTTTAGATAAATGGTTTAGTAATATTTGTAAAGCAAAAATAAATAAAGAGAATAAAAGTCATTATTATAACGGATTAAGAGCAATAGCAAATATGCTAAATTCGGGTTATTATGATACAGTAGCAGGCATAATTATTTCTAATTTCACTAACGATGTAACATTAAGCAATAATAAATTTTTTTTAGAAGAGTTAAAAAATTCTTATGAAAGCAAATATGCACATATTATAAATTCTTTAAAAAAGATTAAAAAAGAATTAAAAGATTCAAAAGAATTTAAAAATTTATTAGAAGACGTTGATAATGAAGCGTATGAAATGCTAACTTATTTAACAGAAACGCAAGGTAAAGAAGTTTTAAATAAATGCAAATTTCAATTAAAAAACAATGTTTATATAAAAGAAATTTTGTCTAACTATAAAGGTGAAAATAAAGAATATGTAAAACAAGTTATGACCGAAGTTCTTTTTAGTTTTTTTAACCCATTAAACGCAAAAGAAATTGCCTTTCAGTATCAATCACAACAAAACGCAAATGGTGTATTTATAGATTGTTGCATTTTTCCTAACGCAAAATACTTAAATACAAATATTTTTGTCCACGAATTAACGCACGTAATAAGTAAGTCATTAAAAATTGTGGGGGATAAAGTTATTTCAAAAAATGGAATAGAATTTGATAGTACAGACGATGATAGGAAATATGCGCTTTTTAATGAAATTTTAACTGATTATTATGCTGATATTATAGTTAGACAAATGGAAAAAGATAATGTAAATTTATTTTTACAAGCAAAAACTTTAAGCAGTTATAGTTTAGCTTTTCCGTTAGTTGAAAATTTGCTAAATAAACATTTAGATTTATTTAAAACTTGCTATATAAGTAAAGATTTAAGATTAGAAAAAATTGTAGGTAAGGAAAATTTAAAAAATTTAGACGAATTATGCGTTAATTATATTTCTTATGCTCGAACATTAATAAAAACTAAAAAACCACTAATTGATAATTATTTAGATGGATTAAAATATGCAAAAAATATGAACATAGACAATTTAACAGGAACTGAAATAAAATATTATAATTGTTTTTTAAAAATGGAAGAATTAAGTAATAAAATTGATAATAAAATAGAAAATTATAATGCTAAAATTAACGCTTTATAATATAAAAAAGTCGATTTTTTTAATAATAAATTACAAAATTTAAACAAAATCTTATTAAATTAATTGATTTTTAACAAATTTTTATAATATAATATTTATATGGAAAATAATACTAAATTAACCAAAAAAATGTATTCAACTTTTTTAAGAAGACATTCAAAAATTTCATTTATAATTATAAGAATATGCTACGGCATATTGCTTGCGTGTGGGTTAGTATCTTTAATATTAGATTTAGTTCAAAACACTCATACAGAACTAGGAAGCGTAATTTATTGCTTTTTAATGGCATTAATTTTTATTCTTTACGATATTTTCTTTGTAAAAATCAATTTAGCATTAGTAAAAGATAAAATGGTGCTAGATTGCGATTATAAATTTACAATTTTAGAAAAATGTTTAGATTTAACAGTAGAAAAGAACGGAAATTTGGTTGCAAAATCTACTTTGAGTTATGATATGATTTATAAAGTTGTGTTTTATGATGATGCAATTTATGTTTATATAAATAGAGTAAACGGCTATATTTTAGATAAAAACGGATTTAATAGCACAGAAGATTATCAAAAAGCCCTACAAACTTTATTGCCTTATGCAGATAATAATAAAAAGAAAAATAAAAAAGGTTAGAAATATTATAAAATTTAATAAAAATTTCTATAATAAAGAAAAAATATAAAATTAATAACTAAAAGTAAAAAATAAAAAAAACGAAAAACAATAAAATAAAAAAGTACTATTAATAGTACTTTTTTTGATTTTTAATTTTATACTTTTTTAATTTTATAAACTTCTTAA
>CAKVEY010000092.1 GCA_934746185.1 uncultured Clostridia bacterium
TTTGTGACGATAAATTTAAGTTAAGCAAAGAATTGACTTGGGTTTTATTTATATATTTTGAAGAATATTCGGTGTTGTGAACGATTGGTGATAAATTGTTTGTGTAGCTAGAATGAATATAACCATATAAAGAATTCTCATTATTTGTGATGACACAATAGTACCAAACATTGCCACTATTTTGGCTTATTTCATCACCATAAATTTTACCATAATAACTAATAGAGTTTTGTGGAGATAATGGCAAAATTTGTGAATTATTATTGTTTTTAGGCTCTAAATATAAAAAACAATCTTTTACAATATCAAATTTTATATCTTTTAAGTAAGGAGACGATATTTGTTGACTAACTAGTTCAATATCGTTTTTTTTAACATAACCAGTTAAATTTAAGTAATTTACATAATAATAGTTGTCGTTTTCGGTATTTATTACATTAACAAAATAACTTTCTTCTAGCAAAAAATATGAGTTTGAATAGTCTTCTATTTTTGTTGGAGTTTTAAGTAGTAAAGTGTTAGTTAAAATTCTACCATATAAGTTGTTTTCGTTTGATACTGGAAGTGGCAAACTTATGTTATACAAAAGATAGCAAGAAATTGACACATATATTATTAAACATAAAATTATTAAATGTTTTTTCAAATTTAACCTCTTTAAATTATATTTACTATTTAATTATTTTATACAAAAAAAGTTTTTTAAAACGGGAATTAATATGAAAGAAATTATACGCAAATTAAAATTAATTAATACTGAACTATTAAGGCGAGAAAATTTTAATTATTTAAAAAAGTATAACACTGGAAAGGTTGTTCATCAAAAGCAAGTGGAATTTCATAAATGCAAAAAGAAAAATCGTTGGGTTTTTGGTGGAAACAGAACGGGCAAAACTGAATGTGGTGCTGTTGAAGTGATTTATATTGCAAGGGGAATTCACCCATATAAAGAAAACAAAAAAGATACAACTGGTTGGGTAGTTAGTTTATCTACTCAGGTTCAGCGTGATGTTGCACAAAGCAAAATTCTTCATTATCTTAACCCTAACTGGATTGAAGATATTGTTGTTTCGAGTGGAAGAAAAGATAGTTTAGAAAATGCTGTTATTGATAAAATTTTAATTAAAAATGTTTTTGGTGGAATTAGCACAATAGGTTTTAAAAGTTGCGACCAAGGAAGAGAAAAATTTCAGGGGACAAGTTTAGATTTTGTTTGGTTTGACGAAGAACCACCTTATGATATTTATCTTGAATGTAAAATGCGTGTGATAGATAAATGTGGTGAGATTTTTGGAACGATGACTCCACTTAAAGGTTTGACTTGGGTTTATAACACAATTTACTTAAATGAAAATAATGATGACGAAGTGTGGCATATAAATTTAAGTTGGAAAGATAATCCGTTTTTAGATGAAAAAGAAATTAAAGCGTTAGAAAATACTATGAGTAAAGACGAACTGGAAAGCAGGTGCTACGGTAATTTTAGTTTTTCTGGTGGACTTGTTTACAACAATTTTAAAGAAGAATTAAATGTAATTGAACCGTTTAATGTGCCGAAAGAATGGTATGACAATATTAGTATTGACCCCGGATTTAGAAATCCGTTATCTTGCCATTTTTATGCCGTAGATTATGATGGAAATATTTATGTTATTGCAGAGCATTATGATAGGGACAAAGATATTGAATATCATAGCAATCATATTTTAGCAATAGCAGACAAACTTGGGTGGCCAAGAAGTTATAACGGAAAACTTGAAGCGTTAATAGATAGTGCAGCAACGCAAACGACTCTTGCTAGTAGTAAAAGCGTTGTTGACTTATTTTATGACTTTAATATTATGGTTAATCCTAAGGTTAATAAAGATTTATTTAGTGGTATTCAAAGAGTTAAAAACTTAATATGTAACGCTAGTGGCGAGAGAAAATTATTTATTTTTTCTACTTGCGTTAATATGATTAGAGAAATAAAAAGTTATTTTTGGGGAAAGGCTGATGCTCCTATAAAAAAAGATGACCATAGTTTAGATGAACTAAGATACTATGTGATGAGCAAGCCGGAAAATATAAAAAAGATAGTTAAAAATGAAATTCAAAAAGATAAAGAAAGGTTATTTACAAAAATAAAAAATGAGCGATATGGAAGAAAATGAAATTTATAACAAAAGATTAAATAAGGCACTTATTAAGCGTGCGTTAGGTTATACGAATAAAGAAGTTACCGAAGAATTTAGTAGTGATAATGGTGAGATGAAATTAACTAAAAAAAAGGTTACTAAGAAAAATGTTCCACCAGATATAACTGCTGTTAAGGTGTTACTTGATATGTATAGCGATAATGATTTAGATTTAGCAAATATGACTGACGAAGAATTATTGCTTGAAAGAGATAAACTTTTAGAAAAACTAAAGAATGAGAAGGAGTAAAAATGAAAAAGGACTTAAAAAAACAAAGACAAGAAAGATATAAAGAAAATCTTGTGAAAGATGTAATTAATGATTTTAAACATAGACAATTTGAACGAAAACCTATTGAAGCACAGTGGTTACTTAATATGAACTTTTTGTATGGCAACCAATACTGCAACATTGTAAACTATGATGTTGAAGACAATTCTAAACAATTTTTTTGGCAAGAAAGAGAAGTGTTTAACCATATTTCACCGATTATTGAAAGCCGAATAGCAAAATTAAGTCAAATAAGACCTACTATGAGTGTTGTGCCTAGTACGAATAGTGATGAAGATATTTCTACGGCAAAAGTTTCTAAAAACTTGATTAATAG
>CAKVEY010000093.1 GCA_934746185.1 uncultured Clostridia bacterium
CTTGACCGTGGGCCTTGTGGACCAGATAGCGAAATGTTTTATATAACCAATACAAAACCTTGCTCAAAAGATTGCAATCCTAGTTGCGATTGTGGACATTTTATTGAAATTGGTAACGATGTTTTTATGCAATATGATAGAGTTGATGATAACAAATATCTTCCATTAAAACAAAAAAATGTTGATACAGGTTGGGGACTAGAAAGAAATTTAATGTACTTAAATGGTTTAACTGATGTTTATTTAACCGATGTTTTTGTAGAAGTTATTAACTATTTATGCGAAAAAATTAATGTTAAATATTTAGAAGACGAAGTTACAACTAAAGCTGTAAGAATAATTGCTGACCATATTAAAACAGCAACTATGTTAATAGGAGATGTAAACGGAATAGTTCCATCAAATGTGGGTAGTGGCTATATTTTAAGAAGACTACTTCGTAGAGCGTTAAGATATGCTAAATCTATTGGACTAAATGTACAAGATTTATTAGAAGTTAGTTTAATATATATAACTAAAATTTATAATGAAGCATATCCACTACTTTTAGAGAAAAAAGATTATATTTTAAGTGAAATTAAAAAAGAAGCTGAAAAGTTTGAAAAAACATTAGAACAAGGCACAAAAGAATTTAATAAGTTAATAGACAACTTAACAAAATTTGCCCCTGATAACAAAAAAATAAGTGGCGAAAAAGCATTTAGACTTTTTGATACTTTTGGTTTTCCATTAGAACTTACAGTTGAAATGGCAAAAGATAAAGGTTTTATTGTAGATGTAGAAGGATTTAATAAAGCATTTAGTTTGCATCAACAAAAATCTCACGGCGTTGAAGCAGGAGTAAATAAAGGTGGACTTAGTGAACAAAACGAACAAACAACAAAACTTCACACAGCAACACATTTACTTCATAACGCATTAAGTGTTGTACTAAAAAGTGAATGTAAACAAATGGGAAGTAACATTAATAATGAAAGATTACGGTTTGATTTTGGTTTTGATAGAAAAGTAACACCAGAAGAATTAAAGCAAATTGAAGATTATGTTAATAAAGCAATTAGTGAAAAAGTTGATGTTGTAAGAACTGAAAGCACAGTAGAAGAAGCAAAGGCAAAAGGTGCTATCGGTGTATTTGATAGTAAATATGGTGATGTTGTTAGCGTTTATTCAATAAAAGGTTATGGTGCTGAAATTTGTGGTGGCCCACACGTTAAAAACACAGCTGAATTACATCATTTTAAAATAGTAAAAGAAGAAGCGTCTAGTAGTGGCGTAAGAAGAATAAAAGCAATTTTAGATTAAAACATTATAAAAACTTATTTAAAAGTTATTAATTATTAATAAAATAAATGTAAAGGTTAAAAACTTTTAAAATAGTGTAAAATTAAAAAAGGCGTAATACTAAAAAGTAAAAACGCCTTTTTTGTTTTTTCCAAATTCAAAATAAATTGTGATTTTAATTTATTTTGCTATTTAAAAATTTTATCGTTCCACAAAAAATTTGATAACATAGTTTTTCTCTATAATCTTTTGTTCTTAACCTATTTTCGTCTAATTTATTGCTTAAAAAACCACATTCAATTAAAATTGCAGGGCATTTTGCAGTGTTTAAAACCATAAAATCTCCACTTAAAGCAAGTTTTCGAGAGTAATCTATGTTTTTAACTAATAAATCTTTAATGTTTTCGGCAAGAAGTTTACTATTTTCATCTTCTTGCTTATAAAAAACTTGTGCGCCCAAACTACTACTTAAAGAAAATTTATTCATATGTATTGAAATAAAAATATCGCAATTACTTTTTTCAATAATTTCTTTTCTTTTTTCCATATCATCAGTTTTTGTGTTTGCAACTGCATTTTTTGTTGGTCTAGTTAACTCAACACGATAGTTCATACTTAAAAAAAATTCTTTTAATGTTTTTGCATAATCAAAATTTAGGTCGCTTTCAACAACCGATGAAAAATCGCTAACTGCACCACCATCTGGGTGTCCGTGTCCTGCGTCAATTAAAATAACAGGCGTTTTGTAACTATCGGCACTTGTTTTTTTTGAAAAGTCAAAACTTGCAAATATTATATAACAAATTATTAAAATACTTATAATAATTAATCTTTTATTTAATTTAATTGCTTTTATCATAGATTAATTTATTCATAAAAATTTATTAATATTATTGTAAAAACTAAACATATATAAAAAATCAATTATTTTTTACAAAAATATTGTAATTAGAATTTTATTATGTTATAATAATTAAAGATAAGGGGGATTTACTTTGATTAAAAATATTTTTAAATTTTTAGCAATTGTTTTAATTATCGCGTGCTTAGTAGTGGGATTATTAGTTGGCATTATGTTTGTGTTCCCAAGCGTTGAATTGTTTGGTTTTAGATATCTTGCAAATCATAAAGAATATAGTTTAAAAATGACAGAAAGTGAATTTTCTACTATAACTAAAATTAATGTTGAAACTAATAATTATGATGTAGTAATCGTTCCAAATTCTAATAAAGATATTGCTAGCAATAATGTTTTAAGAATTGTTATTAGTAACAACTACACAGGTTTTGCTAATAAAAACAACAAAGGTGTAATGTTACTTAACACAAAAACTAACGAAATGGTTAATGTTACAACTTTTGAAAACAATTTAATAGATTCTAGTTTAATAAAAAATGGCACAGAATTTACTATAAAATTAGGTGAACCTAGTGGTGTGGTTTCTTATAACA
>CAKVEY010000094.1 GCA_934746185.1 uncultured Clostridia bacterium
CTTTAAAGTTGTTTTTCGTTGATATTCTTTAACTTCATCGGCGTTATTAATATAAGGCATTAATTTTTCAACAATATCGTTTTCAGGGGCAATTGAAACAAAAGTAACACCATAAATTGTTTCAATACAAGTAGTAAATATTTTTACTTGTTCAATTTTGTTATTATTTTTATCTACAACATCAAAATTAACTTCAACGCCTTCACTTTTGCCAATCCAGTTTCGTTGAGCATCTTTTAAATAATCAGCCATTTGTATTCGGTCAACATTTCCAAGTAATTTTTCGGCATATTCTTTCATTTTTAAAAACCAAACATCACGATTTACTTGTACAACATCGTTGCCACATCGGTCGCATTTTCCACCTTGACTATCTTCGTTAGATAGTACTGTCTTACAATGCTCGCAATAATTTACAGTGCCTTTTTGTTTGTAAGCTTTATCATTTTTTAAAAGTTGTAAAAATATCCATTGAGTCCATTTGTAATAATCAGGGTCGCTTGTGCAGAAAGACCTAGAATAATCAAAAGATAAACCTAAATTTTTTAATTGATTTATAATTAGTTTATATCCGTTTTCAACAAAGTCTTTTGGATTTATTCCATATTTTATTGCAGCGTTTTCAGCAGGTAAACCAAAAGCATCGCCACCTATTGGGAATAATACATTGTAACCTTTAAAACGTTTGTATCTTGCAAGTGCGTCAGCAGGTATCGAACCCTTTAAGTGTCCCATATGTAAACTTTTACCACTTATGTTAGGAAATTCATACAAAACATAAAACTTAGGTTTAGTAGGGTGAAAATCAACTGCTTTAAATCTTGGTTCGTTGTCCCATTTTTTTTGCCATTTTTGTTCAATATCTTTAAAATTATACATAGTTACTCCAAAGTTTAATTAATATTGTTTATTATATCATAAAAGCAAAATTTTTTACAATTAATTAAAAGAATTTGATAATTTTAATACTATGTTTTAAATATTAAAATTTTCTAGTACTATTATTTATTAAAAAGTTCCTAATTTAAGTAAAAACTTTTAACAAAAAACTATAAAAAACATTTTTGCCATTTTTAATGTTATTCAATTTATTATATTCGTAAACTAAATTAAAAAATAAAAAATCGTATAATTTAAACAAAAATTAAAGGATTTTTATAAAAATTTTAGTATATATTGTATATAAAATAATATTTTAATAAATTTTGAGGAGAAAAATGGCAACATATTTCATTGCAGATGTACACGCTCATTATAATTTATTTGTAAAATTACTAGAAAAAATAAATTATTCTAACACGGACAAAATGATAATTTTAGGTGATATTATTGATAAAGGTGATAATTCTATTAAAATGATAAAATTTGTTAGAAATCACTCTAACATTCAAATGATTTTAGGAAATCACGAGTATTATTTTTTAAATGAGTATCATAATTTAATGAAAAATTTTAATGACGGCGAAGATATTGATTTAGTGTTAGAAAAACTACAAAGATATTTTCCAAACGAAAACGAAAAGTTAGATTGGGACGACATAGATTATTTAGATAATCTTCCATATTACATAGAAACAGATAAGTATATATGTGTGCACGCAGGTGTTGAGATAGATTTAAACGACAATATTAAATTATTAGAAAAAACTGATATAAACTATTTTTTATTTGATAGAACGCTTAAAAGCTCAAGTTTTATTCCAAAAATTGATAAAACAATTTTGTTTGGACATACACCTTGTTACTATGAAAATGGAACAAAAAAGTTTATAAAAACACCACGGCAAGAAAAATTAAATCCCCAAAAACTAGAAGACTATGCTAAAATTCAATTAGATTTAGGAGTATATATAACAAAAACTCTTGGCACATTACGACTAGAAGATATGCAAGAGTTTTATGTAAAAGAAGAGTAAAAATAAAAGGAGTTATTATGAATATTGATTATAAAATAAATATTGAAGAAGAGAAAGTAAACAAGTTTAAAGAAATAGTAAAGAAAGATAAAAAAACTGAAAATGAAATTTTTAATATAATTTTTAATAAAATAATTCAAGAAGATAGTGTGGATTGGATTTATGCTACATTAAACGGAGAAGTTAAATCAAAAAATATAAAATCAAAAAAAGCGATTGAGTTATTTAAAGAAAGAGGACATAAGATTTATTTATATAATACTACATATGCTTCTAAAAATAAAGGGAACTATCTATATTGGCTAAATCCAGACAAAAGACACCTAAAAGAAGATTGGTATATTATTTTAAATGATAATATAAATAAAATATTGTATTTAATGTTTGTACCAAAAAATAGCATAAGTGAATTAAAGATGAGAAATGATAAGATTTGTGATGCTAGTATTAGGTATAATGACTTAGATTTTTTAGAAATAAAATCTAATATTTATTTTAAGGATTATCTTGTCGATGTTTTACAATATGATTCATTAATTTTATAAAATTATAAAAGAAGTTTATTTCAACTAATATAATGATATTTTAAAAAGTAAAAAGGTTTTTTTTGTTTTAATAAATCAAAAAAATATATTGACAATTACAAAAAATGCGTATATAATGAAAATATAAAGGAGATGAAATATGTTTAATTCTTTTATTTTGTGGCATTTTTAAAATAAGCGTTCGCAAAGTGTGTTTTGTGAATGCTTTTTCGTGTTTCACAAAACATATTTA
>CAKVEY010000095.1 GCA_934746185.1 uncultured Clostridia bacterium
GTGCTAAGCGACGGTCGTGCTTATAAACAAAAAGCTATAAGCATTAAACAAAATATGTGCAGTTCAATAAGAACCTTTTATTATAAGCAAATAAAAGTAAAAAGTTAATTTTTTGTTTGAAATTGTTTAAAATACATTTTAATAAATATTAACATTAAATTTCGACAATTTGAACAATAAAAAAGAAAGTGCCAACAAGTATATAAATACTTCATTTGGTAGGGGGGGGATACAATTGTACTCAAAATAATTAAAAAGTCAATTTTAATTAAATATTTGTTTTAAAAATTTAGCGATTGAATTGAAAAACGAACAATTTTGCAAGTTGTTTAATTTTTATTCAAATGTACAATCCAAAATTTTTTACGTATTTTATAGAGTTCTAACATTGATGTTTTTATCCAAATTTATATTTGGAAATTTTTCTACAAGAAATTCTTTAAAAATTTTATCGTTAGTTTTTTCAAAGCAATCTTCTACTTGTTGTTTGATTATTTGCATCTTTTTTTCGCTTAAAGTTTCATAACGATTAATTTTTATTAAACCTTTTTTTTCAAAATCTAAAATTAAATTTAAAGCATTTGGAATATAAGTCGATTTGATAACTTTTTGTGGTTGATTTGTGGAATAAACAAAAGGTATCTTATTTTCAACAAGACTATTTGGTTCGGCTTCAATTTCATAAATATATCCAGATATGTTTTCAAAATTTTCTTTTAAGGCGTTTGGATAATATTCATCTATAAACAAAAGTTTATCTTTGTTGAAACCATAAGTTGCAAATTTTTGAAATATTTGGTTAGATTTACCATACTTTTCTTCATAAAACCTTTTAACAGGGTTTGCAAGATAAATAAGCACATTTTCAACTTTGGAAGAAAAAAATAGTGTTGGGTTTTGAATATAGTTAGATTGTTGTGGCGTTAATTCTATTAAGTTAGCAACATCACTTGCGTGGTAAAATTTCATAAAAATCTCCTTACTTTAATATAAAGAATTTAACATAAATTAAAACAAAAGTCAAGTTTAACAAAAATTTTTTTGTGTTTACTTTGAAACACTTACTATAGTAAAAATAAAAACTTTTACTTTGGTTGTATTTAAAACTAAAAGACACCTTATTAAAAAGTTGCCTTTTTATTGCTAATTGGTGTTCCAAAGAAGATTCGAACTTCCGACACCCACTTATGAGCAAGCCCCGAAAGACCAATTTTATTCACTCAATTTAACAAAGAAAAGCAAGTAAAATTA
Source organism: uncultured Clostridia bacterium (assembly GCA_934746185.1). GTDB lineage: Bacteria > Bacillota > Clostridia > Christensenellales > UBA1242 > UBA7868. The sequence continues at coordinate 1,252 of CAKVEY010000095.1, forward strand.
AGGGTTTTAGCGTATTTAACAATCCAAATTCTATTAAACGAAAAACACTCATTTTAACCTAATTTCTGTAACACTTTTTACAGTTTTGGGCTCCACTTTTATGAAATTTGGCATAATCTAAAAGTTGGGTTCACTTTTTTGAAAGAGTATCATAACAAAAGCTCAGTAAAATAACAAGTTAAGTTTAATATCCCACATGATAATAAAACGAAACTAGTCCATCATAGCTATTTTTAGCTCCATTAAATCTATTTTTTGAATCCTTTATAAATTCTTGCCAATCTTTATCTGATGTCAATACGGAAAAATCTTGTTCTTTACAACATAAGGATATTATTGTTGAATCTGCAAAATCATTAAATTCCATTTTATTGTCTTTGAACAAAAATTCTACCAATAAAACCAATGTAAAAAAATCAAGATCACCTGTTTTCAAATCTTCTTCAAACTTGTTGAATATATATTTAGATTTGTAATTTCGTTCTTTGCATGTATCAGATAAAAGTTTTTTACAGTCTAATATTAAATTTTTATTCTTTTCTTTGAATATGTTTATATAGTGTTCTTCATTGTTATTGGGACTTTTTTTTAATTAAAGGAGATAAATATAAAAGATTTATTTTACAAAATAAGTATTAAAGAAGAAATTAAAACAACCAATGAATGCGATACGACTAATATAATTTTTGCCAATATTTGACAGTAATGAAGATTATGTTGTAAAATAAATTAAAGCAGAAAAGAAAATAGACGGCAAGAGGACAATAAAAAGCAACAAATATTCCAAAAAAAGTTCTAAAATTACTTGACTGTATCTTGACTATATCAATATTATGTTTATAAAAAGTTTTTTAAATCAAAGGAGAAAAAGATGAATGAATTTGTAGAAAAAACAAAAAATGCATTAAATCAACACGACAAAAAATACGATGAAAATAGAATTGCACAAAGAGGGTTTGATATTGAAGAAAATGACAACAATGAACAAGACTGTGTATTAATAATTGGATTAAATCCCGCTGGTGATGAAAAGGATGCAAAATGTGAAAAAGACTCTAAATTACCTTATTTATATTGTCTTGATGTAAATGATAAAAAGGTTAATGTTAGAATAAAGTATGCTTATCCTAAATATTTCAGACCTATACTTCAATTTGTAAATAATATAACTAATAATAATGCCAAATGGGCTTGGTGTAATTATGAAGAAAATGATATTAAAAAAATTTGTGAACATGATGATTTAAAAGAGAATAAAAAAGAGATTTTAGATTATTATAACAATGTTAAATATCGAAATACGTCAGTATATATTGGAGATATGTTCTATTATCATGAAACAAAATCTAAGCAAATACCATTATATAAAAATCTTGACAAC
>CAKVEY010000096.1 GCA_934746185.1 uncultured Clostridia bacterium
TTGATGCACACACTATTATCCACGAAACAGGACATTTGTTTGGGTTAAGAGATTATTATCCTAGTGATAACTATAATATTGCCTTAGGTGGACATTCAATGATGGATTATAATATTTCTGATCATGATCCGTATTCTAAAATGCTATTATCTTGGTTAGATCCTATTTATTATGATTTTAAAAATTATAAAAAAGTTACTTTAAATTTGAAAACATTTGAAGAAAATAATCAAGTTTTGCTGTTAAATAATTTTTGGAATCATTCGGTTATGGATGAATACTTATTAATTGAATATTATACTCCAACTGGATTAAATGAATTGGATGCTAAAAACAAATATGATAATAGACCTATAGGATTTAGTAAAAGCGGAATTAAAATATATCATGTCGATAGCCGTATTGCTAAATGTCATTATGATAAAGCACAATACGCTGTTAAATTTGATGAGTATGTTAATGAAATACCTGAAAGTTATGATAGCGATATATATTATTTAATAGGAGCGTCTAATAACAATGAAGATTCAAGGACAGATGCTTCTAGACAAGGAAGATATAAACAAGTTGCTTTAATTGAAAATAAGCAATATAACAAATTACAAGCAGGAGAAAGTGCGGATGATGATTCATTGTTTTATGAAGGCGATGTCTTTGATTCATCAACATCTCCATATTTATTAAATGGTAATTGGAATAATGGTAAAGCAATTGATTTTACTATTTCAGTAGATAAATTAACTAGTGAATATGCCACAATTACTATAAGTTATAAGGGGGAATAAGGTATGAAAAAAGCTTTAAAATTATGTTTATTACCAGTAACTTTATCAATTATGTTAACTGCTTGTAATAATCAAAGTAATTCTGTTTCAAGTTCTAACTCTATTTCGACTTCTTCATCAATAGATGTTAGTAAAATTTCTTTAAAAGACGCTATTGCAAACACGAGAGAATATACTTTGCAAACAAAAACTTTTGATGATTACAATAAATTAATTAAGAAAAATGATTTAAGTAAAATTAATAAATTTAAAAAATATAATGAACAGACTTTAAAAAAATTTAATAACACAAATATAGAAAAAACAAAGTCGTACAAATTAAACAAAACTGACACGTTTGTTTTAAAGCAATATAAAAACATTATTATAAAAACTGATAATGAAATAAACGAAAAAACATTTTAAAAAAGCAACCTAAATTGGTTGCTTTTTATTTTTAAACTGCGTTACTTTCTTCATTTTTAGTTTCATCAAATGTTTGCGAAGCTAAAAATTCTATATCTTCTTCGGTTAGTTCGTTATTATCATCGTTATTGGTTTTTTCTTTATTCTCAGTTTCTTCGCTTAATTCATTAGAATCATTTTCGTTTTCGCTAGCGTCTAAATTTTCTTCCTTTTCTTCGTCTGGAATATCAAATTCATTATAAATACTAGTTTGATTAATAACTTGAATAGAATTTAACAATTCTTCGTAATTTGGAAGATTATCTAAGTTTTCTAAATCAAATCGTTTTAAAAATTCGTCAGTTGTTCCAAATAATAAAGGTTTGCCTACGGCATCTTTTCTGCCTACAACTTCAATTAAATTGTGTTTTAATAAAGTTTGAATAGCATAGTCGGAGTTAACACCCCTAATTTGCTCTATATCAAGCCTTGTTATAGGTTGCTTATAAGCAATTATCGCAATGGTTTCTAGTGTTGCCTTGCTTAAATTTCGCTCTCTTATAGGGTTTAAAACTAAACTTATTTCGTCAGCATACTCTGGGTTAGAACAAAGTTGCAATTTATTTTTATATTTTATAATTTTTATTCCAAAATTTTCATTAAATCTTTCTTTAAGTTTTTCAAACGCCTTTTCAATTTGTTTATCTGTAACTTGCCATTTATCTATAATTTCACTTATCTCTACTCCATCGCCACTAACAAATAACAATGCTTCAAGTTTATTTTCTAGTTCACTCATCTAATTTCTCTCCTTCGTCGTTTCGATATATGTTTATATCGCCATAAATCTCACTTTGGTCAACTGTTATATATTGTCTTTTTAATAATTCAAGTAATGCTAAAAATAGGTTGATTATTTCAGTCCTTGAAAAGTCATCGCTAATTAAAGCGTTAAAACTTAATTTATCGGTTGTTAAAAGCAAACTTTTAATTTCAAAGATTTTTTCTTCAACAGTAAAACGCTCTCTTTCCATTATTCTTTCATTATTTGTAACACTCGTTTCCTGGGTTTTTACAAGTAATGTTGAAAATGCTTTTATTAAATTTTCAATATTCATTTGTTTTAAAACAATTCTATAATCGCCTGCTTCTTTATTCGGTAGTTTATAAAATTTGTTGACATCTTCAATCTCTTTAAGTCTTTCACTAGCATCTTTAAATAATTTATATTCTTCAAGTCGTCTTTTAAGTAAAGTTTCTGGGTCTTCTTCGTCTTCAACCACTTCTTCAACTCTTGGAAGTAATTTTTTACTTTTAATTTCAATTAATGTAGCGGCAACTTCTAAAAAATCAGCTGCATTTTCTAAATTTATTAAATCTAGTGTTGAAATATAATCTAAATATTGCCCTGTTATATCACTTAATTTAACTGTTTGAATATCTAACTTACTATCTTT
>CAKVEY010000097.1 GCA_934746185.1 uncultured Clostridia bacterium
TTTGTGTTCAATCGCAAATTACTGCTCTTCCAGAACTTACTGCTTATTATATGAATTTAGTTACATTGCCAAGATTGTTAAGAAATCCTACTGTAAAAAATGAAATTCGCGCAAGGGGATTTGATAATAGTGGTGTGCCAGTTGGTTTTGCTTGCTATCCAATAAGTCAAGCAGCAGATATAACTGCATTTAAGGCAAATTTGATACCTGTTGGTGAAGACCAAGAACCAATGTTAGAACAAACACGAGAAATTGTTAGAGCATTTAATAAAACATATAAAACTGATTGTTTGGTTGAATGTAAGTCTGTTTTAGCACAAACCGAAGCAAGTAAAAGATTGCCAGGAACAGATGGCAACGCAAAAATGAGTAAATCATTAGGAAACTGTATTTATTTAAGTGATGAACCTGATGTTATTAAAAAGAAAGTTAATTCTATAAAAACTTTTCCTAGAAATATTGATGAACCAGGAATTATTGAAAATAATATTGTTTTTGTATATTTAGATGCTTTTTGTCGTGATGAACATTTTAGTATGTTTTATCCAGAGTTTAAAAATTTAGAAGAATTGAAAACTGCTTATCAAAAAGGTGGAATAGGTGATGGAAAAATAAAAGGATTTTTAAACTCAGTTATTCAATATGAATTAAAACCAATAAGAGAAAAAAGAGAAGAGTTAAAAAATCATATACCAGAAATTTTAAAGATTTTAAAAGATGGCACAGATAAGGCAAATATTGTTGCTAATAATACTTTAAAAGAAGTAAAAAGTGCAATGTGCATTAACTATTTTGAAGGTGAAGAATTTGAAAAAGAACAAATTCAAAAATTTACTAATAAAAAAGTCTAATTAAATTTAGACTTTTTTGTTTACTCATTCGTTTCAAAATATTTAGAATTAATTTTATATTCATTAGTTAAAATATCTGCCATTTGTTTTGGTGTTTTTAATAATAAAATTAAATAATTAAAAAAACAAAAGACATCACAATTATGTGATGTCTTTTTGTTTAAACTATAAAATTAATTATTCTACCAGGTATATAAATAACTTTTTTTACTTGCTCGATATTTATATTTAAAATAGGTAAACATAAATCTTGAATTTTAATTTGTGGTAAAGTAGTATCAACTAATACTGTACCTTTTAATTTTCCATTTAGTTGAACGGGTAGTTTAATTTCTTTTTTATTCATTTTAGATTCATCAAATTCTGGGAATTTTTCGTCTAATATATCTTTTTTAAATACAATTTCATATAATTCGCTAGTAATATGTGGTGCTAATGGATTTAAAACTATTAAAAATTGTCTTAATTCTTCTTTTGTAATAAAACCATCTTCTTTAATTTTTTTAATAAAAGTCATACATTGAGCGATACAAGTGTTTAGTTTTAAGTTTTCATAGTCAAAAGATGCTTTTTTGATTAATGTGTTTAGTTCGATTTCGTGCTCGCTAGATACTTCTTCACCTTTAATCATATCTTGAAGTTTCCAAACTTTATCTAAAAAGTTTACTATACCTTCAATACCTTTATATGTCCATTGACAGTTATCTTCATATCCTGCTAAAAAGTGTACGTGAAGTCTTGCTACATCAACGCCATACTTATCAATAACTTCTTGTGGAGAAACACCATTTTTAGATGATTTACTCATTTTTTTACCTTCGTCATCTAAAATTAAACCACTGCCCATTTTTCTAATAAATGGGTCTTTTGTAGGTACAGCACCAATATCATATAAAAAGTTTTGCCAAAAGAAAGCGTAAAGTACGTGTCTTGTAATGTGTTCTGTTCCACCAGTATAAACATCAACGCTACCCCAATATTTCAATTTGTCGAAGTCAGCAAGCGCATTATTGTTGTGTGGGTCGCAGAATCTTAACCAATACCAACTTGAACCTGCCCAGTTTGGCATTGTGTCAGTTTCTCGTCTTGCTTTTCCTTTACATTTAGGACAAGTGCAATTAACAAAACTTTCAATTTTAGAAAGTGGAGAATCACCATTAGAATTTGGAATGTAGTCATTAGTTTCAGGTAAGGTTAGTGGCAAGTCTTTTTCGCTTAATGGCACAATTCCACAATTATCACAGAATACAACAGGGAATGGTTCGCCCCAATATCGTTGTCTATTAAAAGGCCAATCTTTTAATGAATAATTTATAACTTTTTTGCCATATCCTTTTTCAACAATCATATCAGCCATTTTTGGTTTTGCTTCTAAAACGTGCATACCTGAAAATTCGTTAGAGTTTAAAAGTTTACTATTTTTTTCTAAATATTCAACTTTTTCAACAGCACTACTTGAAACATCGCCCTCTATAACCTGAATCATAGGAATATTAAATTTTTTAGCGAATTCAAAATCTCTTTGGTCGTGAGTAGGAACAGCCATAACAGCACCAGTGCCATAACCATTTAAAACGAAATCTGCAAGATATAATTTAACCTTATTGTTATTTACAGGATTAATTGCATAAATTCCGTCTAAAACGCAACCAGTTTTGTCTTTAACTTGACTTTTTCTATCAAATTCACTCTTTA
>CAKVEY010000098.1 GCA_934746185.1 uncultured Clostridia bacterium
ATCATTAAATTTATTAGTTGCTTTTTCAATTTCTTTTTCTATATTTTGTTCTTTTTCAACTTCGGCAGCCTGTTGACGACGAAGTGAACTACGAGTAATTTCATTTGTTACAACTTCAATTTTACTTTTTAAACTAGAAATTTCGTCTCTAATATCTCTTAAATTTCTTTGATAGTTTTTATTTTCTTCGTCAAAGTCTTTTTGAACACTGCTCTTTTCAGTTTGTATAGTTTCAATTTCGGCAAGTAACCTTCTTCTATTACCTAAATAAAGTTCACTTTCCTTTAACGCTCTTTGCATAACTAAACTACCATCAACACCAAGTGCGTCAAAGTTATAAGTTTCGTGCTCAACTTCGCTTTCTTTTGCTTTTCGTAATTGTTCTTGGTCATACAAAGCTCTTTGTTCCAAGAATTCTTGAAGTGCAGGAATACCATTTTGAATTTCTTTTGGAGTGAAAATAATTTCATAGTCAATAGCTTCTGGCATAGTAGTAACTGCCCTATCAATATTTTTTTCAAAGTTAGAATAACTATAATACAAATCCGTCATTATAGCGTTATACAAAATGTTACCAAACATCATATATATCAAACTTAAAAACAATGATATTAAAGGAGTAACTAAACTTAGCATTATTGTGCCAGCGTGTGCATCAACATCTGCGTTATGAAAAGCAATAATAAACAAAGCACTAAACAAACTCAATGCAATAGAACTAAGTAAGAAAGTTTTTAAACCTTGCTTATAACTATTTGTTCTAAGTGGACGAGTAATACAGTTTTCTTCACTTAAAAAATCACTAGGTTTTTTATCTCTGTTTATAATGTATCTTTGCCATTGAAAACGAAGTGTTTTAGGTGCAGACATCATAATCCTATTAAACTCCACCAAATTATCTTCCGTTATAAATGGATTTTTAGCCAAATAGTCGTTAATTCTATTTATTGCTTTATAAGTAGTCATTTCAGTAGTAAATCTATTTCTAATAGACCTATAAACCATTAAAACAACAAGAATAACAAGGGTTAAAATAGTCATAACCAAGTTACTACTTATTGCAGTACCAATCCCATTAAAAATTGCTGAGAAAGAGTTATAAATAGTGTCCCAAAATTTAATTTCTAATAATAAATTCATAATAACCTCTTTTAAATTCAGTTTTAATTAATACAATTATAAAAGTTTATAAAATTTTTGTCAAATATTTAAACAATATTAATTAACTTATCTAAAAAAATTGAATATATATATTTTGTGATTTTTTTATTTTTAAAATAATTTTTTATTGCCGTTTCATATAACGAAAGTTGTAAGGCATACTTTTTAACTAAATTTATATCATTAAGCCTGCTAGTTTTATAATCGACCAAAATTATTTCATCATCTTTTTCAATAATTAAGTCTATAATTCCTTGAATTAATATTTTGTCATTAATGTTACTATTTTTAAAAATGTCGCTATATTTTATATTTAACATAAACATTTTTTCTTTGTAAATTTTAACATAATTATTTGATAGTTTCCCCATACATTTTATAGCCAAAAGTAATTTGTTTTCGTCAACATATTCAATAGTATTATTAGGTAGCAATTTATTCTCAATAAGATTAATCAATTTATTATGTAACTCTTCTTTCGTTTGAATGTTAAAAGGCAATTTTTCTAACGAATAGTGATATAAATTTCCTATTAACGCATAATCTTCACTATCATTATCAGTTAATTTAAAATTGCTTATATTATAAATCGGTTTATCTTCTTCACTTAAACTAGTAACGCTATTTTTTAATTGAATATTTGTAGATTTTATATTTTTATATTGCTCACTAAAATATTTATCAAAAACTGCGAAATCCAAATTTATAGGCCTATTATCAATAGTTTTTTCTTCATTTTTATCAAAAATTTCACAATCTTCATTCAAAATTTTTACTTCAACATCATCTGTTTCAAACTTGCTTGAAAAAATTAAGCCAATATAACTATTAAAATCTAAAAACTTTATATAGTTTTCTTCTTTTCTTAAATTGCCACAATTTACACTTCCAATTATCGTTAAAAAATACTTTGCCCTAGTAAAAGCAACATAACTTAATCTCGTTTCATCGTTAAATTCTTCTTGCTTATTTAAAATTTTAATAATAGAATAAATTAAATCTTTTTCTTTGCTTTTTTCCTGCTCGTTAAACTTATAAATTCCAATACCTAAACTTGCGTTATAAATTAAATTAGATGTATTTACACTAAAAATTCTATCACCTGCCGAATAAATTATAACAGCATTGTATTCTAAACCTTTTGTAGAATGGAATGTGTCTATCGTAATGCTATTTTCACCATCACTTTTCAAAATTTCAAAATTGCAATTTTGAGTATTACTTATGCTTTCAATAAAATCTTTTAAAATAAATAGGTCATCACTCAAACTATTTATAAATACTTTAATTCTTTCTA
>CAKVEY010000099.1 GCA_934746185.1 uncultured Clostridia bacterium
ATATTACTGGCATTGAAAAAGAAATTGTAAATAAAGAATTAAAAATTCATGATGATAAGTCTTTAAATAAAGCATTAATAAAATATTGTTATTCATTGAATATTGATACGATAATTATATCAATGCAAGATATTTTAAATATAGGAAGTGAAGGAAGAATTAATACTCCTGGAACAAATATTAATAATTGGCAATTTTCTTTTTCTTTAAAAATGTTTAATAATTCAATGAAAAAATTTTTAAAAGCACAAAAAATGTTGATTGAAAAGTAATATTCTGCCAAAAAAGTCTTTTTCTAAAGAAAAAATAATTGACATTAATGTCTATTTTCGATATAATCCCTGTTTTCCGTAGAATAATTTTAAAAAAACTAATTAATTATTAATATTAATAATTAAATATCATTTCTGCCTTGTGTTGTAAATTTTACCATCAAAAATTTTTTTAATATCATTTTCAGATTGTCTATGTTTATCTAATACAAGATTAAATTTCGTCTCAAATAATGTAATGTCGGGGTTGTAATAACCGATGTAGTATGAATCATTTATTTTTTGTGCGTTAAAAGTTCTCATAAAATTAACGATTCTATTCATTGGTAATTCTCCGACTTTTTCTATTCTAATTTTATGTTTTTTCTTTTTCTTGTTAGCTTCATTTATTTTTTTGATTTGTTCATTTGTCAATTCATCCTTAAGATATATTTTTTGAAGTAATCTTAGTATAGTTAATGATGTAAAACATACAAGAAGATGAGCTTCGATACTATCTCTTGTTTTAGCGAAAACAGGTCTAACTCTTAATACACCTTTAAAAATAGAGAATGTTTCCTCGATTTCCCAAAGGCCTCTATAGGCTTTTATTATTTCTCTGTTTTCTAAATTTGTTTCACTCGTCACTATCATATAGTAACCATCTATGCTTTCTTCATATTTGATTCTATCATTATCTATTGATAGGTTTTTTGTTATGATTTCGCCATTTGAATCATATTTTATTTCTTTTATATATGTTGAGGCATCACCAACATTTTGTTTCTTATATTGGCTTGGATTATTAATTAAATTATTAGCTTTAGCTATTAATTTTGCTCGCTCATATTTGGATTTATCAGCGTAATCTTTACTATAAAAGATTACTCTTTTTTGTTTTAAATGAACTTTAGCTTTTTGACCATTTAATTTAGATGTAACATTTACTTCATATTCCCCGATTTCTGATTTTATTTTATACGTGATTTCGCCTTCGCTATTTGTTTCTGTCATATAATCATTTTCATCTAAAATCCATTTGATTGTTTCTTCACTTGCTCCTCTAACTTTTTGACCTACAATGTAACCATCACCATTATTAATGGCTTTATACATGTTATCACCTGAATTTAAGCCTTTATCAGCTATAAGTATTGTACGGCCTGAAATACCCAAATTACGTTTCATTTGTTGGGCGTTTTTATGTAACTCTGCTTGTTCACTTTGATTTCCTGGAAATGTAGTATAAGAAAGAGGTATTCCTTTTGCATCCATTAATAGTCCCAACCCAATTATAGGATCATGTCTGTTGTTTTTTTCAGGACCCCTTTTTTGAAAATCATTTTCTTTATCTATTTCAAAATAAATGTTTGTACAATCAAAATATGTTTGTTTTGTAACAGGAGTATAAAATTTATTTAATTGATATGATAAATGTTGTAATATATAATTTTTATTCTTGCCAATAAAATTTATACCATCATACATTTGATCATCACTAAAATTGAAATCATCAAAAAATAATTTCCTGTTTTCATATTCGATTTTTTTACTTCCAGGTGCGATAATTTGAGAGTAGATTAAAAATCTAAATAAACTCTCAATATCAAATTGAAATTTACATTTGGTGGTTAAAAATTTGAACTCATCTTTAAAATTAAAATTATCATAAATTCTCGCAATAGGAAAATATCCTAAATTTTTTATGGTTTGATCTCTAGGAATTTTTTCTTGCTTGCTTTCTTGATATTTTTTTTGAGATTCTAAAGATAAAGCTTTAGCTTCCTCTTCAAAATGTTTAATAGGATCGACATAAATATTTTTAAGTTCATCAACATATCCGATTTTTTTAATAACCTTTTGTGTAACATTTTGTTTTTCACTAGAATATGTTGATTCAACAAAAGAAAGATAAATTCCTTTTTTAAGATTTTGTTTACGTAAAAAAATGCTCATAATAAACTCCAAAATTATATATTTATATTTATATAAATATAATACCATACAACACAAGAAAACACAATATAAAATTAAAAAAAATTTTAAAAAAGTTGACAAATGATTTTAATAGTTAATATAACTTTGTTATATTAAAATAAAAAAAATCCCGTTTTTATCTACGGAATAGTCTTGTGTTGCTACGGAAAACGGG
>CAKVEY010000100.1 GCA_934746185.1 uncultured Clostridia bacterium
TAAAACTTCATTACAATCTTGCATCCTTTCCTGTCAGTTTTAGTTCTATGTCATCTTAAATGGTATTAAAACTTCATCAGGATTATCTAACTTACAAATAAAGTTTTAGTTCTATGTTATTTTAAAATGCTAAAAATATAAGTAAGATAAATAATATTAAACAAGAGTCATTGTTAAAAAAAATTCAAGCATAAAACATTGAAAAAAATTATGTGAATGGCAAAGTATTCATAGATTTGGAGAAGTTACAATGAAATTTAGTGGTATTTCAAAGAAAAAAGAAAAAAATAGATTATAAGAACCTGTTGTTATGGAAATGGCGGAACCTTTTACAGGTATATTAAAAGGACTCGTAGGCAAAGTAGAGGAGCAATTTTCAAAAGGTGAAATAAATTCAATAGATTATGAAAAAAACAAAAGAAATAGAAATAGTACTCAGAAGTAGAGTGGTGCTAGGATAAATATTAGGACACAAAAATTTACACACTGTGATATAATATGAAACAATGTGAAAAGGAGGTGTCCTATGGCGAGAACATATAAGACATGACGAGGATTATAAAAAAAATATAGTTAAACTTGTTGAAAATGGTAAAACTATATCAGGTATTGAACATGAATATGGCATAAATAGAAAATTGATTTATAATATGTATATTTAAATAATGTACTCATTATTAATAAAAGAGTAGGTGATAATTTAGAAAAATATTAAAATATAATTATGATTGTAATTAATTTGTAAAATAAAAATAAATCAATATCTATTTTTAATATTACTTACGATGAATTTAATTAAGCTATAACAATAGAAAAAACAGTGTTATAGAAATAAGATATACCTTTGAAATTTAAAAAAACATATATTAACAATGAATCATTTACTGAATTATAATGCACAATTATATGAGAAGAATTATAAATAAACATAAATAATGACATTTGTTATTTTAATTTGCTAGTTAACATAATATCAATTTTAATAACTATATTAGAGGTTTTTACATTAAAATAGTATAATTATATTAAAAAGACCAAAACTAGTCTTAAAACGGCTAAAAATGGTCTAGAGGGGAGTCTTATGCTAACATTTAAAGATTGCATTTTAATTATTCTTGCTAGTTCTGCTGGTATTGAATTAAATAATTTATATCATTTAATAATAGAAGATATATTTTCTAAAAAAAAGACTAATTAATGGTCTTTTTTTATTGTACTTATTTTTCTTACTTCTTGTCCTATTTCTTCATTACTCATTTCTAAAGCTATACATATTTTTCCAAATGTGTCTATTAATGGAGTGTTTATGTCGTTTTCAATTCTAAAAATGGTTTTTCTGTCTAGATTTGTTAATTCTTCTAATTTTTCTTGAGATATATTCTTTCTTTTTCTATATTCTTTTAACATTTTTTACACCTCAAGAAAATAGTACCAAAGTTGCCTCAAAAAAACATTGACAAGTATGCCCCATTTATGATACAACTTAATTGAGGCTAGTATGCCCCAGAAAGGAACTAAATTATGACATTAAGTGATTGTGATAAGTTAGTTAAAAAAGGTTTTTATATAACAGTTAAAAACCACGCAAATATTATGTATGTAATTTTAGGAAAGGAGTGTTCAAGAAATGGAAATTAAATGTACATTAGAAGAAAAAACTTCAAAGACTGGAAAACCTTACACGGTTTTATTAGTTCATTTAACTGATTCATGTACTAAAATGGTATTTTTAGATCCTGCTGAGTTAGAAGTATTAAAATTATCTAAAGTTGAATCTAATAATCAAAATTTAGATGAAAAATCAGATACAAGTTTTTGGAAATAGTAAATGTATCTAATCGTGGTTTGGCACAATTTGAATAAAGATATATATTACCACAAAATTGTCAAAGGAACGTATAAGATTTAATTTGTCGGTTATAAAAATCAATATAATCATGAAATAGTAGATTTAATTCCAAATATATATCTTAATAATTCTAAAGCGTCATTTAAAAAAAAGGTATTAACGAGATTAATTTCGTTTTTACAAAAAATAAATAAGTAAAGAAAGGAGTAAGTAACATGGGTCTATTATTGATAGGCGAGGTTACACCTAGCGTTATGGATGGTTTAGCTACTGCACTACAAGGTATTTTAACTACTGATAAGTTTTTTGCTAATTTAACTACATTGGTACCAGTCATCGGTGGAGTTTTAATTTTTGCTTTCACTTATCGCATTGTTAAAAAAATTGTCGGTGGTGCGCA
>CAKVEY010000101.1 GCA_934746185.1 uncultured Clostridia bacterium
ACACATAGATATATAGTTAAAGTAGAAAATATGTTATAACAAATAATGGATAATTTTTAGTTATCTATCAGTTATACATTAAAAACAAGTGCTACCACGAGATTATCAAACAGATTACAATTTTACTATGACTGGGAGGTTGCCATATGATATTTATTTGTTTTTCACATATTGAAAGATATATTGTTGCACAATCTTTATCCTATCATTTAAAAAATTATGGATATCAAATATGGTATGATTATGATGAACTTTTTATTGGTGATGATGGTGACTATCTTAATTTTGAAGAAGGGTTACATAAATCAAAATATGTAGTCATAATCGTATCACATGCATTATTTAAAAGTCCTTGTGCAATTTCAGAATTGGAACAAATATATTCATTGTTTATGGATAAAAAAATCGTTGTAATTCCGTTACTATATAATATTATTGCAAAAGATATTCCTGAAAATTTTCAATGGATAAACAATATTATATATACTGAAATCACAAACGAAAATGGAACATTAGATGTCGCAACTCAAATATCAGCTAAATATCTTGAAGATATTATCAGAAATTCAAGTTTTAATCGATTAAATAATATAATTATTAAACCCGGTAAATATTCAGACTATCTAAAATGTTTAATTTCCTGCTATTTAAAAATTGATAGCAACAACATAAATGCGCGCATTGCAACTTTGTATAATTTATATTTGTTTTTATATAATTTTTTTGACCTATCAAATACCCCTAGCTATTGCTCTAAGAGTATTGACTATATATATGAAAAAACAAATCTAAATTTGTCCATCAATTTTAAGGAATTGTCAATAATAGAGAATTGTGTGATTCTTTTATTAAATCTTGTTAACTAGTTTTAACTCTATTTAATATAGCAACAATGCATGAGGATAATACGTCAACGTCTTTTTCATTTTCTAAAACGTCGATATATTGCTCCAAATACGGATAATAAATGAGGTTTCTTTTCACGTCGTTAAAAATTTCTCGTGAAGAATAGCCCGTTACACCGATAGGGATAATTATTTTTTTCATACTTTTTGCTAATTCATATTCTTCAAGAGTCCCCCTTGAATTTTCGGGTTGCCCATTTTTTAAATGTTGTCCAAACATATATATCGTAGAATTAGCATTACTAATTAATAATTTTCTAAAATGAGTATCTTCTTCAGCTGTCATAATGTGGGCAAACGGACGCATAATTAACCGTTCCTCTATATTGCCTATATTATTATTAATAATTTTTTGTGTAACTACACCAGAAATATAATATCCTATATTCCTTCCGAAACCAGTTACAATATTATAATTTGAATCAATTAACTTTTCTCCTAAACTCTTGCATAGAGAATAAGCAAAAGTATCTTCTTCACTAGACAAATATTCAAAACTCCCTGAAATAAAAACATTACTATCTAATATTCGCCTTTTTAATTTATCAAGTAAGAGAGGAATTTCAACATATTCTTCTACTAAAACGGTTTTGATATGGTATCTTTTTTCTAAATCTTCAATAAACATTTTAAAGTCATCAGTATGTTTATTTTTCATGATAGTATAATGAGTATTGCTAGATTCTCCCAAGTATTGATTTATTTCAGCTAATGCTGATAAAACAATATGGTCATTAAAACTGTATCCAATAAAAATAAAGGTATTGGTAACTAATTCACGTTTGAGAAATGTTAAAAATAAAGCATGATTATTTTGATAGTTATCAATATCATTTTGCGTTATAACTATATTATTAAGATTGCTGATATCTCCATTTAATTTAAAAATATTAATGCGGTTCTGCCAGGAGATATTTACCAAATCTTTTTCGTCAAAAATTGTATTTGAAAATGCATTTAATTTAATAATATTATTTTCAATGATTTTGTCATAATTAGTTGTCCATATAGATTTAAATCCTACATTCAAGATAGAAGAAACTAGTGTACTATCGTGCTGATATGTGTTTAGTGTTTTATTAATCAATTTACGTAATTTATTATATCCAAAAGTATTTGCGTAATATTGGGCAAATTTAAATAAATCTGTATTTTCGTCAATAGAAACTCCTAATTCTTCTGCACAGGGTTGTAGCAAATGTAACCAATCCGGCATCTGTGCATCTGAGCATAGGCCAGCAC
>CAKVEY010000102.1 GCA_934746185.1 uncultured Clostridia bacterium
GCTGCGGATACTTATCAAAGATTATTATCGCATTTTAACCCAAAAATTCTTTTGGGATTAACAGCTACCCCTGAAAGAATGGATGGCAAAGATATATTAAAATATTTTAATGGAAAAATTTCAGCAGAAATTAGATTGCCAGAATCAATTGATAGAAATTTACTTGTTCCGTTTTCTTATTTTGGTATTTCAGATGATACTGATTTAAGTGATGTTAAATGGACTAGAGGTGGTTACGATTTAAAAGAACTTGATAATATTTTATCTTTCAATAAAGCTAGGGCTTCCATGATTGTTCAATCCTTAGATAAATATCTTAACGATATTGATGATGTGAAGGGCTTAGGTTTTTGCGTAAGTAAAAATCATGCTGATTATATGGCTAAAATTTTCAATGATTGTAATATTCCATCACTCTCTCTGAACTCTGATAGTTCCGAAACAGACAGAGGTACAGCAAAAAATAAATTGATTAATGGTGATATAAAATTTATTTTTGTAGTTGATTTATATAATGAAGGAATTGATATTCCGGAAGTTAATACAGTTTTGTTTTTACGCCCAACAGATAGTTTAACTGTATTTTTACAACAACTTGGTAGAGGTCTGAGACTATCAGATGGCAAAGACTGTTTAACGGTTTTGGATTATGTGGGACAAGCAAATAAGAAGTTTCGATATGCAGATAAATATCAAGCCTTGCTTGGTGTAAACGCTGGTTCAATTTCAACAGAAATTAAAATGGGTTTTCCGAACCTGCCTAAAGGTTGTTTTATAACGTTAGAAAAGAAAGCAAAAGATTATGTCCTTAACAACATACGACAAGCGTTTAATAATAAAAACAATATTATTGAAAAATATGATAATTTTGAAAATGATAGTGGATTGCCTGTTAGTTATGCGAATTTTTTCAACTATTACAACTTAAACCCCGCTAAAATATATAAAATGGGGATTTCTTTTACAGGCTTACAAAATAATGACTTGAAAGATAATGACAAAATTATAAACTTTTTAGCGAGGGCAACCCAAATAAATTCA
Source organism: uncultured Clostridia bacterium (assembly GCA_934746185.1). Lineage (GTDB taxonomy): Bacteria > Bacillota > Clostridia > Christensenellales > UBA1242 > UBA7868. Next base: position 1,042 of record CAKVEY010000102.1, read on the forward strand.
ACGGCATGGATAAAAAAACTATTAGATTTATTACCTAAAATTAAAAACAAATCTCTTGCAGATATTACTGAGTATGATAAACGATGTTTATTAATGCTTCATTATACTTATGAAGCTCAAAAATCACCCAAATCTCTTGGCTTTAACAATGTGCTTGAAAGTATTTATAGTTTGATCAACACTGACTATTACGATGAAATTTTAGAATTATTAAAATTTAATTATTCAAAAATTGATATTACAAATTCACCGTTAGTGTTAGATGGTAAAAATCCATTAGAATTATATTCTAGTTATTCTAATGCTCAAATTTTGGCTGGGTATGGAATATATACGGAGGATACATATTATCCATTAACGGCCGGAGTATGGTATATTGAAAATCAAAAGACAGATATATTTTTTGTTACATTAAATAAATCAGAAAAGTATTATTCACCAGAAACGAGATATGAAGATTATTCTATTAATGATGAATTATTTCATTGGCAATCTCAAAATGACACAGATGTTACATCTAAAGTTGGTCAAAGATATATTCATCATAGAGAAACAGATAACAAAATACTTATTTGCGTAAGAAATAACAGAAACGATGAAACTGGCTTGACAGAGAACTATTCGATTTTAGGTTTTGCAGATTATGTTTCACATGAAGGCTCAAGGCCCATATCTTTTGTTTGGAGATTGAAAAATAAAATACCAGCAAAATTCATTGAACAAACAAGTAAATTAATGGTAAATTAAACAAACACTCAATCTTAATTGATTGGGTGCTTTTTGTTGCATCAACAGAAAATAATAGATTTTAACAAAAAATTTTTTTACTTTTTTTAATGAAATTTTTGGAAAATACCCTGACGATTTGGAAAAACATGTAGTTAATAAAGTAAGAGAGTTAAAAATAATTTAAAGAAATTTTTTAAAAAGTGGCAAAAATAGGGCAACGATTTTAGAAAACGAGTGGTTAACATTATAGAAGGGTATAAAAATTTTTAAACTTTTTTTGAGAAAACAGCTCAAAAGGGGTTAACGATTTTGAATGTCGAGTGGTTAACATTATAGAGGGGGATTTTTTTGAAAGGCATTATAGTTCTCTAACAAA
>CAKVEY010000103.1 GCA_934746185.1 uncultured Clostridia bacterium
TTCTTATAATTAGTTTATATTTTTCTAGGTGAGAAATTAAGCCGTTTAAAAAGTCTTCAATTTCTTGTCCTTCTAATGTATGGTCGCTTGACAAAGTAAATGTTATTGTTACGCTCTTTTGTCCTAATAATTTATCGCTTTCGTAAATATCTTTTAACACATATCCTTGTAAAATTTTTGAATTATATTCGTCAATTTTATCAGTTATTTCTTTATATAACATTTCTTTTGGTGCTAATATGCTTAAATCTAGTTCGGTTGCTTGGAATTTTGATGGAACAACTGCCTTTTTAAAATCGCCTTCGTTTTTAATTAAATTTCCAAAATCAACTTCAAGTAAAACAATATTTAATCTTTTATCAATACTTCTTGCAGTTTTTGGGTGTACAACGCCAATATAACCATAATCGACTGAATTATATGTTACACGGAAAGTATTAACTGGGTGCATAAAGTTTGGTTTATCGCTTTCTTGTAGAACTAAATTTATATTTAAGTTATTTTTAGCATAATCGAAGATAAATTGTTTTAAATTATCAAAAAGTTCAATTACAGATTTTGTTTGACTAGCAAAAACAACGCTTAATTTTTTCTTTTCTACTACTAAATTATTTTCGTCTAAACTTTCTGCTACTCTACCTACTTCAAACACTCTCATATCAGTTAAATTGTTACGATTTTCGTAAACAACTTTAAGTAGAGTTGGTGCTAAAATATTTCTTATGCCACTTTGTCCTGCATTGGAACTATCTAATAGTCTTACTACTGGAAGAGTGTCTATAAAATGTTCTTCGTTAAAATCTTTATAGTTCCAAATATATGAATGAATTTCAGTTGCGTCATATTTTTCGGCAAGCAATTTTTTAACTTCATATTCTTCTTTAACATTTTTATTTAGTTCTATTGGTTTAGGTTCAAACGCAAGTGGTGTTGGTGTGATATTATCGTAACCAAACATACGAGCAATTTCTTCAACTAAATCTTCTTTCATAGAAACATCTTTTGTTGCTCTAAAACTAGGCACAGTTACAGTGATTTCTTCATTATTAGTTTTTACATCAAACTTTAAACTAGTTAAAATATTAACGATTTTTTCTGTTGAAATTTGTTCGCCAATTCTACTAGATATAAAATCTTTATTAATTTTTATAACTTTTGTATCATATTTTTTAGTGTATTCATCACTAAAACTGCTAGAAACTTTTACGTTTTTGTCTATTTCTAATAAAATTTTAACAATTCGTTCTAAGGCAAGTTTAGTCATTTCTGGGTCTAAACTTTTTTCGTATCTTTGACTTGCGTCAGTAACAAGCCCTATACTACGGCTAGTTTTTCTAACTGCTACTGCTTCAAAGGTTGCACTTTCAAACAAAACATTTTTAGTGTTATCGCTAATAGATGCTTTTAATCCACCTTTAATACCAGCAATGGCAACAGGGGTATTCTCTCCGTCTTCAATTAAAATTGCATTTTTAGGAATATCATATTCAACATTATCTAATGTTAATAATTTTTCGTTATCTTTTGCATTTACAACCTTTATAGAATTTACCTTTTCACTATCAAAAGCGTGCATTGGTTGACCTAATTCTAGCATTACATAGTTAGTTATATCGGCAAGTAAGTTAATATCTCGCATTCCTGCATAACATAGTCTTAAAGCCATTTTTAAAGGTGATTTTTGTTCTAAAATGTTATCTACTTTAATAGCAGAATACCTATAACAATTTTCACTTTCGTTTTTAATACTTATTTTTGGTAAATTATTATATTTTGACAAATCTTCTAAACTTAAAGGTTTTAATTCTCTATTAAATATTGCAGCAAATTCTCTTGCTAAACCATAGTGTCCCCATAAATCTGGTCTATTTGTCAAAGTTTTATTATCTATTTCTAAAACAATATCATCAACTGGCAAATAATCCTTAATATCCATACCAATTTTAACATCTTCGGTTATATCCATTATACCAGTATCGTCTGCACCTATTCCTAATTCATTAGCACTACAACACATACCATTACTTTCTACGCCCACTAAGGTTGCTTTATTTATATCGTGC
>CAKVEY010000104.1 GCA_934746185.1 uncultured Clostridia bacterium
GTCAACAACATCATCTGCTTCGGCTTCTATTGCCCATTCAAATAGTTCATCTTCGGTTAGTTTTTCGTCTTTTTCTATAACTAAAACACCTTTTCTTTCAAACATATAGCCAACACAACCAGTTGAGCCTAAACTTCCACCAAATTTATCAAAAATATGTCGGACATCACCTGCTGCACGATTTTTATTATCAGTTAAAACATTAACTATAACAGCACTACCACCTATTCCGTAGCCTTCGTAAGTGATTTCTTCGTAGTTGCCACCACCAAGTTCGCCCGATGCTTTTTTGATTGACCTTTGAATATTATCGTTAGGCATATTATTTGCTTTTGCTTTTGCAATAATATTAAATAGTTTTGCATTAGAACTAGGGTCAGCACCACCCATTTTTACAGCAACAGCAATTTCTTTACCAAGTTTAGTAAAAATTTTTCCCCTTTGTGCGTCCATTTTTTCTTTTGTATGTTTTATATTGTTAAATTTACTATGTCCACTCATAGAATTCCCCTTTCAAATTAATTTCGGTTAAATTATAAATAAATATCAATATTTTGTCAATTAATTAAAATAAAAAAGTTGAATTATTAGATTTTAATATTCAACTTTTATTTTACTAACAATTTGTTAAAAAGTATAAAATAACACTTGCTGACACTGCAACATTTAAACTTTCTACATCGTTTTGCATAGGAATAGATAAAGTTTTTGTTGCAAATTTTTTCACTTCTTTACTTACGCCGTTGCCTTCATTGCCAAGTATCAATCCAAATGTTTTATTAGGTTGTTTTGTTTTAAAAAGATTTTCACCATACATATCGGCACAATAAATTTCGTTATTTTTTGAGATTTCTTTTAAATCTTGCACTTCAACATTTTTATAATTAATTTTAAAAACATTGCCCATACTTGCACGAATAACTTTATCATTAAAAATATCAACACAATTAATTAAATATAAGTTTTTAACATTTGTAGCAACACTCGTTCTTATTATTGCACCTAAATTTTGTGGGTCTTGAATATTATCTAAAATTAAAAAACTTCCACCATCAATTTTTTGCACTGGTTTTTCAATAACGGCAAAAAAATCTTGGCTTGTTTGATTAAAAGTTAGTTTATTAGATACTTCATCGCTAATTATAGTTATGTTTTTATAACTTAAATTTAATTTGTCTTGTAACTTTTTAGTTAAAAAAATCTCTTTTATGTTTGCATTAACTTTTTTTGCTTCTTCAAAAATTTTATAGCCTTCTAACAAAATTAAATTTGTTTCATCACGATATTTTTTTTGTTTTAATTTTAAAACTTCTTTAATTTTTTCATTTTTTGTGCTTGTAATCATATATCTTCCTTTTTTGTTTCAAACACTTTTAGAATTTGTGGAAAATACTTTTCAAAACTCTTAAATTTATTTTGATTTAAAAAGTAATATTCTAATTTACTAAAAACATCTTCGATATAAATAAATCCTATATCTTTATAATCATTTTTCCATTTTTTAAAATAATTAACATTATCATTCGTTTTGAAAAAATATTTTAAATACAAAAGTTCTACACTTCTTACTATATGTTCATCAATAATGGTTTCTGGAGTTTTATAACTACCAAATTTGCCAACAATATTATCAAAAAACTCGATTTTAACTTTCGAAAATTTTCTCGTTAACGGATTCACAATACTATGACTAAATTCATGAACATAAAGTGTTAAAATATTATCAACACTATCTATAAAATTTATATCTCCGTTTTCGCTAGGATACAAACATTGGTTACAAATAAAATTATTATTAATGTTTATCCCATAATTTCCACGAGTAGCAAAAAACATTAAATTGATAGTAAACTTAACACTTTCAAAATCATTTTTATAGAATTTTTTCATAAAATTTACAACATCATAATTTTTAATTAATGTTTCTATTTGTTTAATTCATTTTTCAAATAATTTTGTATTTTTATTATAAATATCATCAAAATTTAT
>CAKVEY010000105.1 GCA_934746185.1 uncultured Clostridia bacterium
GCCGAATTTATGTCTAAAATTTCTTCAAGTTTTAAAAAAATAAAGTTTTTAGATTTTGTTAATTTTTTGATATTATAAACACAATTTTTTATATAAACTTGTTTTAAATTTTTAAACTTGCCTTCGCCACTGGTTAAAAGTTTTAAAGTGCCATCTAGCCCCCTAAAACCTACAATTTTACCTATTTCAATAAATTTTTGCATAATTAATTATAACAAATGTTATAAGTTTTTACAACAAATAGTAAAAAGTAATTAAAAATTAAAAATAAAAAACCACCAAATTAGGTGATTTTTTATTATTCCATTATTTTAACGAAATATCGAACATTGTTATCTGTTTGAGCACTTTTTACAATTGCTCTTAAAGAATTAGCAATTTTACCATTTTTACCGATAACCTTGCCTAAATCTTTTTCATTAACTGACACATTTAGAATAACAGTATTTTCGTTTTCTTTAACGCTTTCTACTTTAACATCGTCTTTGTTTACAACTAATGCTTTAACAATGTAGGTTACAAGTTCTTCCATAATGCCTCCTATTTGTTATTTTTCAATTGCGCCACTTTTAACAAGAATTGCTCTTGCTGTGTCAGTAGGTTGAGCACCTTTTTTAATCCATTCTTTTGCTAAATCGTTATTGATTTTAACTTCAACTGGTTCTTTTAATGGATTGTAAGTACCAAGAACTTCGATAAATCTACCATCACGAGGATAACGAGAATCTGCAACTACCACTCTGTAAAATGGTGATTTTTTATCTCCTAATCTTGTTAATCTAATTTTAACTGCCATAAAAATTTTTCTCCTTTTTATTGTGTATATATTAATTTTTTTAAAAAATTAATCGAATTTAAAACGGAAATTTAAAACCTTTTTTACCATTCATTTGTTTCATCATTTCCTTAGTTTGTTCAAACTGCTTTAATAGTTGATTAACTTCTTGAATAGTTGTTCCACTACCTTCGCAAATTCTTTTACGCCTGCTACCCTTTATTAATTCTGGGTTGCGTCTTTCTTCTATCGTCATACTTTGAATAATTGCTTTATTTTTTACAATTTGTTTTTCATCTATTTGGTCAATCATTTTCATTTTAGAAGACATTCCTGGTATCATAGCCAAAATATCTTTTAAAGAGCCCATTTTTTTAAGATTTTCAAATTGAACTAAGTAATCTTCAAAATCGAACTTATTTTTTCTAAATTTTTCTTCTAATTTTTTTGCTTCTTCTTCACTAACTGCTTCCTGTGCTTTTTCTATTAAACTTAAAACATCGCCCATTCCTAAAATTCTTGAAGCCATTCGGTCAGGATAAAAAGGTTCTAAATCGCCAATTTTTTCACCTACTGCACAAAATTTAATAGGTTTATTTACAATCGCTTTAATAGAAAGTGCTGCACCACCACGAGTATCACCATCTAGTTTTGTTAAAACTACGCCTGTAATATCAAGTTTTTCGTCAAACGCTTTTGCTACATTCACTGCTTCTTGACCAGTCATAGAATCTACTGTTAGTAAAATTTCGCAAGGATTAACTTCTTTTTTAATTTTAAGTAGTTCGTCCATTAGTTCTTCATTAATTTGAAGTCGTCCTGCCGTGTCTAAAATTAAAGTATCAAAGCCGTGTTTTAAAGCATATTCTTTTGCTTCTTTTGCTGTTTTTACTGGATTTTGAGTTCCCCTTTCAAAACATTCTACGCCTGCGTTAGCACTTACAACTTTTAATTGATTTATTGCTGCTGGTCGATAAATATCAAGCCCTACTGTTAAAACCTTTTTGCCTTGTTTTTTAAGGTTAAACGCAAGTTTACCAGTTGTTGTTGTTTTACCAGCACCTTGAAGACCACACATCATAATTATTGTTGGTGGAGTTGAACTAGAATTTAGTTTTTGATTTACACTACCCATTAATGTGGTTAATTCTTCATTAACAATTTTAATAACTTGTTGAGTTGGTGTTAAACTTTTAA
>CAKVEY010000106.1 GCA_934746185.1 uncultured Clostridia bacterium
AATTAATACTCCTGAAAACGCCATAGAATTAAAAAATTTTAAAAACGAAACAGAAAATGAATATGACCACAAATATGAAAATAAAATAGAAGAAAAAATTGAAAGATTAATTGAAAACAACAATGAAATTAAACAAATAACTAACGAAAATGATGATTTATTAGAAAATAAAAGTGCTAGTAATAACTAACACTTTTTTATTTATAAATTAGCACTAAACTTTTCAATTTTATTAGATAAAATTTATCATAAAAAATAAAATTAACTTTTAAAACGTTGTTTTATTTTTTCTAAAATTTTAAGTTCTAACCTACTCACTTGAACTTGACTTACATTTAATTTTTTTGCAACTTCGCTTTGAGTTTTATCTAAATAATATCTTAAATAAATTATCTTTTTATCTCTTTCGTTTAAGTTTTTTATAATTCCTTTTAAAACAATTTTATCTAACATTTTTTCGCTATTGTCTTCTTCTGCAATTGTGTCAACTAAGGTTCGACTTTTGCTATTTCCGTCATCAACTTGCTCGTTTAAACTTATAACTGCCCTTGAACTATCTAAGGCGAACATTACTTCGCTTTCTTCTATGTTAAATTCTTTGGCAATTAAACTTACGCTTGGACTTTCATTGTTTTTTAACTTATAGTTATTAATAAACTTATTAATTTGTATATATAAAGTTTTTAAAGCCCTAGACACCTTTATGCTACCATCATCACGCAAAAAACGCTTGATTTCGCCTGCTATCATTGGTACTGCATAAGTAGAAAATTTTACATTAAATTCGGGTTTAAAATTGTTTATTGCTTTAACAAATCCTAAACTTCCTAGTTGATATAAATCATCATACTCAATTCCTTTGTTTTTATAAAATTTGATGATACTTTTTATTAATGGCGAATTATTATTTATTAATTCTTCTTTCGCATTTTTATCTCCACTTTGTGCTTTACTAATTAGTTCAAGAGTGGTGCTTTGGTCTAACAACTAAACTCCTAGTGCATTTAATCTTGAATTATTTAAGTACTTTTCTAAATAAACTGTTATCCCACCATTCTTATTCTTTTTAACATCAATTTTATCCATAAAACTTTCCATAACTGTAAACCCCATACCAGAGCGTTCTTCATCACCTTTTGTGGTAAAAAATGGTTCTCTGGCCCTTTCTATATCTTCTATACCAATGCCATAATCGGTTATTGATATGTATATTCTGTCTTCGGTTCTTTTGGCATTTATTTTAATATCGCCGATAGAATTAGGATAAGCGTGGACAACAGAATTAGTAACTGCTTCACTTACGGCTGTTTTTATTTCGGTTAATTCATCTAAACTTAAATTAGCACCAACGCAGAAAGCACTTACACAACTACGAGCAAAACTCTCGTTTTCACTAATTGCTTTAATAGTTAAAGTCATTTCATTTAATATTTTCATAATCTCTCCTTACACAAGTTTAGGCATAATTTTATATAGCCCTGTCATTTCAAAAATTTTATCTATGTGTTTATTTGGATTAGTTAAATACATAGGTTTTTCTTCGGCTTTTAATTTTTTGTATCTTCCTATCATAACGCCAATTCCAGTAGAATCCATAAATTCAAGCTCACTTAAATCGACAATTACTTGATTATATATTTCTTTATCTAAAATTTTATCTAATGTTTCTCTTACATAACTACTAGAATGTTCGTCTAGTTCTCCATTTAAAATAACATACAAAGCATTTTTATAAACTCGTGTTTTAATTTCCATAATTGCTCCTTATGCAAACATTTTAAAACCTTTTTAAATAAAAAAAATAAGAGATAAACCCTTATTTTGCCGAAATATAACAAATACATATAAAAATAAAAAAAAGTAGTTACTACTACTCTCTTATAAATTTCACCAATTATGGTGCCTCGAGGCGGAATCGAACCACCGACACGAGGATTTTCAGTCCTCTGCTCTACCGACTGAGCTATCGAGG
>CAKVEY010000107.1 GCA_934746185.1 uncultured Clostridia bacterium
GAAGAAAAAGAAGAAATAATAAAAGCATTAAAAAAATATAAACCAGATAGTATTTTAATATTAGGAACATCTGATGGAATGGTAGAAAAAATAGCAGCTAATTTAGGATTACCAGAAATATCAGAAATAACATATATATCAGATGTTGCCACACAAGAAGAAATGGAAACTGCAAGAAGGATTAGAGTAACAGAAGGAAAACATGTTATACCAGTCCCAACATTTGAAATAAAAAAAGACTTTTCAGGGTATTTACTAGACCCATTGCAAATATTTAAAACAAAAGGAAAAGGACAACAACCATATATATCAGAAAAATCAATAATTAGACCAACATTTAGTTATATGGGGAATTTTACGATATCTGATACAGTATTTAGACAAATTTTAGAATATTTAGCTTCAAAGACTCCAGGAATATATAAAATTCAAAAAATAAGAGTAGACAACTTTGGAGAAGGCGCTAAATTATATATGGAAGTTACAGTTGTGTATGGTTTTAATTTAATAGATGGAATAAAACAATTTAAAATTAAGGCTAAAAAAGAAATTGAAAAATTAACAGCGATGAATGTGGAAGAATTTGAAGTCGTAGTTAAAAATGTTTATGTTCCACAGAGAGGAGAATAAAATGAAAGATATTTTTAAAATAATAAATAGAGGAATAGTTAAAGGAGCAATTTGGATTTATTGTAAAGTAGTATATAGATTTGAAGTAATAGGAAAAGAAAATATACCAAAGGAAGGACAAGTGATTATATGTGGAAACCATAGAAGCTTTTTAGATCCACCTTTAATAGAAGTTACAACAGGAAGGTATACTAGATTTTTAGCAAAAGAAGAATTAACTAAAAATAAATTTTTAGCATATTTAGGCTACGTATTTGATTCTATTCTAGTAAAAAGAGATTCGAAAGAGGTTATAGCACTTAAAGAATCTTTGAAAACTTTAAAAAATGGAGATTGTTTAGCTTTGTTTCCAGAAGGAACTAGAAATGGTTTAGCTAAGGGAGAAAAAGTTAAAGATGGAGCAGCTTTTTTTGCAGTAAGAAGCGGTGCACCAGTTGTACCATGTGGAATAAAAGGCGGAGAAAAAGGTAACAGAAAGATTACTATTACTTATGGAAAGCCTTTAGATTTTAGTGAATATAAGGGTAGTAAAGATAAGGAAGTTTTAGATAAAGTTACTGAAGAGATTATGAGCAATATTATTGAGCTTACAAAATAAAAAAATACATTTTAGATCAATACTTAAAAAGTATAGTCTAAGATGTATTTTTTTCATTTATATAAGTTATTCAACTTTTTTTATATATTCAAAAGTCCACTTATAGGCTGTTGTATTATTAGTATCTGATATTTGTGCTCGCAAAGTATTATCTGTATTATATAATTCCCAACGAATTATGCTAAGATATGGAAAATGGTACCATATTGTATTATTCCAAAGTTGTTCTCCATAAGCATTTACCACACTATCAACATTTGAAATTAAAGTTGTTCCATTGGATGGTAAAGTTGAACCTGTAATTGTTTTTCTATATATTTTTTTACCATTTATCCAAGTTCCAATTTCAATTTCATCTTCTGAATATGTATTAGCATTTTTTAATTTATTATATTCTTCTTGAGTAATAGTTACAGTATCTCTACTTCCACTAATTACATTTCCTACTTCACTTATTTTGTTTTCATAACTTAGTAAAATAGCATTTTCATCTTTTTGTGCATTTTCAGTTACATTTTTTGCTTGTTTTGCATTTTCAAATAATCCTGTTTGAGTTAATAAGGATATTCCTATTCCTGCTAATATCAATAAAATTATAATAGTTATTATTAATGCTATTAATGTTATTCCTGGATTTTTTTTCATTTGTTTTCCTCCTATTTTATATTAAGCTAGAAACTTAACTAAAAAAGGACAAAAAAATAACACATCAAT
>CAKVEY010000108.1 GCA_934746185.1 uncultured Clostridia bacterium
TAGTGCTACCGCCACCTTTGTGGTGAGCGAACAATTGCAAATTAATAAACATTGTATTTTTCCTCCAATTTAACAAAATTTTTATAACCCGATTGAATATCGAGCAAACCTTCTTTCATAGTCTGCATAATTGCATCTACCATAAGTCCGTCTTCATAAGACAAATCTTGTGGAATATCAAAAGTTAAAAAGCCATCTTCAACATCATAGTTTATATCTAGCCCCACCACCTTAACTAAACCTAAAATTGCTGTTTGAGTTAAAGTTGAAACACTAGCACAAACAATGTCGTTATCCATACTATAATTTGCATGGCCACTTACTGTAACTTTTTCTATTTTGTTATTATCGTTATAAATTAATTCTATATTCGTCATTATTTAACTTCTACTAATTTTAAAGTTGTGAAAGGTTGACGATGACCTTGACGTTTTTTAACATTCTTTTTTGCTTTATAACGAATAACAATAACTTTTGGTTCTTTGCCTTGTTTAACTACTTCACATTTTGCTGTTTTTGTTAAATAAGGATTACCTGTTTCTATTTTTTCGCCATCAACTAGCATTAATACTTTTAATTCAACATTATCGTTTACATTAGCATCAATTTTTTCTACATTGAAAGATTCTCCAACAGAAACTTTATATTGTTTTCCACCAGCTTCTACTATACAAAACATTATAAACTCCTCCTTGCTAAAACTCACTAAATAAAGGCGAAACTTTTTAAAAGCCTACTTAAAAAAGCCCATTTTATGTGGTACTAGGTTAATTATGCCACAAAAATAAGGCTTTGTCAATTATTTTTATAAAAATTATTAATATTATTATATAAATTTTTAATCTTTTAATTTTTAATTAAGTTTTATAGTTTTTAAACTAAATTGTTTTTAAATTAAAATGTTAGCATTTCGCCGTTTTTTTCCATTACTCTACAAGGATAATCACAAAATTTAAGATTATGGCTCATAAAATAATCACCTATTTTTTCAACATTCGGTAAGTTCAACTCACTTAAATGATTGTTAAAATATAAAAAATAATCACCAACTTTTTTAACATTTGGTAAATTTAATTTTCTTAAATCTCTATTTGCTCGTAAAAATAAATCACCTATTCGTTCAACATTTGGTATATTTATTTCGTTTAAGGTTCGACAAGATTTTAAAAAATCATTGCCTATAACTTTTAAATTTGGTAAATTTAGTTCTTTTAGCATAATATTATCTTGCAAAAATAAATCTCCAACACTCTCTACTTGTGGCATATTTATTGTTGTTGCTTCTTGGTTTTTGTACAAAAATCCCCAACCGACTCTTGTTACTTTAGGCAAATCTACAACTTTTATTTTTTTATTTTCATCAATAAACATTTCATTTATAGTTTTTAAATTAGGAAAACTTATTTCGGTCAATTCACTATTATTTAACAAAAACATACTACCTACTTTTTCTAATTGTGGCATATCTATTTTTGCTAAGTTTTTTGCAAAAGCTAAAAAATACCCACCTACAAATTTAACATTTGGTAAACTTATTTCGGTTAAATTTTCAGCGTTATTTAAAAAATCATCACCTACTAATTTTAAATTTGGTAAATCAACTTCTGTTACATTGTTGTGCTTACTTAAAAAGCTATCGCCAACTCTTTCTACTTTTTTCATTTTTATTGATTGTAAATGTCGATTTTGATTTAAAAAATAATTATCAACTGTAATTACATTATTGTTTTCATAACCAATCATTTGATTTTTATCGTTAACTGTAATTAGCACATCTTCACAATTTGTGTCTAAAAGTTTTATTCTTATAACTTTTTGTTTTGCATCATTTTTTTCTAATAAAATTTTATCTATATTTCCAATTTGATTAACTAATTGACCAAACGAATTTGTCCTATAATCTTCAAACCACATTGGGTAAGCAAAATCATTTTCC
>CAKVEY010000109.1 GCA_934746185.1 uncultured Clostridia bacterium
TAACTCCTTGAGGTGGAACATCCATTGTTTGTTGTTTTAAACTAACAACACTTCTAACATGATCAAAAAATGGAATTATAATTGTAAGACCTGCATCAGCAACTTTATAAAATTTACCTAATCTTTCAATTATATAAACCTCAGATTGTTTAACGACTTTTATTGATTTGAATGCTATAACTAAAATAATAGCTAATAAAATTAATAAAAATACCATAATTAAATCCTCCTTATAAACTATATTTATTTTAACACTTAAAAATATTAAGTAATATAAAAAACTAAATTAAATTTTGGACTCTACTTTTTCAGAGTCAACAAGTTTTACAATAGCTTTAACACCATTAATTTTTAAAACTTCAACTTCTGAACCTTCTTTAATAATTTCATCATTTTCAGTTTCAGCAGACCAAACTTCACCATTCAATTTTATTTGACCAGAAGAGTGAATAGGGTCTATATCTTTTATAACTAAAGCTTTTTTACCAATTATGGAAAATACATTAGTATTTGTTTTTTTAACATCAACAAACTTTTTTACTAAAGGCTTAGTTGCTAGTATAAAAATAGTTGAAGTTATTAGAAATACAGTAGTTTGAATGATTATATTTGTAGTAAAAAAACTAACTATCATTGCAAATAAGGCACCGATTCCAAACCAAAAAATTAAAAATCCTAAAGTGAAAATCTCACCTACAAAAAATAGTCCGGCAACGATTAGCCAAAATTGCCACATAAAAACCATCTCCAATCTTTTCCATACATTTATATTATACTATAAAAATTTAATTAATTCAACTGTAGACATTGTAATTTTACTAAAAAAATGATATATTAATACTATCATTTATAATAAAATAAAAGGAGAGAAAAAATGAACCTAAGAAAAAATAAAGGAATAACAATGGTAGCCTTAGTAATAACAATAATAATCCTACTAATTCTAGCAGGAATATCAGTAACAGGAGTAATAAGAGGAATAGACGAAACAAACGAAAGCAGAGCAATATCACAATTAGAAATGGTGCAACATGCTTTGCTAGAAAGAAAAACAAAAGCAGATATAACAAAAGAAGAACTAGAAGAACTACCAGGAACGACAGTAGACCCTACAGAACTTCGAAATCTAATAACAGAAATAAAAATTGAATTAAGAGGAAACGAAAAAGATTACAAAGAACTATCAACAGCAGATTTAAATGAGCTAGGAATAGAAAAAGAAACAGACACATTTATAGTAAATTATAAAACAGGAGAAGTAATAAACAAAACACTAAAAGTTACAAAAGCTGGAAGAGTTTTATATACATATGCAAAATAAATTTAAAACTTGAGATAGGAAGTGTAAATTTGAATATTAAAGAAATTTTAGAAAACTCAAAATTAAATAAAGAGAATCTATATTATAATGAACCAATGGCAAAACATACATCATTTAAAATAGGTGGACCAGCAGATGTTTTTATAAAAGTAGATAATATAGAAGAATTAAAAGAAATACTAAAATTAAGTAAAGAAAATAAAATACCACTAACAATTATTGGAAATGGTAGTAACATACTAGTTACAGACAAAGGAATAAGAGGAATTACTGCAAAGCTAAATTTTAAAAATATAAAAATAGAAAATATAGCAGACAATAAAGAAAAAATAGATGTAGATGCTGGTGTTCCAGTAGGACTATTAGCGCAAAAATTATTAAAAGAAGAAATTGCAGGATTTGAAGAACTTTCTGGAATTCCAGGAACAATAGGTGGAGCAGTAATAATGAATGCTGGTGCACATGGAAAAGAAATAAAAGATATATTAAAAAAAGTTACTGCAATGGACTATGATGGAAACATATATGAATTCACAAATGAAGAATGTAAGTTTTCATATAGAAACAGCAAATTCCAAAAAGAAAAATATATAATTTTACAAGCAACCCTAGAA
>CAKVEY010000110.1 GCA_934746185.1 uncultured Clostridia bacterium
ATTTGTAGGTGTTCCAAAATTAGATTCAATATTAGAAGTCTTAAACTTAGGAGAATCAATTTTATTTTTAGCTTTCTTTAATCTCTTAATTTCTTGTTCATAATTATTAATTGATTTATCTAATTTCAAAATGTTCTTTAATAAATTCTTAGTTGCATAAAAAGGATCTAAATTAGGTTTAATAATTTTTAGTTTTACCAATTCACTAATAATAAATGATGATACTTCTTTTTTTAATATATAATCACTTTTAATTTTATCTTTTAAATCAGAATATTCTTTTTCAATTTTATTCATTTTTAGGCTCCTTTGAATAATTACAAAACAATAATGCAAATAATACTAACCACATATTTTTTAACCAAATAGATAAAAATATAAATAACACTAATACTAAAGCATTATAAACTATATTAGTTATACTTTTTCTTTTTCTTAAATTTTCTAAAATTGTTAATAATATCAGAATCAATAAAACAATAAAAGCATAATCTGCTAAGGTTAATTTATTTTCTATTAATCTCATTTTATTATTCCTCTCATAATATCAATAACCTACAAACTCTCTTATTCTTCTCTTGGAAATAAAATTTTACATAACCCCTAAAACTGACAAGTTTTTAATATTCACAGTTTATATATTTTTTTCTTTATTTTACATATAATTATATAAGTTATTAGATTAAAAACTTGCATTGCTTTTTAATTTCGTTTTTTAGTCAATTTCAATATGTTTTACTATATAAGTTATACTTATTTTTTTGCCTCCCACAATTAATAAAATTATAATTCTTTAAAGCTAGTGTCATTATTTCTTCAGCAACTTTAAAAAGAGGTTTCATATCTTCAAATAACTTTTCTAGATCTATACCTTGTTTAGCTAGTTCAAGACATTGTTTCAATAGTTCCCAATCTTTGCTTTCCATTCTTTATCATCTCCTAATCTATTTTTTTAGTTCTAACTTACAATTTTCAATAAATTTTCTACTTCCCATTAATTATCATCTCCTTTTTATTTTCTTTTTCAATAAAAGTTAAAAATAATATACTAAATAATGCTATCCACCATTTATTAAATGCTATTGCCAACACAACCCATAATGTTAAAGAAATTGTATTTTTTATCAATACTGCAATTTGTAACTTTAAATGTTCACTCATCTTTACTCTCCCACCTTATAAGCCATTTGTTCCATTTGCTCGTGTGTTACTATTGATTTTATATTATCTATAAATGATTGTTTTGTAATACTCTCTTGATAAAATTCTCCATCACCATCAAAATAGACTTCTTTTTTATCACCATTATATGTTAATTCATAATACATACCATCAAGCAATGTAGTACTCAATAATGCTTTATGATTTTGAAGTGTTTTTGAATACCATACTACAAATACTTCAAAGTCGGGTATAACATCGCTTTTATCTAAGTGCTCCTTTGCATATTTTTTTACTTCTAACTTACAATTTTCAATAAATTTTCTACTTCCCATTAATTATCATCTCCTTTATATTTTCTTTTTATAAACCGAACCTTTTTTATCTTGATTAGTTTCAATTAATCATCAATCTGTGTTTTTATTTCAATAGGAATTATTGCTTCTGGTCTGAACACAAATTCGTAATCGTATCTTGATACATCTACATCTTCTAATTGTTCTATCACATAGGTTGTTTCTTCGGCTAAATATAACATGTGTTTTTGATACTTATCTTCTCCGACTCTGCAAACTACTGCTAACTCTCCATTTAAACTACCGCTTCCACCTTGTATTGAACATTTACCTGTCATCATAAATAAATAATCACCAGTTCTTAAATTTACAAACGTGATTCTTCTTTTTACTTTAAATTCATCACTCTCTCTACTTATGTTTTCACTAACTGTATCCGCACTTGTACATCCTGTTAATAATAATGT
>CAKVEY010000111.1 GCA_934746185.1 uncultured Clostridia bacterium
GGTAGCGGTATCGGAAGGTGCAGCTGGATCACCTCCTTTTAAAGAGATGAAGAAAAAGCCTAAATCGACAAACTAACGTTTAAGTTAGTTTAAGGTGGAATTGCAAGAAAAGTACGAATTCCTAGTTAGTATATTAAACCTCGAACATTCGTTCGAGGTTTTTTATTCGCTTTAAAATATTTTATACATTAATACTACTAAATTTGATTAATATTAAATGTTGTTTTTAAGTTAAGTTTTTGCAAAAGATTAAAAATTTAATTTTGTATTTATTTCAAAGTGAAGATAAATTTAAGTTTGTAGTTACACGAAAAAGTTAAGTTTGCTCTAACGTGTAATTGAAGTTTTGCAATTTTATTGCAAGTTGTTGTCTTATCTTTAAAATTTTAAAACAATAAATAATTTTAAAATTAAAATAATTTAATTGCTTTATTATTTATGGGTAGATAGGGTAGTATAGTTGAATAACACAAAAAAACTCTTTTTACGAGTTTTTTTCTTTTTTTTATTGCGTTAATTTATTTTAAAATGTTTTTGTAAATGGTAATTTATATAGAACAGGTTTTAATTGATAATTTTATAATTAATCTATTTATAATTTTTTCTTTAAGGGCAATTTTAAGGGCTAAATTTAAGAAAATTAATATAGTGCTAGCAAGTTTGCTTGGAAGTGTTGTTGCCTTAATTTTGCCGTTATTTCGGTTTAATTTAATAATTAATAGTTTAATTAAAATTTTGCTTAGTTTAGTTATGGTTATCATTTTAAAAAGGTTTACAAAATTAAAAGAATATTTGCTTTATTATTTAACTTTTTTACTTTTAACTTTTGTGTTTGGTGGTGCGTGTCTATTTATTTTAATGAGTTTTGATAAAAGTTTTAAAATAAATAATTACTCTACATATTCTTTGCCATTAGGTGTAATTGTTGTAATAATTTTCTTTATTTTTATTATAATTAAAAACATTTTTAAAAACTTTTATTCGAGAAAAAAAATTAACAATTTTGTTTATAAAGTTGTTGTTGAAAATAACGATGAAAAAGATGAGATTTTAGGCTTTTTAGATAGTGGAAATACCTTAGTTGACAAACTAACAGGAAAACCTATTACAATAGTCAATTTTTATAGTTTAAAAAATGTTTTAAAACAAATTTCAATAACGGATATTATTTTAAACAAAGAAACAAAAATCAATAAATATTTTAATAATGTTCATATTGTTGAAACGACAAGTATTGGAAACAACAAAAACAAAATTTTAGTTTTAGAAGTTCAAAAATTAGAGATATATTTAGAAAATAAAGTGAATATAATAGATAACGCAATTATTGGACTAACTCTTAAAAATTTTATAAACGACTTAGGTTATAATGCCTTATTAAATTCAAAACCTTTATAGGAGAAATTATGAAAATTCCATTTTTATTTAAAAAAGTTTTAAAAAAATTATTTAATTTTGATTTTTGTTTAGATGATGATTTAATCTATTATCTTTGTCAAAATGAAGCTTTACCTAATCCACTTTCAATAGAAGAAGAAAATTTCTATGCGAACGAATTAAACTTAGTGGGTGAAGAATATAAAGATAGGCGAGAAAACGCAAAAAGTAAATTGATTGAACATAATTTAAGATTAGTTGTTTATATTGCAAAGCGTTTTGATAATACTGGGGAAAGTTTAGAAGATTTAGTGTCAGTTGGCTCAATTGGTTTAATTAAGGCGATTAATGGTTTTAATTTAGATAAAAACATAAAACTTGCGACTTTTGCTTCTAGATGTATAGAAAACGAAATTTTAATGCATTTGCGAAAGACTGTTAAACTAAAACGGGAAGTAAGTTTAGACGAGCCTTTAAATATTGATTCCGATGGAAATGAACATAGTGAATATGTGACAGAATATACTATAATTC
>CAKVEY010000112.1 GCA_934746185.1 uncultured Clostridia bacterium
CGGAAGACATTTGAGAACAATCCAACAAAATTGGAACTTTTAGAATCTCTGTATAAGAACATAGAAACTGAAAATTTTCCAGAAATTTTGAAGGTTTACCCTAATACTGATGATAATATCCGCACAGTAAAAAAGATATATAAATTATTGGGTTACAAATTGATCGGAAGTAAAGATGAAAATAATTTTTTCATTATTAAAAGTTGATTAATAAAAAACTTATATAGAATATTCTACATTCTATATAAGTTTTTTAAATATTTATAAAATCTTTCTCTTTTTTGTATTAAATTACTTGAGTCTACAAATTCTATAATTCCCTCTTCTCTTTTATCGTTAATTAAATTCTTTTCTATTAAAATATCTTTTAAATGTTTTGATAAACTAGCTGCCCCATTAAAGAATTCTACATCTCCTAATACTTCTTTTATTTTTTGTTCAATTAAAGGATAATGTGTGCACCCTAAAACTACATTTTTAACATCTCCCTTATATTCGGAAAGATTTTCTTTTAAATATTCTTTTATTTTTTGTTCGTTCCCTTCTTCTATTATATCTGCTAGTCCAATACATTCTAGCAATTCAGTATTATGGTTATTATATTTATTGTATAATTTATGGAATTTTTCACTTTCTATTGTTCCTTTTGTAGCCATTACCAATGTTTTTTTATCATATGCAAAGTCATAAACCATTTTATATGCAGGTTCTATTGCTATTATTGGTATATCTGCATATTTTTCTCTTAATTTTGTAGCAGCCTTAGCACTTGCTGTATTACATGCAATTACTATTGCCTTACAATTTTCTTTTAATAATATTTCTACAATGTTATTACAAATTTCTAATATTTCTTTATCTGTTTTATCGCCATATGGATTGTTTTTTGAATCACTAAAATAATATATATCTTCATTTGGTAAAACTTTTATTATTTCTTTTAATACTGTCACTCCACCAATTCCTGAGTCAAAAATTCCTATTTTGTTATTGTTCAATTTTATCACCTTTATTATTTTTTGTTATTCTATTATATATATTTTTTTATAAAAATACAATGTTTTATATATAATTTTATTGCTTTTTCATAATCTTTTTGTTATATATTTTTATTTTTGTAATATTATAGTGTTGTATCGTTTTTATAATAATTTGTTTTAGCTTGGAGGTAGTTATGCGCGATATGAATTTTGTTAATGAAGTAGTTAATTACTTCAATACACATGATACAACTGTACGGGAAACTGCTAAAGTTTTTTTTATCTCTAAAAGTACTGTTTATGAGTATATTGCAAAAGTTAGTCCTAATCCAATTTCACGAATGAGACTTGATAAGAATAAAGCTGAACGTCATATTCGTGGTGGTCAAGCTACTAAGAACAAATATCTAAAGATGCAATCTTAATGACTTTATGGCTTTTTTTAAGCTATCTGAACCGATAACTAATTATTATCGGTTCTTTTTATTTGTATATTGCTATTAATTTTATATAATTTTATTGTTTTTAATCATAAAAAAAGATTTGTAAGTTTAATTTACAAATCTTTTTTTTGGCTCCTCTTGTTGGACTCGAACCAACGACCTATCGGTTAACAGCCGAGCGCTCTACCAACTGAGCTAAAGAGGAATTTATATTAAATCTGGCAACAACCTATCTTCCCAGCAGGGTAACCCGCAAGTATTTTCGGCACATTTAGGCTTGACTTCTGTGTTCGGAATGGGA
>CAKVEY010000113.1 GCA_934746185.1 uncultured Clostridia bacterium
TTTTATATATAATTTAAAGTATTCATTAGTAAAAAACCCAAACTCACTTTTACAGTGGTTCGGGTTTTTTATGGTGCAGAGAATAGGATTCGAACCTTCGGAACTTGTTACAGTTCGCACGCTTTCCAAGCGTGTGCCTTAAACCGCTCGACCATCTCTGCAAAATGGCTATGACGCCCTAAAACGAAGGTAGTATATCACACAAATTTAATTTAGTAAATAATTTTAATTAAAAAAGATAATTGAATTAATGTTTTATATATGATTATATTTTTCATCTCTTAGTTTGTATGTTTTAGTTAATGAGTTACACATCATTGAATTTGCACTTTTAATTTTTGTTGCGACTTCATTATAACTTTTTGTGAAGTCAACTGGCGCTGATATATTTCTTCTTTGACAAATTAATATGTCGCCATTTGCATTGATTTCCGTATACATATTTCCGCAAGCACCGTGAGTGCAAATATCATCACAAAACCTAATTTCAAAGTTGTCATCAAAGTATAAATCAGTTCTCCCTTTGTGCGGATTGTTTATAGTTTTTGTTGCCAAGGTTACATATTTGGTAAAAATATAATAATACCAATTTGATTCTGCTTGATTTGTTTTGAAGTCGTCTGCTATATCATCTCTTAGATTTAAGTTTCTACTATCAGTATCGTTTAACTTAATTATTTTAATTCTATTAATTCCACTATCTCTTGTAAACTGAATAAGTTTGTCTATATCTTTATAATTGAATTTTGTTACTACGGTGTTTAACACAACTCCCATAATCTTGCTTGCATATTTTATGTTTTCAAGGATTTGATCTAAACTTGCTTTATTTGTTAACACATTTGGTTTAGATTGTTTTGCGAAAATGGAATCAATTCCAATTTTTAGAGAATAGACGCCATGTGCTTTTAATTCGTCTATTTTTTCCTTTGTCAATAATGTTGCATTTGTATTTAACCTTATTTTGCAATTTAGTTTTTTTAATTCATCAATTATTTTAATTAAGTCCTTATGAAGCGTTGGTTCGCCGCCAGTAATATTGATAAAATCAACCTTGACATTATTTTTAATAATAAATTCAACCATTTGTTTTATGTATTCATAACTTAAAAATTGTCTTTTACAACCAATTTTTTGACCTTCATTATGACAATAAAAACAAGATAAATTGCAAGCATTTGTTAAGGCTATTCTTAATTTGTTTTGATTAAATAATTCTACTTTTCCTGACATATAATTAACTCCATATCATTTTGAGAAATACCATAACAATTTTTTGTTAAAATTTTTGCTTGTTTTGGAACATTGACGATGAATTTTTGTTCGTCAATTTTTATCATACCATTCCAATTTAAAATTTTAATATAAGGACTTTCATTGTTATTAATACATTGTGAAAAATATATTATCGAATTTATGAGATGTTAAATATGTATTTATTTTATCAACTAAATGTTTATTATTGTCATTTATAAAACCTTTTTGCATATCCACAATTATTATATTTTTCATTATTTATCTCCAATTTTATATATAATTTAAAGTATTCATTAGTAAAAAACCCAAACTCACTTTTACAGTGGTTCGGGTTTTTTATGGTGCCGGGGACCGGACTTGAACCGGTACGAGATTGCTCTCGAGGGATTTTAAGTCCCTTGCGTCTGCCTATTC
>CAKVEY010000114.1 GCA_934746185.1 uncultured Clostridia bacterium
TTGCAACATTGATTGCTGTTTTTTGGTTATTTTGAAAGAATAATTCTTCTATTGCTAAACATTCTGGTTTATATTTTTCAATTAAATATTCTAATCCATCAGCAATTTGAACTAACCTTGTAGGAAAATCTGTATCTTTATCTGTTGTAATTGCTCCATAATCTATACATCTAGTTTGAAATCCAATTTTTTCTATAACGCCATAACCAACAATAGCATAGCCTGGGTCTATTCCTAAAATTATCATAATTATATTATATATAATATTAAAAAAAAGTCAAATAAAAAAAGTGGTTCACCACTTTATTTATACTTTTTCAAACAATTCATCTAACGTATAAGTTGTTTCTTCAATTATAATCTGCACTAATTTTAAATCAAAATCGTGCTTATTATATAAAAAATCGTACAACTCGTCTTCCGTGATTTTTAAAACGTGACAAAACAATTTTTTGCACAAAAAACCTCTTTCTATTTCTAATAATATTTTTTCATACTTAAATCTATATAGCGTCATACTCCACCCTGTAACATTATATAATACTCTAAGTATTATGTCAATAATATTTTTAAAAATTTTAGGTAAAATTTAATTATGAGTATATTTAGTGAAAGATTGAAGAAGACTTTGGAATATAAAAATATGTCGCAAAACAAATTAGCAAAAGAAATTCATTGTTCGCAAGCATTGATTAATAAATTTTGTTTAGGAACGAGAGAACCAAGTATGCAGACATTAGTAAGCATTTGCAAAGCATTAAATGAAAGTTCCGATTATCTTTTAGGATTAGACGATAACGAAAGAATTTAAAGAGTGATTAATCACTCTTTTTTAATTAAAAAAAGTGCTATTGCACTTTTGATTGAGTTATGTTTTCATTATTATCTATTTGATTTGTTTGTTTTAGTTTATAATCATTTACTATTCCAATAATTGTGCAAATTAATATTGCAACAGTCAATACTGCCCCGAAATATGATTTAATTAACAATAAATATACTCCGTTTAATGTTAGTCTTATAAAAGACCCCAATTTAACAATAATAACATTAGTAAACATCATTGAAAATAAATATATTATCATTGCAAGCATAGGAAAAACTGAAATCCAAGTATTCCAAGTTAATATTGATACGATTATTGTTACAATTATTGTAATTATTGATAAATAAATATTGTACTGCAATTTATCTTTTTTCTCTAACAAATACATTGAAATTAGAAATACAATTTCTATGCACTCTACTCCTGCCCCTGTATAGCCACCTAAACACAAATAATGAGCAGCAAATAGGATAGTTGAAACAATTAAAAAGAAGACTATATTTTTCTTCTTTTTATTTAACATTGACACCATAAATAATAAATCCGACAGTACAACTAAAATTTGCGATAAAATGTACATATTACCTCACGAGCATAGAAATATAATTGTTTAGTTTAACTTAATAAATATATTAACTTTTACTCATAAGTTTTTTTAGTTTACATTTTTTTAGTTAAATATTTACATTATGGAAAACTTCTTGAACATCGTCATTATCTTCTAATG